>JAOPZB010000007.1 GCA_025964355.1 Solirubrobacterales bacterium | reverse complement strand
CGATAGGCTGCTGGTATGGAACTCGGGCTTGCCACCTTCGCGGACCTTGCCAGCGGAATTACCCCGGCGCAGCGCATGCGGGACCTGATGGAGGAGGCCGAGCTCGCCGACCAGCTCGGGTTGGACGGGTTTGCGGTCGGTGAGCATCATCGCGCGGACTTCCTCGTGTCCTCACCGGCCGTCGTGCTCGCGGCGATCGCCGTCAAGACCGAGCGGATCCGCCTCTCGAGCGCGGTGACCGTCCTAAGCTCCGACGATCCCGTTCGCGTCTTTCAGGACTTCGCCGAGGTCGACCTGCTGTCGGGCGGACGCGCCGAGATCATGGCCGGCCGGGGGTCGTTCATCGAGTCCTTTCCGCTCTTCGGCTACGACCTCGACGACTACGACGAGCTCTACGCCGAGAAGCTCGAGCTCCTGCTCGAGCTGCGCGAGCATACGCAGGTGACCTGGTCAGGACGGCACCGCCCGGCACTCGATCACGCTGGCGTATGGCCGCGTCCAATGCAGGAGCGCCTGCCGGTCTGGGTGGCGGTCGGCGGCTCGCCCCAGTCGGTGGTCAGGGCGGGGGCGCTCGGACTGCCGCTGACGCTTGCCATCATCGGTGGACAGCCGGCGCGCTTTGCCCCGCTCGTCGAGCTCTATCGCAATGCGGCCAAGCAGGCAGACCACGACGCCTCCGAGACGAGGCTTGCGATCAACACGCATGCTTTCGTCGCGGCCAGCCTCTCCGAGGCGGACGCAGCCTTCGCGGCGCCGTACCTGGCGATGATGAATCGCATCGGACGCGAGCGGGGCTGGCCAGTATCAGGAAGGCGAGAGTACGAAGCGCTGCGTGCGCCCGATGGGGCGCTCGCGGTCGGTTCGCCCGAGCAGGTCGCGGAGAAGATCCTCTTCGAGCACGAGCTGTTCGCCCACGACCGCTACATCGCGCAGATGAGTGTCGGTGCCGTCGGTCACCGTGACGTGCTGCGCTCGATGGAACTCTTCGGAACGAAGGTTGCGCCGCTCGTCCGCGAGGAGCTCGTCCGCCGGACGGCCCGCGAAGATCGACCCGACGGCTTTCCGGTGGCGATGCCGGGCGGTCCCACGATCTCGAGTCCGTAGTAGGCGCTCAAGGCCGCCTGATGAACCCCGGGGTGAGCCCCGGGGTTCATCGCGTGCGCCCTAGAAGCTCAGGCTCTCAAAGTCGTTCCAGAAGATCTCGACCTGGTTGGTCGTGCCTTCCCAGTTGGGAATGTTCAGCGTCCGCAGTCCTCCTCCGCCGCGTGAGCTCAGCTGGTAGGACACCGTGGCGTTGGGTGGCGTGCCTCCTGGGATGTAGACCTGCGCACCCTGGAGGAAGGGAGGCTTGCTCAGGACCGGGTCTTCGTTCAGGGTCGATTCTTCCTTGCCTTCCCAGTTGAATGCGAAGAACGCGTTCACCTCCTTTTCCCACGGACACAGCGTCGCCGTGCAGACGTTCAGTCGGTTGATCAGCAGTTCGTCGTTTTCGCCAGGCTGATTGCCCCAGTACTCCTTGTACCTGATCATCACCGCCCCCGAGCTGCCCGGGTCCTTTCCGGTGTAGTTCTCGATCGCGGCCGAGCCGAGCAGGCGGATGGCGTAGTCGCTTCTGACGAACGGCTCCTGGTAGACATGGACCGTCCTAGTCGGCTGTACGAGCGCGAATTCGTAGCGCTGTCCCGCTTTCGCGGAGACGGGGCCCCAGGCGCCTCCGGCCTCCGAGCCGTCGGTGATCGGGATCGACGCGATCGGCGTCTTGGTCGTGCGTTCCCCGTTGGAGTTGACCGGCCAGATTTCCACCGTGTCGCCGATCAGCCCTGTGTTCTGAGGGAATTCGAGCGCCTTGCCGGCGAGTTTGATCGCTTTCTGCGGCACGATGTCGTGCAGCGGCAGTTTGCCCCTGAAGAACTTGAAGACTTGTTGGAAGGTTTCGGCTGAGGTCGAGGTCTGGACGTGCGTGGCGTTCGGGATCGTGACGTTTTCCGCGCCTTCCATGTGCCGTTCGGGTTTGCTGCAGGTCGCGTCGCCGCAGCGTCCCGCCCACACCGCGATCGTCGGCACTTCCGGATTCTTTTCCTGACCGTCGAGGTTCGCGTAGTGAGCCACGCTCGCTTTGTGTTCGGCCGCCTTCGCGCTTTCGGCGAGATAGTGATACATCACCGAGGTGCCCTCGGAGTGCCCGAGCACGTCGACCTGGGACTTGCCCGTCCGCCGCTTGAGCGTCGCGATCGCTTCTTCGATCTGCTTTTCGACTTCGCTCTGGTTGCCCGCCGCCGCCGTGGAGTTGTAGTCGAGCTCCATCACCCAGCTCGGCGGGTAGCCGTTGCTTTCGAAGCGCATCGCCTGCGACGCGAAATTCGAGCCGGCGCTCTCGAAGCCATGGACGAACAGGACTGGCCGGCGTTCGAACGTCGACGCGCCCGCGCCCGGCGCGGCGGCCAACAGCAGCGCACCGCTCGCGAGGGCAGAGACGAACCAACGGGCGGTGCAGTGTTCAGCGCGACCCCACAAGCGGATGCTGCCCCAGATGCTCATAACTCTCCTTCGTCGGTGTTCTGGCCCGGCCGGTAAAGCAACCCGCGGCGTTGCCGCAGATGAGCCGGGCCTGGCCTCTTCCGCCGCCGACGCCGACGGCAATGTGAAGGAAACGTCTGCGAGCGCGAGCGCAGGCGCAAGCTCAGCGCGGATCTAGCCCGCCCAGTCATCGCCTTCTTCGCCCGGACCACCGCACTGGACGCCTCACCCGCTCCACCCATTCCCATCAGATTCTTCGAACGGCGCAGAACTACCCAGATGTTTCAAAACAAAACATCGCGATGTCTCGAAATGCAGAGTCGCAGCCAACGCGCTGCGAATGTCGCCATCGGACGGCGATTGGCCTGCGACTCGAGGCAGAAAAGTGGTGTCCGCGAGCCGCGCGGCGCTGGTCGGCCGAGTCGCGGCGCGCCTCCCATGGCGTTGGCCGTGCGAAGATGTTCCACCGTGTTCGCGCGCTTTTCGAGACCCGCGACGAGGCGGCCGTCGATGCCGTTCGCGCTCCTTTGTAGCTGCAGCTTGGCGTTGTTCTCGGCTCTCGCTCTACCAGGCAGCGTTCTGGCGCTCGGCGGCGGCGGGGTCGGAGGATTCGGCGGCGGGGGCGGAGGCGGCGGAGGTTCCGGTGGCGGAGGGGGCGGCTTTGGCGGTGGGGGCGGCTTTGGCGGTGGCGGTTCCGGTGCAGGGGGAGCGCCGCTTGGAGGAGTGCTCGTGCTCGTCGTGCTCGTCGCTGTCTACCTTTTGATCGGTGCGCTGTTTCACTGGCGGGCGTCACGGCGCGCAGAACGAAGGCAGCCACTCTCACGAGGTCTCGTTGTCCAAGCCGTTCGGCACATCCTGGCGTGGCCGATTGACCTCCTCGTTGAGTGGCGACGCCTGGGCCGGCGCAAGGCGAAGGTCAGGCTCGCGGCCGCAGAGGCATCCGAGGACGACTCGTACTTTGCGCCTGAGGTTGTGTGCAGCGATGCCGAGCAGCTGTTCCGTGCGATCCAGGTCGCCTGGTCGGCCGATAACCGTGCCGTGCTGGAGAAGCTGGTAGCCCGCGATCTGATGGCCGAGTGGGAGCGGAGGCTGAAGGCGTTCGCGCTGCGAGGATGGACCAACACGATCGACTTGAAGGGCCCCGTGCACGTCGACTACGTTGGACTGCGAAACGCCGCCGAGGACCGATCGGATCGCGCTGTGGTCCGGATCACGGCGCGTGTGCGGGACGTCGTCATCGACGGCGCCGGAAACACGATCCATCGGGTAAACAGCCTCAGTGACACCCATCACGTGTGCGAGTACTGGACCCTCGGACTGTCCCGAGGTCGCTGGATTCTCATCTCTATCGAGCAGCACCACGAGGGTCTGCATCAGCTCACCGAGCCGATCCTTCCGACGCCGTGGGCGGACACGAAGGCACTGCAGCGCGAAGCCACGCTCGAACAGGCGGCGGCTGCCCGGATCGAAAACGCGCAAGTAAGCGAGATCGCCGGCGCGACGCTGTCCAAGGACGCTCGCGCCGCTGCGCTTGACATATCTCTCGTCGATGATCGCTTCGCGCCACGGATCCTCGCCGTGGAGGTTGACTATGCGGTCGGCGCATGGGCGGATGCGGTCGACGGGGAGGACGCGCCCCTCGACGCGGTGGCGAGCGCCTCGGCGGTGCAGGAGCTGCTGTACCCGGGCGATGTCACGAGAAGCCGCCGCCTGGTGGTCCGGGGTCCACGGGTACGCTCGGTCGAGATCGTTGCGCTCGCCGCACATGCTGTGCCCCCCTCTATGGTCGTCGAGATGCGCATAAACGGCCGCCGTTACGTAGAAGACCGAACGACCACGATCGTCCTCAGCGGGAACCGCTCGATCGAGTCCTCATTCAGACTCCGGTGGCGCATGGAGCTCACCGACGATGCCGGCCATCCGTGGCGGATCGCCACGGTTCTCGAGCCTGGATCCACGAACGACGACCCAGGCCACATTCAAGCCGTCGAGCAGCGCTAGAGGGATCATCGCGACGGGCGGTGGGGAGGACCCGAGTTGGAGCTGCCGAATTCGCCCAACTTCCACCGAGTCGATTAGCGGGTCCGCAGGAATGAACAGGGCATCAAATAGATTGCAGTCGGGCTATTCGAGCAGCAGGGCGAAGATCCGGCCGCCCGGTCGACCTCGGGTTCGATAGCCACGATCACGTCGTTGTAAATGAAGCGGAGACGCTTAAGGGCAATGTCTGACATGCCAAAGCCCACACGACTCCTCTCAACAGTGCGATGTACGCTTAGCCGATGGCGCAGAGCGACCGGCTCATCCCCGAGAAGGACCGATGCTCCACCTGCGGCGGAGCCGGCTGGACCTGGTTTGAGGCCGAGCCAGACGGCAAGTGGATCGTGTGCCGCGAGTGCATCGGTACCGGTCGGACCGACCACAAAGGTCGCAAGCGGCTGAGACCGGACGAAGTGGTCGGCGCTTAGGACTCGAAGGGTCATCCGATGCTCGAGGCGGCCACGCCAATCGTGTGAGACTGGCCGGTCGGACGGAACTATTTGGCGGCGACCTGGCTGCAGCGAGGTTTGCACGCTGTCCGAGGCGTGGCCTACCGTGCGCGAACAGATGTTCGATGAGAGCAGCGCCTGTCCCTGGATTGACGAGCTCAACGCCGAGCAGCGCTCGGCGGCGACCTACTCGGGTGACACGCTGTTGATTCTCGCTGGTGCGGGCACTGGCAAGACCACGACGCTATGCGCCCGTGTGGCGTGGCTGCTGGGAGCCGGAGTTCCGGCGGAAGGGATTCTGCTGCTCACGTTCACGCGGCGTGCGGCGCGTGAGATGGTCGAGCGGACGCGCGTGCTGGCCGAGCGGGTCGCGCCGGACGCCGGGCGCATTGTGGGAGGCACTTTTCACTCCGTCGGTCATCGGCTGATCCGCCTGCATGCTTCTTCGCTGGGTCTTGATCCCGGGTTTGGGGTTCTCGACGCCAGCGACGCCGCCGATCTGCTGGACTTCGTGCGCCAGGAGACTGGTCAGGCGGAGAGCCGTCGTCGTTTCCCCCGTGCCCAGACGATGCTCGACATCTATTCGCGCACGGTCAACGCCCAGACCTCTTTGGCGGATGTGCTGTCAGAGTCGTTTCCGTGGTGTGAGGAGCATCGCGAGGCGCTCGGGGAGATTTTCCGTGCCTACGGGGCGCGCAAGCGGGCGCTCAGTGTTCTTGACCTCGACGACCTGCTCGTCTACTGGCGCGCACTTATGGCCGATGAGGTGATCGGGCGACAGATCGCACATTCCTTCGAGCACGTCCTCGTTGATGAGTACCAGGACGTAAATGGCTTGCAGGTAGACATCGTGGGCAACCTGCGACTGCCTCGACCGGGCTTGACCGTCGTTGGAGACGACTTCCAGGCGATCTATGGGTTTCGGTCTGCGAGCGCCCGCCACATTCTCGAGTTTCCCGAGCGGTTCCCGGACGCCCATACGGCGACGCTCGAGCAGAACTACCGCTCGACCGCACCGATTCTCGTCGTCGCAAACGCCGTCTCCGCGCAGGACCGGCTGGGGTTCCCAAAGCAGCTTTGGAGCGACAACGACGGTGGCGCTCTCCCCGAGCTCCTATTTCCTCGCGACGAACGCGAGCAAGCGGTCGAGGTGTGTGACCGGGTGATGAATGCCCGCGAGGAGGGCATGGAACTACGTGCGCAGGCGGTCCTCTTCCGCACAGGCCACGACTCGGATCTCCTCGAGCTCGAATTGACCCGTCGTGGGATCCCGTTCGTGAAGTACGGCGGGCTGCGCTACCTCGAGGCGGCGCATGTCAAGGACTTCATCGCCCTGTTGCGACTGGCCGACAACCCAGCCGATGAGCTGAGCTGGTTCCGTCTGCTTCAGCTTCTCGACGGTATCGGCCCGACACGCGCCCGCCGCGCCCTCGATGCGCTCCGACCATCCGAGGGGGGGTCGCCGGAGCTGAACCGCTGGCCCGAAGCCGCCGAGCATGTTCCAGGAAGCTCCCGCGAGCAGGCCACGGTGCTAGTCGACGCGCTCGGCCGCGCCGGCAGGGGCGCCATGGAGTCAACGGGTGCCCAAGTCGAGCGGCTCTGCGCTGCGATCACGCCACTGATCCGCATGCACTATCCCGACGGCGCGGTACGTGTCTGTGACCTCGACCAGCTTGTTGGGGCTGCGCGAGGCGCCGAGGACATTCGCCACTTCGTCTCCGAGCTCGTGCTCGACCCGCCGGCCTCCAGCGCAGACTTCGCCGGCCCTCCCCATCTCGACGAGGACTACCTCACCCTCAGCACCGTGCACTCAGCCAAGGGACTGGAATGGGACGCCGTGCACCTGATCGGCGCGTATGACGGTAACTTCCCGGCCGACATGAGCGCCGGAACCGACGAGGGAGTCGCAGAGGAGCGACGCCTGTTCTACGTTGCGCTGACCCGAGCACGACGTAGGCTGCACGTCTATGTGCCGTCCCGGTACTACCACCGCCCCCACGGCAACGACGACGCACACGGACTCGGGCAAGCCTCACGATTTCTGACCCACGCAGTACAAGACCTCTTCAGCATCAGTCGCACCACCGAAACCCAGAACCTCGTCACGCAGACAGCGCTGCCCCATCGTCAGATTGACGTGTCGGTCGACGCGTTGTTTGGCTGAGACGCAGCGTAGCTTCGGCCCGAATGGCGCCGCCACTGTGAGCCTCCTGCGAGCGTTAGCCGGCGTCGGCATTGGTGGCGTCGCTGCGTAGGGACGACCAGCACGCGTATCCGCCCGCCGCGCGGTGCGCTATCGCAATGCACGAGACGCAGTGCTCAGAAGGGACCGACTGCTCGCAGACGGCAGGCAGCAATGTCGTCGCCGGACGGAACGATTTAGCGGCATCCTGGCGGGCGGCTCGGCGAGGCGCTTTGACGCGAAGGCGGTAGCGCGATGGCGACCCAACGCGACGCCTCTTTCTCGCCCAATCCAGTCATTTTCGGTGAAGAAGCCCGATCCCTCGAATACATCCGCGAGTTCGATTCCGTGCTGAGCGCGAGCCAGGAAGCAGCGGCAACGGTCACCGCGAGGACTGAGAAATACCCGGACCTCGGCAACCCCTCCACACTGTGGCTTGCCCCCTAACGCAGCCATACGACGAATGATCCGCGCGACGACGAGGGACGGGCCGACGAGGGAGCAGACCCGGGTATTCGTGGACGCGACGGGGAGGCGAGAGGACTAATCTTGGTGTGTCACCACTCTCGTCAATCTTGAGAGGAGATCCTCATGAGCACGTCACCCGGCACGCACACGCCGGAAGGTCCCCGCTCCGCCTCTGGGACGCCGAACCTGCCGCCAGGACTCGCCGACACGTTCACAAGTCTGGTGCCGGACGGCCGGACTCAACTTCGGGAGGGCTACGCAGATGTCGGCGACGTGAAGTTGCACTATGTCGAGGCGGGCGATGGGCCGCTGATCGTTCTGCTGCACGGCTTCCCGGAGTTCTGGTTCGGCTGGCGGCTGCAGATCTCGCCGCTCGCGGCGGCGGGCTTTCGGGTCGTCGCCCCCGACATGCGCGGCTACAACCTGTCATCCCGGCCGGCCGGCGTTGCACCCTACGCTGTCGACAAGCTCGCCGACGACGTCTGCGGTCTCATCCGAGAGCGCGGTGCCGAGTCTGCGCTGTTGGTTGGTCACGACTGGGGCGGAACCGCCGCCTGGGCCACGGCCATGAACCACCCGGAGGTCGTGGACCGGATGGCGATCCTCGACGCGGCCCATCCTCGGGCCCTCCAGAAGGGACTGCGCAACCCCCGCCAGCTCCTGAGGAGCTGGTACTTCTTCTTCTTCGCACTACCGGGGCTTCCCGAGCGCGTTGTGCGCGCCGGACACTGGCGGTTTTTCCGGCGCTTCGTGCGCGACGCCCGCCCCGCTTATTCGCCGGAGGAGATCGACCGTTACGTCGAGGCGTGGTCGCAGCCAGGGGCGGCGAGCGCGATGATCAACTACTACCGCTGCTCGGTACGAGAATCGCAGAAGAAGGCCGCAGCGGCAATTCGCCCAATCTCGGCGCCCACACTGCTCATCTGGGGCGAGCTCGATCGCTACCTCGGCCCCGGAGTGCGCGAGCCCGACCCCAGCGATGTGCCAGGCCTCGACCGCATCGAGCGCCTGCCCAACGCGTCGCACTGGGTCCACCATGACGAGCCCGAACGCGTCAATCAATTGCTCATCGACTTCTTCGCCCCCGCCCACCCAACCCAGCAGCGCCCAACGTCGACGACGTAGCCAGTTGACCGGGCTGCCGAGGCGGCAAGCGAGCCGGAGCGGAGCGTAGCGTTGACCCGTCCCGTGCGCCCGCTCACGTGGTGAGTACCTCGGGACGCCGCAATACGCGAAGAAACCGTCGACTACAAGGTCGCAAAATGCGGACGAAACCGATCATGCGGCTGCCCATCGTTCCCCAAAGGAGTACGTTGGCTAGAGGGTGCCGCTTTTGGCTTCTGGCGAGATGTTTCGCGTTAGTTTTCGCTGGGCATACCAACGCCGACCTCACGGGCTGGTTCGTTCGAAAGAGACACAACGCCGTCCGAGACGCGTACTTGACCGCGATCGGCGGGCCTGCTGTAGGCGGGCAATGACGGGGGGCCGCAGTGACACGCATCGTTGGTCTCAGCAGTATGCGTCTTACGGACGTGCTGCTCACCGATGGCGTCGTCGCCCGCTCGTCGAGTCCGGGCCCGCCTTCCTGCCTGGGGACTGACTTCCTCCAAGACCCGGTCGTCGGCCTGCGGTCGGCGCAAGCACTTGCCATTGCAAATGTCAACAGAAGGGGAATGTGGTCATATGTCCACTGTAAGTGAAACCGACCGATCAATCGGGACTGAAGTCCGCCCGTTCACGGTCGAGATCTCTGACGCGGAAGTCGAGGATCTGCGTGCGCGCATCGTGGGGACGCGTTTGCCCGAGAAGGAGCCCGTCGATGATGCCTCGCAGGGCGTGCAGCTGGCGACGATGCAGGCACTCGTGCGGTACTGGGGCACCGAGTACGACCTTCGGAGGGTCGAGACGCGGCTGAACGCCCTCCCGCAGTTCGTGACTGAGATCGACGATCTCGATATTCACTTCATCCACGTCAAGTCGCGTCATGAGAACGCGATGCCGGTCATCCTGGTCCACGGCTGGCCCGGTTCGGTGGTCGAGATGCTGAACGTCGTCGGTCCACTCACCGACCCGACGGCTCACGGCGGTAGCGCTGAGGACGCGTTCGACGTGGTGATTCCGTCGATTCCGGGCTACGGGTTCTCCGGCAAGCCGGCTACCACTGGCTGGGACCCGGACCATGTTGCGCGTGCCTTTGTCGATTTGATGCAGCGCCTCGGCTACACGCGCTTTGTGGCGCAGGGCGGCGACTGGGGCGCGGTCATCGTGGATCTGATGGGCGTGCAGGCACCTCCGGAGCTGCTCGGCATCCACGTCAACATGCCGGGCATTCTTCCGTGCGAGATCGCGCAGCGGTTCGCGCCGGTGAACGTCGCTCCGGCGCCGCCCGGGCTCTCGGACGACGAGCAACGTTGCTATGAGGAAGTTAGCGACGTGTACACGAAGGGCATCGGCTACGCCATCGAGATGGCGCTGCGACCGCAGACGCTCTACGGAATCGCCGACTCGCCCGTCGGGCTGGCGGCCTGGATGATCGACCACGACGCCCGCAGCTACGAGGACATCACCCATGCGTTCGTCGACGGACGTCCTGTCGGCAACCTCACGCGGGACGAGGTGCTGGACAACATCACCCTCACCTGGTTCACGAACACGGGGATCTCCTCGGCTCGTCTGTATCACGAGAACGCGCTGGGGTTCTTCGACGCCAAGGGCGTCTCGTCGGTGCCGGTCGCGGTGAGCGTCTTCCCCAGGGAGCTCTACCAGGCGCCGCGGAGTTGGACAGAGCAGGCCTACCCCAACCTCATTTACTACAACGTGGTCGACCGCGGCGACCACTTCGCCGCCTGGCAGGAGCCGCAGCTGTTCTCAGAAGAGATTCGCGCGGGGTTCCGGTCCCTTCGGTAGATGACTGTGTTCGAGGGTCTGCAGATGCCCTCGCTTGATGGGGCGACCGAGTGGCTCAACTCCGAGCCACTCGGTCCCGCCGCGCTGTCGGGGCACGTGGTTCTGGTGAACTTCTGGACGCTGACGTGCATCAACTGGCTGCGCCAGGAGCCGTACATTCGGGCTTGGTCGCAGGCCTACCGTGGGGACGGGCTGGTCGTGATCGGAGTGCACACGCCGGAGTTCTCGTTCGAGCACGACATTGACCGCATCCGGCAGGCGACGACGGAGCGCACGATCGACTACCCCGTCGCGGTCGATAGCGCTTACGAGATCTGGAGCGCCTTCGACAACCACTACTGGCCGGCGCTCTACTTCCTCGACGCGGACGGCATCATCCGCGACCACCACTTTGGCGAGGGACGCTACGAGCAATCGGAGCGCGTCATCCAGCGGCTGCTCGGCGTCGAGCGTGAGCTCGTCTCCGTCGAAGGGCTCGGCGTCGAGGCGGAGGCCGACTGGGACCACCTGCATACGCCAGAGACGTATCTCGGCTACGAGCGCAGCGAGCACTTCGCGTCCCCGGACGGCGGCGCGTTCGACGAACTACACGCCTACCAGATCCCCGACCGTCTGCGCCTCAACCACTGGGCCCTCGCCGGCAAATGGACGCTCGAGCCGGAGCATGTCGTGCTCGGCCAGGCCGGCGGGAGCATCGCCTACCGGTTCCACGCGCGCGACGCGCATCTCGTGCTGTCCCGCGGACCGCGAGAGCCGGGTCGCTTCCGCGTGCTTCTCGACGGCGATGCTCCGGGCCCATCACACGGCGTGGACGTCGACGAGGACGGGAACGGGTTGCTCCGAGACGGCCGCCTGTACCAGCTCGTGCGCGAGCACGATGCGGTCCGCGAGCGGACGCTCGAGATCACGTTCCAGGAGTCCGGCGCCGAGGCGTACGTGTTCACTTTCGGGTAGGCCGGAGCGAGCCGTACGATCACAGAGACCGGCTCGCTGTCGAATCGCGGTAGGTGCTTCTCCCTGTCGCATTGCGGGGGAGCGAGTCCGGGACCCACGGACGCACCTGCTCGTCGCCCGATGCACGAGCGTGAAAGGCGTCTGTCGACCCGCTCGCATCCGCACGGAAGCGCCGGCGGGCCCAAACTCGAGCGTACGCCGCGGTTAGCACAACACATCACTGCAGACGAGGACCGAGCGCGAGCTTCGGCGATATCCCGAGTGCCGCTTCGCGCGCGAAAAGCAGCGCTCGAAAGGCGCCAGGCAGTACTTCCGCAGACAACCGGCTGCAATGTCGGCGTCGGACGGAACGCTATAGCGGCACCCTGAGGCCCTCCGGCCGGCGGTGCCCGGGTACCGTTCGTGGGCGAAAGCGGCAGCGCCATTCCGCCGAGGCACGGCGTACGGGCTCGTCCAACTCAGGCGTCTCGCTGGGGTCGCGGGCGGCGCCTGCTTTCCGCGGATTGGGGGACCGGCCGATGAAGCGAGGTCTGCTGCGCGCACGGATGACAGGACGAGCCTGACGGTGCAAGAGCATTCGTCTTAGCGTCGGGCTCGGCTGGGTCGCGAGCCGGGGAGTGGTGGGTCGGTGGCAGCGAGGCCTGCGACGAAGATTCTGGCTTGCCGGCGGGCGAGTTGGTCCCAGTCGGCTGTGTGCGGGAGTGGCTGGGCGAGCATCGCTCCGGTGATGATGATGTCGATGGGGGTGGCGTCTGGTCGGATGGTCCGGTCGCGGCGTCCGCGGGCGAGGACCTGTTCGAGTAGGTTCCTGATCTCGGTTCGAAGCGCGACGATCTTCTCGTCATGGATGACGGGGCCGCCGTGAAGGGGGAGGATCAGCTCGTTGCGTGCCGCGATCGTCTGTTCGAAGAATTGCGCGAGTGCCGCGGGGGCCGGCTCGTCGCTCAGCGCGGCGGCGCGCGCGTGGTCGAGGTTGAAGGAGCGCAACGTCAGAGCCCCTAGGAGGGCAGTGCGCGTCGGGTAGTGGCGGTAGAGGGTTCCGATCCCGACGCCCGCCTCGTCGGCGATCGTCGCCATCGGCACTCTCTCGCCCTCGCGCCCG
>JAOPZB010000263.1 GCA_025964355.1 Solirubrobacterales bacterium | reverse complement strand
TTGCTCGATGCGCTCGATCATGACGCGGGCACGGTATCGATACCCCGCCCACCCCAGCGGGTCATCTCATAGAGCGCCACCGTCGCCGCCATCGCGGCGTTGAGCGACTCCGAGGCGATCGGGATGCGAGCGGTCCGCTCGCACGCCGCGACCACGTCGTCCGGCAGGCCCTCGCGCTCGGCGCCGATCAGCAGCGTGACGGCGTGTGCCGGGCCGTCCGCCGGGCCGTGCAGCGGATCTCCGGCGCCGGAGAGCAGCGCGATGCGCTCGCCGGGCAGCTCTGCGACGTCGCCGGCGCGCGCGAGCGCGACGGAGAAGATCGCACCCATGCTCGCGCGCACGGCCTTCGGCGAGTGAGGGTCGGCGCAGCCGGGCCCGAGCGCGACGCTGGACGCGCCGAAGGCCTGGGCCGAGCGCAGCACGGCGCCGACGTTGCCGGGATCGGCCACGCCGTGCAGGTAGACGCATAGCGGGCCCAGCGGATCAGTCCAGCGCTGCTCGTAGACGCCGATCACGCGCGTCCCGGAGCCGAGCGTCGAGGCGCCGGCGAGCGCGGACGCGTCGACGTCGTGAAAGCGTGCGCCCCCAAGCTCGGTGCCGGCGACGCGGTAGCCCTCCAGCGCGGGGCGCCCGGCCCGTTCGGCCGCGGCGATCAGGTCCTCGCCCTCGGCGAGGAAGCGGGCCGAGCGGGTGCGCTCGCGCTTGGCGTGCAGGCGGCGCAGCGCCTTCAGTCTGGGGTTCTGTGGTGATGCGATCTGGCTCATCGGTGTGTCTCTCTTGTTCGGGTGCCGCTCGGGATGCAAAAAGGGCGCCGTCCTTTTCAGGAGCGACGCCCGGGAGGGGTTATGTCGATTGCCGGGCGACCGCCGGCCGATCCGGGGTCAGGCAGCCGACGCCTCGCGGGCGACTTCGGCGAAACGTCGGAACGTGTCGGCGTCGCGCACCGCGATGTCGGCCAGCACCTTGCGATCGAGCTCGACGCCGGCCAGCGACAGGCCGTGCATGAACTGGGAGTAGCTCATCCCGTTGATCCGCGCCGCGGCGTTGATGCGCGTGATCCACAGCCGCCTGAAGTCGCGCTTGCGGTTGCGCCGGTCGCGGTAGGCGTAGGCGTCGGCCTTCAGCAGCGCCTCCTTGGCGCGCTTGTAGTTCGAATGGGCCTCGCCGCGGAAGCCCTTCGTCAGCTCGAGCGTCGCCCGGCGCTTCTTGCGCGCGTGCACCGACCGCTTGACCCTCGTCACTTGCCCACCCCCAGCAGCTTCTTGACGCGCGGGGCGTCGTGGTCTGAGAGGATCGCCGGGCGCCCGAGCGCGCGCTTGCGTTTGGGCGACTTCTTCTCGAGGATGTGGCTCGTGAACGGGTGCCGTCCGCGCACCTTGCCGGTGGCCGTGACTTTGAAGCGCTTCTTCGCGCCGGAGTGGGTCTTCATCTTGGGCATGAGCGGAAGCAGACGATTATGGCACGGCGCCGGCCGCGGAGCGGCCCGCGGCTCTAGGCGGCGGACTCGGCCGCAGCCGAAGGCGCCGCCCCGGACGCCTCCCGCACGGCGCCGCTCGCCGTCGCTCCCGGTGCGTCCGGCGCCGGTGACGGCTCCTCTGCAGCGGCTGGGGCCTGCGGCGCCACGGGCGTCTCGGGCGCCTGGGCGGCCTCTCCGCCCGCGCCCGGCGCCTCCGGCGCCGGCTCCTGCGAAGGCTCCTCGGCCGGGGCCGCGGCGCCGGCGGCGGGCTCCTTGGGGGCGTCGGCGGCGGACTCGAGTGCCGCGGAGGCGACGTCGCCGTCGTGCGAGCTCTCCGTTGAGCCCTCTGCGGCGCCCTCGGCCGCTCCGAGCCGTCCGGCGAGCACGGCCTTCGACGGCGCCATCATCATCGTCATGTTCCGCCCTTCCTGCATGGGGCGCTGCTCGACGACCCCGAGCTCTGAGAGCTCTTCGGCGAGACGATCGAGGATCGCTGTTCCCCGCTCGGGATGGGTGACCTCGCGGCCGCGGAACATGATCGTCACCTTGACCTTGTCCTTATGGCGAAGGAAGCGCTCCACGTGGTGCTTCTTGGTGTCGTAGTCGTGCTCGGCGATCTTCGGGCGGAACTTGATCTCGCGGATCGTTATCTGCTGCTGGTGCTTGCGCGCCTGCTTGAGCTTCTGGGCCTGCTCGTACTTGTACTTCGAGTAGTCCAGCACGCGGCAGACCGGCGGGCGCGCCTCGGGGGCCACCTCCACGAGGTCGAGTTCGCGTTCCTGGGCGAAGGCGAGCGCGTCGGCGGTCTTCAGCACGCCAACCTGTTGGCCCTCATCGTCGATCAGGCGCACCTCGGGCACGCGAATCCGGTCATTGATCCTGGTCGTGTCCCGCTCGGGCGGGCGCCGGTCGAACCTTCTGGGAACCGGCACTAGCTGTGATGACCGCGCGTCAAGCGAATGCTACGCGCGTCGCTCTGAGGATTTGCCGGGCGTCAATGCCGACGAGTATAGCTCGCCCTCCACGCGCTCGATGAAACTCTCGGCGGACATGTCGCCGAGGTCTCCGCCGCGATGCTCGCGTACGGAAACCGAGCCGTCGCGCTCCTCGCGCTCCCCGACGACGAGCATGTAGTGGATCTTCCGCAGCTCGGCGTCGCGGATCTTGCGCCCGATGGACTCGCTGCGATCGTCGAGCTCGACGCGCAGACCGGCGCCGCGCAGTGTGTCCCGGACCGAGGCGCCATATTCGCTGAAGCGATCGGACACGGGCAGGACCATCGCCTGCACGGGCGCAAGCCACAGCGGCAGCTCGCCGGCGTAATGCTCGAGCATGATGCCGATGAAGCGCTCGTAGGAGCCGAACAGCGCCCGGTGGATCATCACCGGCCGATGCTCCTGGTTGTCGGCGCCGGTGTAGGTCAGCCCGAAGCGATCGGGCATCGAGTAGTCGAGCTGCACCGTTCCCAGCTGCCAGGAGCGCCCGAGCGAGTCGGTCATGTGCATGTCGATCTTCGGCCCGTAGAAGGCCCCATCGCCCGGGTTCAGCTCGTAGGACAGGCCCAGCTCGTCGAGCGTGCTGACGAGCTTGCCCTCGGCCCGATCCCACATCTCATCGGTCCCGATCCTCTTTTCGGGGCGCGTGGAGAGCTCGAGGCGCACGTCGAAGTCGAACAGCGCATAGGTGTCGAACGCCATCTGCAGCGCCCCCCTCACCTCCGCTTCGACCTGCTCCTCGGTGCAGAAGATGTGCGCGTCGTCCTGAGCGAAATGCCGGACGCGCAGCAGCCCGTGAAGCACGCCCGAAGCCTCGTTGCGGTGCAGTAGGCCCGGCTCGAAATAGCGCACGGGCAGGTCCCGGTAGGAGTGCCTGCTCATGCCGAACAGCTGGGCGTGCCCGGGGCAGTTCATCGGCTTTACGCCCATCTGACGGCCCTCGGACTCGACGAGGAACATGTGCTCTTTGTACTTGTCCCAGTGCCCGGAGATCCTCCACAGCTCCGCGTCGTAGATCTGCGGCGTCTTGACCTCGCTGTAGCCGCGCTCGGAGCCCATGTCCCGGGACATCGAGACCAGCGCGTTGAACACGCTCGTGCCGGCGGGCAGCCAGAAGGCGGCCCCGGGTGAGACGTCGGAGAAGGTGAACAGGCCGAGCTCGCGTCCCAGCTTGCGGTGATCGCGGGCCTTCGCCTGCTCGATCCGCTCGAGGTACTCGTCGAGGTCGGCCTTGGAGAAGAAGCTCGTGCCGTAGATCCTGGTGAGCATCGTCCGCGTCGAGTCTCCGCGCCAGTAGGCGCCGGCGACCGAGCGCAGCTTGAACGCCCCCACCGTGCCTGTGGTCGGCGCATGCGGGCCCCGGCACAGGTCGGTGAAGGGGCCGTTTGTATAGAGCGAGACCGTGGTGAGCGGAGACCCGTCCCCACCCTCCCCGGCGTTGGCGACGAGGTCGTCGATCAGCTCGACCTTGTAGTCCTGGTGCTCGGAGACGAACCGCTCGCGCGCCTGCGCGACGGGGACGTCCTGGCGCTCAAATGGCTCGGCCGCCTTGACGTGGGCGCGCATGCGCTCTTCGATCTTGGGGAAGTCGGCCTCCGAGACGCTCGTGCCGGGGGGGAACTCGAAGTCGTAGTAGAAGCCGTCCTCGATCGGCGGCCCGATGGAGATCTTCACCCCGTCGTAGAGGTCGGTCACGGCGGTCGCCAGCACGTGCGCGGCGTCGTGCCTGATCAGCTCGAGCGCGCTCGTCCCGCTTTTGCGGGTGACGATCGCGATCCTGGCCCCGTCGGGCAGCGGGCGGGCGAGGTCCCGGACCTCGCCACCGTCATCGCCCTCCCCCAAACGCACCTCGACCGCCAGCGCGGCGCGGGCGAGCCCGGGCCCGATCGCCGCCGCGGCGTCGGCGCCGGTGGCGCCGTCGGGCAGCTGCAGCTGCTCGCCGTCGGGCAGTGTCACCGTGATCGACATCGCAGCGCTGGAGGCTACCCGGGGCGGGCGGGGGACGAATTTCGGCGCCGTCAGGCGATCTGCCAGAGGGCGTCGTCTCCCAACGGCGTGCGTCGGGCCTCGCCGGCTGCCACCAGCTCTATCAGCGCCCGCTCGGCGGCCGCGCGATCGGGCGCCTCGTTGTTCTGGGCCATGATCGCGGCGACCTCCTGGGTGACGAGGCCGTCCGGGAACCGCGCCAGCGCGTCGGTCGGGCTCTCGGGAGGCGCCTCGCGAGCCAGGGTGCTGTCGAGGTTGGCGACGAGCACGTCATAGGCCTCGCTCGGCTGAAAGCCGCCGGCCTCCAGGCGCCGGCCATCGCTCTCGAAGACGATCGAGGGAGCCGAGTAGCGAACGGGCCCGTCGGTCTGGCGCGCCTTGCCCTGGAAGTGCGTGGGTCCGCCCTCCGCGGTACGCGTCTCGTGGCGATCGGCCTCGTAGGCGGCAACCGTGCGCTCGTCGTCGATCGCCGCGACGACCGCCGCGACGTCGAGGCCGCCGACGCGCTCCAGCGCCCGCGCGATGTCGGCGTCCTCGTCGAGCACCAGCGTCGTGGTGAACCACCCGAACTGAAGGGCGCGCAGCACCTCGTTCTCGCGCGCGGGATCGAGCAGCCGCGTGGCGACGATCGCGCGGCAAGCGCGCGCGGTGGCGGCGACGCGAGCCCGCGGCTCGGACAGGAACGGCATACCGTAGCGGCGGAAGCGAAGGTTGCCGGCGGCCATCCGGGCGGGCGTGTAGCCGAGCTCGACGTATCGGCTGGCGTCCTCGGCCAGGCCGATCGTCACCAGCCGCCAGTCGAGCTGGTCGCCGTAGCGCCAGCGCAGCACGGCGAGAGCCGGGCTGGCCGAATAGGCCCAGGGACAGCCGGGGTCGGTGTAGTGGGTGACGGCGACCGATGCCACACCCCAATAATTGCACGCGCAAGCATTCTTCCCGGGGCGACCGCTCGCGCGACATCGGGGCCGCCCCCAGATGGAACCTAGTTGGTGGTCACCCGGCGGGCGGCGGCCCAGGCGGCGATCGCATTCACGCCATTCACCGTCGTCCCATCCGTGAGCGCGAGTACCGGCAGCTTCTCCTGGCCGCTGATCCGCTTGAGGTCGGGGCGCCTGCCGGTCGTGCCGAGAGCGAATGGCCGGCCTTTGCCGAAGATGACGCTCTCGTAGGGAACACCCGCCTCGTCCAGCGCCTCGTGGGCACCCCGGCATGCGTGCGGCAGAAACGATGGCCCACCGCGGTCGATGTGGCAGGTGTAGAGCGTCGGCTTGGGCGGAGGGTGTTGCAGCTCAGGCATGGTCGCCTCTCAGTTTGTGGACGTCGCCCATCGAGTATCCGCCTACGCGCCTCGGGGTGTCGTCCGCGGCCTACCGAAACCTCGAGCGCTCGGCGAACAGGGGTGTTTATTCATGTCCGGGCGCGGGTATACCGCCTGCGGCAGTCGGGTGGGCACGGCGGGCCGTTTCCGCGCGATACGGCAGGCCCGGGACGGCACTGGGCCGGGGACATCGAACGGGGAGAGACATGAGCAAAGCAGCACTGCGTCTGGCCATGCGTCGTCGGATGGCGGTCGTCATCGCCGCGATCATCTGTGCTGCCGTGCCGGCGGCGGCACAGGCCGGGGCGCCCGTGCAGCCGTACGGGACCAACGACGCCGGCGGCTTTCGCAACGTCCTCCCGGCCGGAGAGAACGGCCTCGACAACGCCGCGCAGCTCGCCGAATTCCAGCTCAACGGCACCTACCCACCCCATTTCAAGGACCAGCTTCCGCTCTATGCCGGACTCCCCTACGCCTCGCCGACGCTGACGCACGAACAGATCGGCACGTACTTCAAGGACGCAACGTTCGGCGTCAAGGAAGGCGACCTGGCGTCGACGGAAAGCCCCCGCTCGGACGTGACGATCCAGCGCGACGGCTCCTTCGGCGTGCCGCACATCTATGGCAGCACGCGAGCCGGGACGATGTTCGGCGCCGGCTACGCGGCCGGGGCCGACCGGCTGTTCCTGATCGACGTCCTGCGTCACACGGCGCGCGCCGAACTCTCATCGTTCATCGGTGGCGCGGAAGGCAACCGCGCCATGGACCAGGTCCAGTGGATGATCGCGCCCTACACGGAAGCCGATCTGCAGTCTCAGATCGACAATGCGCCCAAACTCTACGGCGCCGACGGCGAAAAGGTCATCGACGATGTCAACAACTTCGTCGCCGGAATCAACGCATATATCCAGGCGGCGCTGCTGAATCCCAACCTGATGCCGGCCGAGTACGCCGCGCTCGGCAAGCTGCCGACCGAATGGAAGCCGACCGACGTGATCGCCGAGGCCTCGCTGATCGGTGGCATCTTCGGCAAGGGCGGCGGCTCGGAGGTGCGTTCAGCGCTGGCGCTCGAGTCCTTCGAAAAACAGTTCGGAAAAGCGGCCGGACGCACGGCCTGGAAGAACTTCCGCGAGCAGAACGACCCCGAGGCGCCGGTGACGGTGTCGAAACGGTTCCCGTACGAGACGACATCGCCCTTCTCGAAAACGGGGCTGGCGATGCCCGACCCCGGGTCCGTCCAGTTCCTCGGCGACGGCGGAGGCGTTGAAGAAACCGTGTCGCCCGCGCAGGCGAACGCGAGCGCTCACGGGTCGCTCACCGACACGCCATCGCCACACGCGATTCCCAACGATGGGTCGTTCGGGTCGCAGCTGCTTCACCAGGCGCTCTCCGGCCCGCCACACGCCTCCAACTGGGAGCTCGTCAACGCGAAACACTCGACGAACAAACACCCGATCGCCGTGATGGGACCGCAGGTCGGCTACTACACGCCGGAGATCCTGATGGAGGAGGACCTGCACGGGCCGGGCATCGACGCACGCGGTGCCGCGTTCCCCGGGGTGAACCTCTACGTCGAGCTCGGCCACGGTCGCGACTACGCCTGGAGCGCCACGACGGCCACCTCCGACAACGTCGACACCTTCGCCGAGGTCCTCTGCCAGGACGAATTCCACTACCTCTACAAGGGCCAGTGCCTGGCGATGGAAAAGCTCGAACGCGACAACAGCTGGACCCCGAACGGCGTTGACAAAACCTCCGCGGGCTCCGAAAAACTGACGATCTACCGCACGGTTCACGGGATCGTGTACGCACGCGGCACGGTCGCCGGCCAGAACGTGGCGTTCACGAGCGCGCGCACGACCTACTTCCACGAGGCGGACTCCGCGATCGGCTTCTCCGACCTCAACGAACCGGGGTTCGTGACGAGCCCGCAGCAGTTCGAGCAGGCGGCCTCGAAGATCAACTTCGCCTTCAACTGGGGCTACGTCGACGCCAACCACATCGCGTATTACCTGTCCGGTGCGTACCCGCAGCGCGCCGTTGGGACGTCACCCGACTTCCCGATCCTCGGCACCGGCGAATACGACTGGCAAGGCTTTGACCCGCAGCTGCACACGATGAGCGTGCTGCCCTTCGAAGCGCACCCCAACGCGATCGACCCAAGCTTGCTGGTGTCGTGGAACAACAAGCAGGCGCCAGGCTGGTCGGCTGCCGACGACAAGTACGCCTTCGGATCGGTCTACCGCATGCAGCTGATCCGCAACTTCATCCAGCAGGACATCGCGGGCGGCAAAAAGATGGGCACCGAACAGCTGGTCAGCGCCATGGACGAGGCCGCCACGCAGGACATCCGCGTGGTCGCCTTGTGGCCGATCATCCGGCAGGCGCTGGGGACGCCGGCCAGCCCGCAGCTGCAGGAAGCGATCGCCAAGCTCGAAGCGTGGTACGTCGACGGTGGCCACCGGCGCGACCTGAACAACAAGGACATCTCCAGTCCCGGGACCTACCAGCACAACGACGCGATCACGATCATGGACGCCTGGTGGCCGAAACTCGTCGAAGCGGAGTTCCGGCCCACGCTCGGCGACGAAGTGTTCGGCGCGACGAAAGGCATGCTGGAACTCGGCGGCCCCTACCCCGGCGGCGAACCCTCCGCTCCGGACTTCGCCGA
Organism: Solirubrobacterales bacterium; assembly: GCA_025964355.1. Classification (GTDB taxonomy): domain Bacteria; phylum Actinomycetota; class Thermoleophilia; order Solirubrobacterales; family Solirubrobacteraceae; genus Palsa-744. The sequence continues at coordinate 249 of JAOPZB010000263.1, read as the reverse complement.
CGGCTGGTACGGCCAGGTAAGCAAGGACCTGGGCGACCTGCTCGCCGCCAACGGGCTCGCGACGGCGCCGAAAGCCCCCTACTCCCGCCTGTACTGCGGCGGCGGCTCGCTCGAAACGTGCCGCCAGGCGCTGCAGAGCACGCTGTCCGAAGCTCTCGCGGCCACGCCGCAGCAGCTCTACGGTCAGGGTGCCTGCGCCGAAAACCCGCAGGCGAGCTGCCACGACATGAACCGCTGGGTCAATGCCAG
>JAOPZB010000256.1 GCA_025964355.1 Solirubrobacterales bacterium | reverse complement strand
CATCGCCAACGCGATCGCATCGACGTTGAAACTCGAACTCGCCCAGGTGGGCCTGACGCTGAGGGTGCTCGTCACCGCCACGAACGCAGGCGGGTCGGTCCAGGCGCCGTCGGCCGTGACCGGCCTGATCGCCGGGCTGCTGTAGGCCGCTCAGCTCGGCAGCGGCGAGCCTGCGAAGAAGAAGAACCAGACCTCGAGGCCAATGATGGCCACGACGGTGCTGGCCGTGACGATCCACTCGACGGGCGTGGTGCCGAACCTCGCGCGGGAAAGGTCCTCCTGCTCGTCGCGCATGCTCCGCAGCCATGGGGATGTGCGATGTTCGTCGTGGGGGCGCGCCAGCAGGTCGTCGTAGCGGGCGTTGAGCCAGGTCAGCGCAACCGCCAGGGCCGTGACGAACGTGACGAGCAGGATGACGACGAGCAACACCGAGCCCATTGTCACCGCGCGGCGGCCGACGACCCGCGAGCCGACCCACAGCGCGAGCAGCGGAGCGCCGGTCCAGATGTTGACGGCGACGATCGTCGTGGCTGCCAAGAGCGCCAGTCGCTGGAGCCGCGAAGCGCGAACCGGCTCAGGGCTCGCCTCTGCGCTGGGCGTAGCCGCCCCCATGTGATCAATGCTACGCCTCATCCCCGCGGGGACGAGAGGACGGCGACGACGCAACGCGGGAGCCGTTTATGGCAGTCTCTCCGGCCGTGCGCGACGCTGTCATCTGCGAGCCGCTGCGAACGGCCGTCGGCGGCTTCGGCGGCATGTTCCGCGACGTGCCTCCGTCGCAGCTCGCCGCGACCGTGATCGGGGAGCTGATGCGCCGGACCTCGCTCCCGGCAGGCGAGATCGACGACGTGATCCTCGGCCAGTGCTACCCGAACGGCGAGGCGCCGGCGATCGGCCGCGTCGCCGCGCTCGATGCCGGGTTGCCGATCGAGGTGCCGGGCCTTCAGCTCGACCGTCGCTGTGGCTCGGGGCTGCAGGCGATCATGCTCGGCTGCATGCAGGTGCAGACCGGCGCGGCGGACCTGGTGCTGGCCGGGGGAGCCGAGAGCATGAGCCAGGCCGAGTTCTACGCGATGGGTATGCGCTGGGGAGTCAAGGGCGGCGCCGTCACGCTTGAGGACCGGCTCGCACGAGCGCGCGTGACGGCAGGCGGCAGTCACCACCTCCTGCAGGGAGGCATGATCGAGACGGCAGAGAACGTCCGCCGGGAGTATGCGATCCCGCGTGGCGAGCAGGACGAGCTTGCGCTGCGCTCCCACCAGCGCGCGGTCAGCGCTCATGAGAGCGGCATCTTCGCCGAGGAGATCGTGCCGGTGACCGTCAAGAGTCGCAAGGAGGAGCGGGTGGAGGATCGCGACGAGCATCCCCGGGCGGACACGTCGCTCGAGCGGCTGGGACGCCTGCGGCCGTTGATGTCCGGGAGCGACGCGGAGGCGACGGTCACCGCGGGCAATGCGAGTGGCCAGAACGACGGGGCCGCGCTGTGCATCGTCACCCACCCGGACAAGGCCGCCGAGCTGGGCCTGGAGCCTTTCGCTCGGCTGGTCTCCTGGGCGGTCGCCGGAGTGGCACCCGAGACGATGGGTATCGGCCCGGTCCCGTCGACCGCGCGTGCATTGGAGCGGGCGGCCCTGTCGCTCGCCGACATGGACCTGATCGAGCTCAACGAGGCGTTCGCGGCGCAGGCTCTGGCGGTACTGCGCGAGTGGGACTTGCCCGATGGGCTCGAGCGCGTCAACGTGCACGGGTCGGGGATCTCGCTCGGCCATCCCGTGGGAGCGACGGGCGGGCGAATCCTGACGACGCTGCTGCGCGAGCTGCGCCGACGTGGGGGGCGCTATGGCCTTGAGACGATGTGCATCGGCGGGGGACAGGGGATGAGCGCCATCTTCGAGAACGCCGCCGTTTGAGCTTCGGCGAGGGGTCTGCCTGAGCCCCGGCGGCTACGCTGACCGACATGACCGCAGCGGGCTCGCACTCACCGGACGTACTCGTGCTCGGCGGAGGGGGGATCCTCGGCGAGGCATGGATGAGCGCCGTGCTGGCCGGCCTGGACGAGGGCGATGGGTTCGATTCGCGCACGTGCGGCCAGTACATCGGCACGTCGGCCGGCTCGATCGTGGCGGCGTCGCTCGTGGCCGGGATAGCACCGGGGACGCGACTCGGCGAGCTCCCCGAGCAGCCGGCGGTCTCGCAGGCTGAAGATGAGCAGCACCTCGGCGCGCTCAGGCAGACGCTCGGCGCGGTGGTGAGCATCGGCAACGCGGCGGCGGCACCGCTGGCCTCGCTGGCGCTCAGCTCCAGCACCGGTGGCGGTGCGCTGCTGCGGCGCGCCGCGCTGCGCCGCGCACCGAAGGGCCGCCGCTCGCTGGAGCGACTCGGGCGCGAGGTGCAGCGCAGCGGTGTGAGCTGGGACGGGCGCCTGCGGATCGCGGCGGTCGAGCAGGAGAGCGGGCGCCGCGTCATGTTCGGGGCGCCGGGGGCGCCGACCCTGTCGGTTGCCGAGGCCGTGCAGGCCTCCTGCGCCATCCCCGGCGTGTTCCTGGCGGTCAGCGCCGGCGGGCGCACCTATGTCGATGGCGGCGTCTGGAGCCCGACCAACATGGACGCTGCCGATGTGCGGCGGGGATATCAGGTGTTCTGCCTGAATCCCACCGGCTCGATGCGACCCGTCGCCGGCACCCTGATCGGCGCGCTTGCGCCGATATCGCGCGGGGTGGCCGGGGCCGAGGCGCTGGCCCTCAGGCACCGCGGCGCGAGCGTCAGCACGATCAACCCCGACGATACGAGCAGCGCGGCGATGGGCACGAACCTCATGGATCCGAGCCGTCGCGCCGAGGTGATCGAGGCCGGCCTCGCCCAGGGGCGGAGGCTGGCCGCGCTGACGCCGCGCCAGGCGGCTTAGCCGGCTAGGGCTTGGCCTTCTTCGGCTGGTGGACGTCCACCTTCTTGATCGTGATGCTCGGCGTGAAGCCGACGGTCGAGCAGTGCTTGGGCAGCTCGGTGATCTTGCCGTGCAGCTTGACACGGTCCCCGTCGGCGAGGGTGGATGAAGTCACGCCGTGGTGGAACTTGACCCTCGCGTCGGTGAGCGTGAACGTCTGATCGCCCGTCGTGGCGTGGTGGTTGACCTTGGTCACGTTGACCTCGATCGTGCCGCTGTAGCGGCCGTGGCCCAGAGCCGTGAGGCTGGTGCCCGCCGCGATCAGCGTGCCGGCCGCCTTATAGCCCTCTGACTGGGCGACGCACGGCGTCGTGCTGCCCGGCGACGTGGGCGCCGTGGTCGGCGGGCCATGATGGGTCGGGTGGTCCTTCTTCGGGCCGCCGGCGAGCGCCAGCCCCGGGATGGCTACGAACGCCATCGTGGTCGTGAACAGAGCGAGCTTGCGATGCACCTTGATCATGCCTCCTTGCGGCAACTGGCGGCCTGAGCGAGCATCGCCGGCCCCGTGGTTTTGCGCCTCCGCCTCGCGACGGAGTCGCCTCTCACCAGCTGCTACGCGCCCGCGAACGCAGAGTCAGGGACTACCTGCAGCGATTCCACGAACTAGCTAGGCCGCGGCCGGGATCGCCGGGGCCGCCTGTTGCGCTCCGGCTCCGTTTGAGAACTCCATCGCGCCGTCGTCGATAGCCCCGAACCGCAGCGCCAAGATGTCGAGCGCGTAGTTCTGGTACAGACGCCACGGCGCCTTGGACCCCTGCTTGGGGAACTGGTCGATGGCGCGCTGAACATAGCTCGAGCTGAAGTCGATGAACGGCTCCTCGCGGATCGAGGGATCGGGGTTCTGCGGCGTGGACTGCACGTAGCCATGCTCGTCCATGTGGTTGAGCAGCCGGCAGACATAGGCGCAGGTCAGATCGCACTTGAGCGTCCACGAGGCGTTGGTGTATCCGAACGCCATCGCCATGTTCGGCACGCCGCTCAGCATCATGCCCTTGTAGCTCATGGTCTGCGATATATCGACGTCGCGGCCGTCGACCGCGACCCGCATCCCACCCAGCGTCAGCAGGTTGAGCCCCGTCGCGGTGACGATCAGGTCCGCCTCCAACTCGGCGCCGGAGGCGAGGCGCAGACCGTCCTTGGTGAAGCTCTCGATGCGGTCGGTGACCACCGACGCGCGGCCGGCGCAGATCGCGTCGAACAGATCTCCGTCCGGCACCAGGCACAGGCGCTGGTCCCACGGGCCGTAGGTCGGTTTGAAATGAGTGTCGATGTCGAACCCCTGCGGTAGCCGTCTTTTGAGCCCTTTCCTCACAAGCGCCTTGACCAGGCCCGGCCGCCGGCGGCTCAGCTGGAAGACCAGCATCGTGATCACGACGTTCTTCCAGCGCACGATCGAATAGGCGAGACGCGCCGGCAGCAGCCGCCGAAGCAGGTTGGCGATCGGGTCTTCGGCCGGGAGCGAGACGACGTAGCTCGGCGAGCGCTGCAGCATCGTGACGTGCGCGGCGCTCTGCGCGAGCGCGGGTATCAGCGTGACGGCGGTCGCGCCGCTGCCGATCACGACGACCCGCTTGCCGTCGTAGTCGATGTCCTGCGTCCATTTCTGCGGGTGGACGATCTGTCCGGCGAAGCTGTCGGTGCCCTCGAAGTCCGGGGTGTAGCCCTCGTCGTAGCGGTAGTAGCCGCTGCACATCAGCAGGAAGCCGCACGTCATGCGGACCGTCTCCTTCGTGTCGCTGCGGGTCGCCTCGACGGTCCAGCGCGCATTCGCCGTCGACCACTCGGCGCCCACCACGCGATGGTGGAAGCGCACCTTGCGGTCGATGGCGTTCTCGGCTGCCGTCTCGCGGACGTATCTGAGGATCGACGGACCGTCTGCGATCGACTTGGCCTCGCGCCATGGCCTGAAGGCGTAGCCGAGGGTGTACATGTCCGAGTCCGAGCGTATGCCCGGGTAACGGAACAGGTCCCAGGTCCCGCCGATGCAGTCGCGCGCCTCGAGGATCGCGAACGTCTTCTCGGGACAGTTCTCCTGGAGGTGGTAACCGGCGCCCACGCCGGACAGACCGGCGCCGACGATCAGCACATCGACATGCTCCAGAGACATGTCAGCCCGTTCGATCCATTTTGGCGATCCTGCTTTCCGCGGTGAGGGGGTGCGGACCCTAGCCTACGGGATCGGCGCGCTCGCGCCCGGCCGTAGACTCCCGTTGTGACTGCAGACGACGACATGGGCGAGGCGTTTGGCTCCGGAGAGCCGTACACCGTCGGCGTCGAGGAGGAGCTTTTCCTGGTCGACCCCGTCACCGGGCGACAGGCGAACTCCTCCGACGCCGTGCAGGAGCGTCTCGGTCCGGTCGCAGGGACGGTCGAGCAAGAGCTGCACGCCTGCCAGGTCGAGCTCATCACCGACGTCTGCCGCAGCGCCGGCGAGGCGGTCGGCATGCTCGACAGTCTGCGCCGTGCGGTGCTCGCGACGGGCGCGGGGCTACTCGGCTCGGGGACGCATCCCTCGGCCAGCGAGGGCGAGGCGGAGATCACCGACAAGGCCCGCTACGAGCGCATCCACGAACTGCTCGGCGATGCCGTCGCCACCCCCGTCGGCGGCCTGCACATCCATATCGGGATGCCCGATCCCGACACGGCGATCCGCGCCTTCAACGGGTTGCGTAGGCACCTGCCGCTGCTGCAGGCGCTGGCGGCCAACTCGCCGTTTCGCCACGGCCGCAACACCGGCCTGGCCTCCGCCCGCGAGGTCACCGTTCGCGGGTGGCCACGCTCGGGCGTGCCGCGGGCGATGCGCGACTTCGCCGACTTCCGCGCCGCGACGCGGCTGCTGACCCGCGCCGCCGACGTGCCCGACTACACCTGGTTCTGGTGGAAGCTGCGCCCGCACCCTCGCCTCGGGACTGTCGAGGTGAGGGCGCTCGACGCGCAGGCCTCGCTCGAGGACACCGCTGGACTCGTGGCACTCACCCATTGCCTCGCGCGCCATGCCGCGGAGGCCGACCCGCAGCCGGACCCGCCTGGAGAGGTGCTCGAGGAGGGGGTGTTCCGCGCGGCCCGCTTCGGAGTCGATGCGCGGTTGCCCGACTCAGACGGGCGTCTGCGCCCCGTGAGCGAGCTGCTCGAGGAGGCCCTCGCGATCGCCAGCGTCCACGCCGACGAGCTTCGGTGCGCCGCGGAGCTCGACCGGCTGCCCGTGCTGCTCGCCGAGGGCGGTGGCGCCGGACGCCAATGCTCGGCCTATGCGATCGGCGGCATGGACTGCCTGCTGCGCGAGCTGACCCAGCTCACCGGCGCCGGGAGCCCAAGTCACGCGGTCCACTAAGGCGCCCTCAAGCGCGCGCCAGCACCACGGTGTAGTCCTGCGGCAGCTGCGAGGTCATGTCGAACCACTCCTTCGGTGTCACCGCCTCGCGCAGCGTGGCCAGTACCGCGCGCGTATGCGTCCGGGCTTCATCCGGGGCGACGCCCTCTCGTTCGGCGACGTGGCGTACGAACTGCTCGAGCGTCATCTTCCGGGCGGCGCCGTTGCTCAGAGCGTCGCCGCGCCGCAGCGGCTCGTGGAACTCGGGCGGCAGTTGCGCCAGGAGATCCTCGACCTCGCCGCCCGAGATGCGTTCGGCGAGCGTCTCGAGCGCGGCGTTGATGGCGCGCAGCGCGGCGTCGGGAGCGACTCCCGCCCGCTCGGCGACCCGTTCTATGAACACGTCCGCCTGCATCACCTCGATGCGTTCTCCGCTCGGGAGCAGCGGCGCGAAGCCCTTCGGGAGCTCCGCCGCCATGTCTGCGATCTCCTGCGAGCTGACGGTCCGTCCGAGCGCTAGGAACACGGCGCGAGCATGACGCTCGGCGGCCTTGAGGTCGACCTGCTCGCGCTCGGCTATACGGCGCAGGAACTCATCCACGTCAAACGGCTCGGCACGACCGTTGGGGCCGAGCCATGCGGCCAGGTCCGGCGGCAGTTGTGCGGCGATGTCGCGCGCCTGCCCGGCGGATAGCCGTTCGGCGAGTGTCTGCAGCACGACACGGGCCGCGCGCTGCGCCGGCGCACGGTCGAGGCCGGCCGCATCCTGCACGACCCTTATGAAGTCCTCATACGCGGCTTCCTCCGTGCTCGGCGCCGGTTGGGTCGCATGCTGCTCAGCCATCGCCGTCCCCCTTCTGGGCGTGCTCGTAGGCCGTCCGGCTCAGCTTGACCGCCACGGTGATCAGGTCCCTTCGGTCGGCGTCGCTGCTGTGAGTAGGACGGAGGGCCGGCGGACCAAGCCCGACTCCCGCCGGCGGGATCCCAGAGCTCGCCCTGCCTTCAGGCGCGAGGACGCCCCCAAACCGTCTTGAACGCGCGTGTGGGCGGCGTATCGACAGTCGCAGACCGCGACCACGATGAGACACGGGCAACGGAGGCCACCATGATGCGCAGCGTCGATGCAGTAGAGCGAAGCGTCCACAAGACCAACGAATGGCTCTCCGACCTCGCCGAGGAGCTCGGGACCGATGATCGCGAAGCCGCCTGGCGGGTACTGCGCGCCTACCTTACGCTTCTGCGCGACCAGCTCACGATCGACGAGGCCGCACAGCTCGCCGCGCAGCTCACGATCGTGCTCCGCGGTGTCTTCTACGAAGGCTTCGACCCCGGCGAGCAGGAGAAGCTGCGCGACCGCGGCGAGTTTCTCGCCCGCTTCGCCGAGCGGGCGGGGGTCGTGGCGGCCGCTCGCGCCGCCGAGGCCGCGACCGCCGTGCTGCGCCGGCACGTCGCGGCGGGTGAGATCGATGACGTCATGTCGCAGCTCCCCAGCGAGCTGAGGGAGGTACTGCTGGCGGGCTGAGCAGGCCCGGAGCGGTGCGTTGACGCACGGCACGCAGTCGCATAGGCTGGCCGGCGTGCCGTACACCGTCGTCTGCATATCCAGCGAGGACGGTGCCGGCGCACGGGAGACCGCGCCGATCGTCGCGAGCCGCCTGGGCTTTCGCCTGATCGACGAGGACATCGTCACCCGCGCCGCGGTCGAGGCCGGAGTGGAGACCGATCTCGTCGCCGACGTCGAGCGACGCAAGTCACTGCTCGTGCGGCTCGTCGAAGGATTGGGAACGGCCGGGATCGGGGCGGGACTGGGAGCAGGCTACGCCCTCCCGTCGGCCGTCGTGGCGGGCGTCGAGCAGCCGGCGAGCGATGAGCTGAGGGCCATGATCCAGTCCGTGATCGAGGACACCGCCGTCCGCGGCAACGCCGTGATCGTCGCGCACGCGGCCTCGCTGGCACTGGGCGAACGCGACGACGTCCTCCGCGTCCACGTGACCGCGTCGCCGCACACGCGCCAGCGCAGGGTGGCGAGCGCGCTCGGCGTCGATCAGAAGCAGGCCGCGCAAACGCTCAAGCGCTCCGACGCCGGCCGTGCCGACTACATCAAGCGCTTCTACGGCCTCAGCGAGCTGCCGACGCACTATGACCTGGTCATCAACACCGACAAGCTCGAACCCGAGGCGGCCGTGGAGCTGATCGTCCAGGCCGCCGGCACCGGCGGTGACTCGCAGGGGTCGGCGCGTTAGGGCGATTTGGCGAAGTAGCTGTGTCCGGCCTTGACGGTGACGCGCCGGTGGTTTACGAGGTTCGTCACCGCGACGCGGTCTGACGTGACGCGAATCAGGGTTCCTCCGCACATGTCCACTGTCACCCAGCGGGTGCCGAGGACGGCTCCCGCGGCGTAGTTGCCCTTCGTCGAGTAGCTGCCGTGGCCTTCGGCCCAGAGTTTGCGCACAGTGTGTTTGCGCGATGCCCGCCGGGCGCTCGCACGCGCAACGTGGCTGCGTTCGCGCGCCGTCGGGCATACCGAAAAGTCGCCGCCGACCAGCGTCGCAAGGACGACGCCGTTGCGGCCCTGCGTGAGTCTGAGCATGCCTTCATAGAAGGTGACCGTCTGGAGGCGGCCATGAGGCCCGATGGTCGTAATCGACACCTTGCCATGGGTCGCGTCGATGATCGTCCCAAACGGCAGCTGGCGTGCGCGCGTGAGGGGCACGAACGTCGCGGACCCCGGGAGTTTCACCAGCACGACCCCGCCGAGGAGGACGGCGTTCCCGGTGACGCCCAGCGTGGGACGCGGCAGGAGGGACGCCGCGCTTGCAAGGACGCCCGCTTCGCCGGATGGTTCTTCGATAAACGGTTCTTCGACTTCGGGGGGTTCGGGTGGTTCGTTCGGCCTCGTCGTAGAGGGGGCGACGTAGGTGTAGAGGGGGCCGCCCGTGGAGGTGCCGCGTTCGTCGCTGACGACCACCTCGTCGGCGCCCGGCGCAGACGCAGCCGTCTTCGCCGTGATTTCAGTTTCCGAGACGACGTTCACCGAGCTTGCTTCACTGCCGATCGTCACCTTCGCGCCCGACAGGAAACCGCTTCCCTGGATCGTGACGGAGGTTCCGCCGGCCGTGGGTCCCGACGTCGGCGTGATGCTTGTGACGGTCGGCGCAGGCGGTGGCGGCGGCGGCGCGACGGCGCGATACGGCCACACGGCTCCGAGCTTGGCGCTGTCGTGAGGAGCACCGACCAGCGCCACGGCGGCATCCGAGCTCAGAGCGACACCCGAGCCGAACCAGCTTTTGCCGGCTTCGCCGACCAGCTTTTCAGGGCGCACGGTCCAGACGCCAGCCGAGCGGGTCAATTCCCAGGCCGCACCGGCGGAGGCGTCGTCGTGCGGGGCGCCGACCAATGCGACGTCGCCGTGGCCAGACAGGGCGACGCTGTAGCCGAATTCACCTTCCGGGGTTCCCCCTTCTCCGGGCTTGAGCTTTGGCCCCTGCTGGCTCCACGTGGAGCCAGTGAGCGTGAAGGCCCACACGGCTCCCGCGCGGCTGTTGTCGGTGCGCCCGCCGGCGAGCGCGGTGGTGCCGTCGCCCGACAGCGCAACGCTGAGGCCGAGGTGGGCTTCGCCGGACTCCTGGGCGCCGGTGAGCTTGGGGATCTGGCGGGTCCAGGTCGAGCCCGACCGGGTGAATCCCCATGCCGCCCCCCTATTGCCGTTGTCGCCGGACGCTCCGACGAGTGCGGTATTGCCCGATTCGGAAAGCGCCACGCTGGACCCGAGATGTCCGACGCCGAGCATTTCTCCGCCGGCTCTGAGCCTCGGCGCCTGCTGGCTCCAGTTTTCTCCGGAGCGGGTGAACACCCAAACAGCCCCGACCCCCACTTCATTGTTCGGAGCACCGATCAGAGCCGTCTTGCCGTCGCCCGATAGCGCGACACTGTGGCCGAAACGCCCTCCCACCGTCTCTTCCGGGGCCCCCGTCAGCTTGGCCTGCCGCGTCCATGCCGATTCCGATCGTGTGAACACCCATGCGGCGCCCTGGTTGAGGCACACTTCGGCCCCGGGACACGTCCCGGTTTCGCGCGGACTGCCAACTAGGGCGGTGTTGCCGTCGGCAGACAGCGCGACGCTCCTGCCGAGGCTGCACGCTTCCGATTCTTCTTCACACTGTTCGCCACCCCCTCCGCCCGGCTGGCCCGTGGTGAGCTTGGGACCCTGCTGCGTCCACGCGCCTTCCGTCTGTGTGAAGACCCAGGCCGCGCCGCTGAAGCCGTTGTCGCCGGGCCCCCCGACCAGGGCCGTGTTGCCATCGGCTGACACCGCGACGCTGTAGCCGACTAGGCCGATGCCCTGGCCGTCGCTCGCCGTCAGCTTCGGGCCCTGCTGTACGAGCGGGTCCACTCGCACCGGGAAGCTTGCGCCGCGGGTGTCCACGCGCAGCAGGATGCGCCCGCCCGCGACCTCCATCCAGCTGCGCAGCGTGCGGTCGTGCGCGTCGGTCGCGACGAGCGCGCCGTAGCGAAGCGACGGCCCGTGCGCGCGGCCGAGCACGACGCCGGCACCACCCGAGTCCAGCGACGCGCGCGCGTCACCGGAGACGGCGATGGACAGCGTCAGCGGACCGGCAGCGCGACCGGACGGCGCGTGCGCCAGCGTGAACCCCTGCTCGAGCCCCAGCGGCCCGTTCGCATACCACTCACTCACCTGCGAATGGGAGTAGAGAACACGGTTGGCGGTCGTCGTCGGCGCGACCGCACCTACCCGCGAGAGCGTCGTCCCGTAGCCCACTGCGCGCAGGCCGAGCGCGACCGTCAAGCCGGCCGAGTGCACCTGCACGCCGGATCGCGCAAAGCGGGCCGTGAGGCCCTGGCTCTCGTTGGCAGCTTCGGCCACGCCGCCGCGCGGTACGCTCACCCGATAGGACGCAGCACCGGCGCCGAGCGCCGCCGAGATCGGCCCGCGCGCCGCCAGCGGCAGACGCGACAGCTGGGTGCCGGTGCGAGTGACGGCGCCGGGCATGACTGGGGCGCGCTCGGAGGCGAGGGATCGCAGCAGCGCCGCCCCCAACAGCAACGACAAGAGCGCGCCGGCAACGAGCAGGCGCACGGGCACCAGGCCTGAAATCGGTCGCGCAGGCGACTGAGCCGCTGGGCGACTCGCCGTTGTCAACAGGGGGCCGAAGGGCCTCCGCATTCCATTCCCCCATGGTCGCACGTCGTTTGCACTATCCGGCCAGAGCGCGGATCGCGCCGCGCCGCGCCCCACAGACCTCCAGGTTCTGGGAACGTGCACGGTATGCCCGAGGGTGCCCAAAGTCAACTGTGAACGGCCTTTGCGGCGTGCCCGGCGACTCGCTCGTCGCCAGTTCCCTTACACTCAGCCCGTCTCGGCAGCATCGAGAAAAGGGGGCAGCATCGATGGATCGACGCGAGCTGGGCGGGGCGTCGCCGTGACGTGGCCGGCGTTGTTCGGGGTGTTCCTGCTGTCACACCTTGCCGGCGACTTCCTGCTGCAGACCGACTGGCAGGCCACGCACAAGGGGCACGGGTCGCGAGTCAGTGGCCCTCACGTCGCGCTCGCGGTGCACGGGTTGACGTACACCCTGGCGTTTGTGCCCGCACTGCTGTGGGTGGCCGGTGAGGATGGCGCGGCAGCCGCGTTCGGAGTCGCCCTTCTGGTCGCACTTCCACACGTCGTCATCGACGACGGGCGGCTCGTGGGCGCCTGGGTCCGTCACGTCAAGCGTGTCGATGGGACGCCCACGATCGTCGTGCGCCTCGGCGTCGACCAGACGCTTCACATCCTCGCGCTCGCCGGAGTCGCCTACCTGGTGACCGGCTGATGCGCAGGGTCGCGGCGGTGGCCCGGTGAAGCGCATTCGCAGACAGCGGCGCAAGACCGTCTCCCTGCTCGTCGTCGCGCTGCTCGCCAGCGGACTGGGAGTGCTCGCGTACGCCACTCACACGCTGAAGCGCAGCGAACTGCAGACGATCGACGCGCGCTTCTCGATCCGCGGCGGCCAAAGCCCGCCGCGCGACGTGGTGCTGGTCGAGATCGACAACGCCACGCTGCAGGAACTGTCACGGCTGCGACTGCCCTCCGAGTTCCCGTTCCCGCGCCGCGACCACGCGCAGGTCATCGACCACCTTCGCCGGGCCGGAGCGAGCGTGATCGCGATGGACCTCGAGTTCACACACGAAACGGACCGCGCCGACGACAACGCCCTGATCGAAGCGATCGGGAGGGCGCATGGGAAAACCGTGCTGGCGGCGACCGAAGTGGCACCCGGCGGGCGCACCGATGTGCTCGGCGGAGACAACCTGCTGGCGCAACTGGGAGCGCGCGCCGCCGAGGTGAGGCTGACGGTCGACAGCGACGGCTCGATCCGCCGGTTCGGCTACTCCTACAACGGGCTGCACAACTTCGCCGTGGTGACCGCTGAAACCGCAACCGGTCACTCGATCCCGGCGTCGCGCTTCGAGCATGGCACGCTCCCGATCGACTTCGCCGGGCCGCCGGGGACGATCACCGCGATCTCCTATTCGAAGGTCCTCCTCGGCCACTTTCCGCCGGCGCTCTTTCGCGGCAAGATCGTGATAGTCGGGGCTTCGGCCCCAATCCTCCAGGACGCACATGTCACAGCCACGAGCGGCACCGGCCAGATGGCGGGACCGGAGATCATGGCCAATGCGACGAGCACACTGCTGCGCGGCGTGCCGCTGAAGGACGTCTCGGGCGCGATCAACCTGGCGCTGATCGTGCTGCTCGGGCTTGCCGTCCCGCTCGGCAGCACGCGCCTGCGACGGCGGCGCTCGCTGCTCGACGCGCTCGCGCTGGCGGCCGTTTTCACCGTCGCCACCCAGGTCGAGTTCGACAACGGCCTGATCGTGTCGTTCGTCTATCCGCTGCTCGCGTTGACGCTCGGGATGATCGGCACGCTCGGCGTGCTCTACATCGTCGAGGCGATCGAGCGCGAGCGGGTGAAGGACATGTTCTCGCGCTTCGTCCCGGGCGGCGTCGTCGACGAGGTGCTCGCGAGCACCGATGAGAACCTCCGTCTCGGCGGAGTCGAACGCGACTGTACGGTCCTGTTCTCGGACCTGCGCGGCTTCACCAGCTTCTCCGAGTCCCAGCCGGCGGCGCGCGTGATCGAGGTCGTCAACTACTACCTCAACGAGATGACCGAGGCGATCCTCGAGGCGGGAGGAACGCTGATCTCATACATGGGCGACGGGATCATGGCGGTCTTCGGCGCGCCGCTCGAGCAGGACGACCACGCCGACAGGGCGCTTGCCGCCGCGCGCGAGATGATCGGCCCGCGCCTGCAGCGCTTCAACGCGTGGCTTGGCGAGCAGGGCTTCGGCCACAGCTTCGAAATGGGAGTCGGGCTCAACAGCGGCGTGGTGATGGCGGGCAACGTCGGATCCTCCCAGCGCGTCGAGTACACGGCGATCGGCGATACGACGAACACCGCCTCGCGCCTGGAGGGCATGACGAAGGACAGCGAGGCGATGCTGTTCATCTCGGCGACCACGCGCGACCGGCTGACCACCGCCATCGACGAGCTCGCGCTGGTCGGCGAGGTGGACATCCGCGGCAGGACCGGCAGGCTCGCCGTCTGGACGATCTGGCCCGACCTCACCGACCGCGATGTCGACGAGCAGGCCGAGCATCCGGCGGAGGGACGATCCGCCGTGTGACCCGCCTGAAGTGCTCAAGGGGATGGGCGTAAGCTTGGACGGTCCGACAGCATTGGGGAGGGAGAGATGTATTCATCGATAGTCGTGGGCACCGACGGCTCCGAGACGGCGCAGAGGGCGGTCGAAGAGGCGACGACCCTGGCTCGGCGGCTGGGGGGCGAGCTGCACATCGTCTCGGCCTATGAGCCGCTGCGCGGCGCGCGCATCGCCGGCGCGCCGGAAGGCGCGGCGAAGGTATGGGCCGTCGCCCCCGACGCGAAGGTACAGGCGGTCATCGAGGAGGCCGTGGCCGGGGCGCGAGTGCATGGCGTCGAGGCGAAGTCGCACACGCTCACGGGCGATCCGGCCGATGCCCTGCTGGAGGTCGCCGGCCGGCAGAACGCCGATCTGATCGTCGTCGGAAACCACGGGATGCACGGCGTCAAGCGGGTGCTCGGAAGCGTGCCGAACAAGGTCTCCCACCACGCGCGCTGCAGCGTTCTGATCGCGTGCACCGAAGATGCCCGGCGGGGGGCCGACGAGCGTTCGGCGGCCGAGTCGAGCGACCCCGCGATGACCTGACGCGAGCCCGACATGGCATATGGTCCGCGACGTGAGCGATCGCGATCTCGACGTCGTCGTCTTCGGCGCCACAGGCGTCACGGGGCGCCGCGTCGCCGAATATCTCACCGAACGCGCCGCCGAGACGGATCTGCGCTGGGCAGCCGCCGCGCGCGACACGGCCAAGCTCGAGCGGCTGCTGGACGAGGTCGGGGCCGACCCGCCGGAGATGATCGCGGCCGACGTCTCGGACTCGAGCGCGCTCGAGACGATGGCCTCGCGCGCCCGCGTCGTCCTCAACCTGGTCGGCCCATACACGCTCTACGGCCGTCCCGTGATCGCCGCCTGCGTCGCCGGCGGCGCGCACTACGCCGACCTGACCGGCGAGATCCAGTTCGTGCGCCGCATGATCGACGAGTTCGATCGCCCGGCGGCCGCGGCCGGCGTGAAGATCGTGGAGGTATGCGGCTTCGAGGCGCTGCCAGCGGATGTGATGATCCTGCTGGCTGCCGAGAGCGCCCGTGAGCGCTGGGACGAGGGTCTGGCGGCGGCCGACCTCGAGGTGGCGGTCAAGCCGCCTGGCGGACTGCCGCACCTCTCCGACGGGATGTCCGGTGGAACCTTCCAGAGCCTCGCGGCCGTGGCCGGAGCCGACGATGCCGGTGTGATCTTGGATCCGGCGGCTCTCGTCGATGACGTCGCCGTGGCCGCCGCGGTGCGTCGTGTCAGCCCGATCGCCGTCGGCCCGCGCCGCGGCTCGCAAAGCAAGGTGATCGCTCCGATGGCGCCGGCAGCGTTCATCAATCCAGCCGTCATCCACAGGTCGGCCGCCCTGATCGCCGTCGCGGAAGGACGACTGCCTCAGCCGTTCCGCTATCGCGAGGGCGTGGCCCTCGGCGGGAGCAGCGCCTCGCTGCCGGCGCGCCTTGCGCTGGCCGGCCTCATGTCGGCGACGCAGGTCGGCATCCGAGGGATCGCGCGAGCGAGGCCGACCGTCAGGGAGCCCGTCGCGAACCTGCTCGCGCGGCTCGGTCCGTCGTCCGGCTACGGCCCGGCCGCCGATCGGCTCGCCGACTGGAGATGGACGATGGCCCTACATGCGCGCACGACGAGCGGAAGGGCACTCGAGGTGAGACTCGAGGCCGACGGGCACCCCGGGTACCTCGCGACCGCGAGGCTGTTCGGGGAGGCGGGGATGCTGCTGGCGCACGACGGGGCGACACCCGAGCGGGCCGGCTGCCTGACGCCGGCGGCGGCGCTCGGCAGCGACGGCGTCCCGCGGTTCGAGCGCGCCGGGCTGCGCTTCTCGCTCGCGAGCTGACGGCGCGCCGAGGGCGATCAGCGGCAGCGGCCGGACGCCGCGGCCACGCCGACGCCGCGCATGCGTCGGCGCCTGGCGGCGATTACCCGCACCCTCGTCGCCGCGGTGAAGCTGTCGAGCTCGCGCTCCACGAGTTTGCCGTTGATGATCGCGATCGGCGTCCTGTCCGGGTCGAACGTGAGGGAGTTGCCGAGTCGCCAGAACTCCTCCCAGCGCTCCTCGCCCGAGTCGCCACCGTCTGAGCCGGGGTCGGCGCGGTCGAGCACCGCGATCAGCCTCCTTCCGAAGCGCTGACGTTCCTGTAGCGACCCATCCCGGTCAAGCCTCTGCGCCATCGCGCGCACCGCCGCCTCCCACCTCGGGTCCTCGACGTCCTCGAGATGCAGGGGACGCGGGCGGACGCGCCAGATGCTGCTCGGCGTCACGGCGAGAGCACGCGCGACGCGGAGCTTGGTCTCAGGCCGTGGGTTTGCGGCCCGGCCCGACTCGACGTTGCTCCAGGTCGCGCGGGGCAGCCCGGCTCGCCTGCAGGCCTCGGCCTGGGTGAGACCCTGCCGTGCGCGCAACCCCTCGATGATGTTCGCCGGAGAATCCATTCCGATCGAGCGACATCATGGCTCGCGCGTCGGACGGCATCTGGTCTGAGCCGTCGCAAGCGCCTCCCCGACGCTGCGCGCAGGCCGACGGTTGCGTCTGTTCAGGTGCGCGGACGGTGCGCCGGGGGGCCGATCGCCCCGACATCCCTCAGGTCCGCGTCGCGGATCGCCTCGACGTCGAGTCTGATCTGGAGCGCGTTGGCCGCGCCGTGACTGCTGTTTGATCGACTGACGGCGTCGGCGGGTTCGAAGTCGTGGCGGGTGATCACGCCCTCGGCCCTGAGTCCCATGCGCGTTGCTGTTCCGATGGTCTGGCCATCCACCCTCAACGGAGCGTCCCACTCGCCGAGGTAGGCGAGGTCCATGACCACGTGGCGACTGGCGCCGCGCAGGGTCAGCAGGACGTCGGCCTTGAAGTCCTTCTCGCCGGCGCGGTCGACAAGGCGTGCAGCGAAGTTGATCGTGCGGTGGTGAGTCCCGTCCAGGAAGTCGGCGGCCCGCAGCTGGGTGTTGAGGTACGGCTCGCCGGCGTAGAGGTTCGCGACGTCGATCTCGCCGACGCAGCTGCTGTTCAACGGGTTCTCCACGTCCCAGAGGAATTTGCCCTGCACGTCCTTGAACTGCCCGTCGACCCAGACGCTGCCCATGCGGCGGCCGTGGAAGCTCGCCTTGCTGCGGCGCGGATCAAACGTCCAGCTCGGCAGCTGCTCTGCTGTCGGCGAACTGCTGGACTGCTTGGTGAAAACAGCCATCGGTCACCTCCGCAGGCTCCGATATCGGGAGGCCGCATGCCCCTTTCTACGGCTTGGAGCATCGTACAGACGTGCTAGGACGATAGGTGTGACCTAGCGCACACGACGCGGTGAAACAGAGAGCAGCGCCGCGCTGCCCGGCATGACGGTGACCTCGATCGTCCCACGCCTGTTCGCCGCCCGCGGAAGCCTCGCCGGTCGACTCCATGAGCCGTCGGCAGACACCGCTCGACCTCCGAGCCGCACCCCCGACAGAGACGCCGGCGAGGGCGCTGTCAGCGACAGGATGCTGCCGGCACCGAAGCCGCCTCCGGCCCGGACGCGCAGTGCCACCCGGCGCGCGCCCGGAGGATCGCCGTCGACGATCACGAAGTGAAGGGTCCCGTCGGCGCTGAGCAACGTCCTGACCTGGACGTTGGGCCGCCCGCCAGAGCTCGTGCTCGTCTGAAGCGGCCGATCGCCGACCAGCGACTTGAGCAGCAGCAGCGCATACCACTCCGGCTGCGCGCCCAGCGCGCCGGTGGCCAGCGCTTCGGGCGTCGAAGCGCAGAGCGGCGTGTAGCCGTTGCAGTTGGCGGGATTTCCCTGCACGTTGATCCCCGACGTGCCCATGCTCATGGCCTGTGCCACGTAGCCGACCGCCCAGAGCGCCGAGGCGAAGGTGTTGCTGATCCCTGCGACCCCGCCGCAGGAGACGGTGTTCGTCTCATCGAGGCGGAACGGGATTTCGCTCGCCCGCGAGATCGCCATGTAGCGCTGCAGCGAGGACCCCTCCCGCCTCTGCACGCGGGCGCTCAGCAGCCGGGTCACGGTGGGGGGCGGAAGTTCTTCGCAGCCCAGCGGGTAGTGGTGTCCCGTCAGCAGCGTGGGTCTCTGGTCGACCACCTCGCCGAGTCCCCAGCTTTCGAACGCGCCGGAGCCCGACACGTCGGGACCGGCGAGGGGAATACCGGGCGCGGCCGCCTCGATGGCGCTGCGGTATTCGGCGATCTCGGCGTCGTACTGCACGAACGTCCACGGTTCCTGGCGAAAGCCATGCAGCGCGTAGCCGTTCGGCTCGTTGCCGTGCTCGATGGCCATCAACGACGTCCCGAGCGCCGCCTTCGCCGCGGCGGGCTCGCGCGCGGCCGCCGCAGCGTCGTGGTGGTTCATCCCGAACGTCAGCATGACCGGCCCTCCGCCGTTGGCCGCAAGGCGAGCGATCCCACGAAGGTCGCTCGCTTGCAGCACGCGCGAAGCCCAGGCCGGGCGAGGGGGCCCGTC
>JAOPZB010000250.1 GCA_025964355.1 Solirubrobacterales bacterium | reverse complement strand
CGGATCATCGCGAGGGTGTTCTGCAGCTGGATGAGGCCACGCATCGATAGATACTCGCACTGGACGGGGACGATCACCTTGTCGGCGGCCGTCAGCGCGTTGATCGTCAGCAGCCCGAGGCTCGGCGGCGTGTCGATGCAGATGAAGTCGTAGTCCTCGAGGATCGGCTCGAACGCCTTCTGCAGCGAGCGCTCGCGACCGATCATCGTCGACATCGCGATCTCGGCCCCGGCGAGGTCGATCGACGCGCAGGCGACGTCGATCTCGCGCTTGCGCACCACCTCGCGGATCGACACCTTATGGACGAGCACGTCGTACATCGATTTCTCGAGCGTGTCCGGATCGATCCCCTGGGACATCGTGAGGTTGCCCTGCGGGTCCATGTCGACACACAGCACGCGGTGCCCCTCCTCCGCGAAGGCGGCGGCCAGGTTGAGTGTCGTCGTTGTCTTGGCCACGCCGCCCTTCTGGTTGGCGAATGCGATGACCTTGGCCTTTCCTTCCACGGTGGCTCCGATACTCGATTGCCCAGAATGTCGTCCGGTCGGTATTCGCATGGTCACTTGCGATTCCTGCACGGCAACTACGATCCCGTGATGACAGCGACCACCAGACGCGGGCTGCGGGCAAAGCTGGACGGCAAGCGGGTCGTGGTCTGCGTGGGCGCGGGCGGCGTCGGCAAGACGACGACGTCGGCGGCACTTGCCCTGGGCCTGGCGGCGCGAGGTCAGAAGGTCGCGGTCGTGACCATTGACCCAGCCAGGCGCCTGGCCAGCGCCCTCGGGCTGCAGGAGCTCTCGGGGGACCCGCGCCAGATCGAGCCCGCGAGGCTGTCCGCACAGGGCGTGGAGGTGTCCGGGGAGCTGTGGGCGATGATGCTCGACGCCAAGCGCACGTTCGACGAGATCGTCGCCCGTCTGGCCGCCGACGAGGACGCTCGCGAGGAGATCCTCGCGAACCCCGTCTACCGGGAGCTCTCCACGGCGGTCGCGGGCTCACACGAGCTGAGCGCGATCGCCAAGCTGTATGAGCTCTACGAGGAGCATGACTTCGACGTGATCGTGCTCGACACCCCGCCGTCGCGCAACGCGCTCGACTTCCTGAACGCTCCGACCCGGCTGCTCGGCTTCCTCGAAGGGCGGGCGCTGCAGGTGTTCCTCGCGCCGGGAGGGCTTACCGCGCGCCTGTTCGGTCGCGGCACGGCGCTTGTGTTCTCGATCTTCGCGCGCGTAACCGGCATCGACATGCTCGCCGAGCTGTCGAGGTTCTTCCGCTCGCTCGGCGGGGTCATCGACGGGTTCGGGGAGCGCACGCGCGGCGTGGCCGCGCTGCTACGAGCGCCCGAGACGGCGTTCTTGATCGTGACCTCACCCGAGCCGGAGCCCGCACGGGAGGCCGTGTTCCTGTCGGACAGGCTCGCCAGCGCGGGCATGCATCGGGGCGATCTGATCGTCAATCGCGTGCACGAAGGCGGTCTTCTGGGCCGGTCGGCGACCGATGTGCAGGCGCTCCTCGCGCCGGAGCTCGGAGACGCCCTCGCCGCCCGGGTGGCGGGCAACCTCGCCGACTTCGACGTGCTCGTGCGGCGCGACCGCGAGACGATCGCCCGTCTTTGCGGCGCGATGGAGTTGCGCAGGCCGCTGCTGGTCCCGCACCTAGACGAGGAGGTCCAGGATCTCCTCGGACTCTCCCGCGTCGCCGAGCACCTGTTCGCCTGACGCAAGCGGCGGCGTGAGCAGGATCTCGTCGGCGACGGCGGCGAGATCGGCGGACAGGTGCCCGCAGATCACGTCACGCAGCAGCGCCCGAAGGTTGTCGGCGATCTCCTGCGCCAGCGCCCGTCCGTGCGCCTGCTCGGGCGCCGTTCCGGCCACGATGTCGCGCTCGAGGTCGACCGCCTCCATAGTGCGCTCGGTCAGCTGTCGCCGCAGAAGCGGCGTCGCGCAGAGCGCGGCCAGCCGTCCGGGGAGCAGCCCGCTTTCGGGCCCCTCGGGCTCGAGCAAAGCGCGCAGCGCGAGCAGGTGATCGCTGAGCGCCTCGTAGGAGCTCTCCCGCTCGCAGCCGAGCTCGAAGCGCCGCAGCGCCCAGGCCAGCTCGTTGCCATGGGGCGCGCGACGGGAGACGAGGTTGCAGAAGGCGCGCAGCTCGTCCTCCTGCTCGGCGGTGACCACAAGCATCCCGTGAGGGCGGCCGCCCGCCCCGAGCGCGAGCGCGCTCCAGGGGCCGCCGCCGACACGGGCCCAGGCGAGTGGACCGAGCGTAACGCGACCGTCGCCGAACAGGCGCAGGGCCCGGAGCAGGTCGGTGAGCACGGCGCGGCCGCGCAGCGTCGCGTCCTGCGCATCGTCCTCCTCCTCGATGCCGAGCACGACCAGAAGGTGTCCTGGCTCACCGCCCTGGCGCGAGCCCGTCGCCCCCTCGGGTAGGCCCTCGAGGGCGTCGCATTGGGCGATCGTCAGGCCCTTGGTCAACGCCAGCTCCGCCGAGGCCATCGTCACGCCGTGGAGGGTGGCGACGACCGTGAGCTCGCCGGCTTCGGCGAACGCGGAGGATTCGAGGCGCTCGAGCGCGCCCTGCAGGCGATCCGGATGCAGCTCGAAGCCGCTCTGCTCGCGGAAGACGTCGTCGAGCAGGGCGGCGATCGCGGCGGGGACCCGAGCGCGGCCGGTGACCCGGGCGACGTCGACGCCCACGCTGGTCAGATAGCGGTCGAGGCCGTCGAAGCCGGCCAGGGCATCTGCCGCCAGCGAGTGGATCGGCAGGCGCTCGATCGCCGGCAGGCGCTCGGCGATGAACTGGCCGGTGAGCGCCCGGTAGCAGTACAGGGCGGCTCCTGAGGAGGCTCCGCGGCGCCTGCGCGGCTCGAGCTCAAATGGAACCTCGGCGCCGGCGGCGATGTCGGCCTGCAGGACCTCGGCCGCCGCCTCGACGAACTCGGTGAGCGCGGCCTGGAAGCGAACTGAACGCATAGGGCGCTGACTTCGCGCTCCCCGGTCGCGCTCCTGCCCGGCGCATCCTGTCTTGCAGGTCTAGGCGACGACGAGCGCCTGGGGGGCGAGCTCTGGCGACCCGGCGCAGTCGGCGCCCAGCCAGTCTTCGCCGTAGGCGCGCATGTCGTCGATGATCGGAAGCAGCGCGAGACCCTTCTCGGTCAGCGCATACTCGACCCGCGGCGGTACCTCGGGGAAGGTGTGGCGCTCGACGATGCCCTGCTCCTCGAGCGCCCGTAGGCGCAGCGAGAGCGTGCGCGGGCTGATGCCGGCGAGTGAGCGTTCGAGCTCACAGAACCGCGACCGACCCTCCGAGAGCTCGCGCACGAGCAGCAGAGTCCACTTGCCGCAGACGATATCGGCGGTCATGCACACCGGACATGTCTCATCGACGGCCATTACAGGCCTTACTTTACCAACTGAAGTGACGCGAGGCTAGGCGACGGTGAGCGACTGCTTGGGATCCGGCTCGCGTTTGGCCTCGGCGGCGGCGACATCGTCCATCGTCGTTCCGATGCGTCCGTCGGACTGCATGAGCAGCTTGAAGTCGTGCGGGCTCGAGGCGACCTTCATGGCGTCCTCGAACGTCACGCGGCCCGCCTTGACATGACCAAACAGAGCCTGGTCGAAGGTCTGCATGCCGTAGTAGCCGCCGGAGGTGATGACCTCGACCAGTTTTCCGGTCTGGGCGGGGTCGACGATCATGTCGCGAACGCGGCCGGTCATCCGCAGGATCTCGCACACGGCGACACGGCCACCTTCGGCGCCCGGGACAAGCCGCTGGGAGATCACGCCCTTGACCGTGCCGGCGATCATGCTGCGCGCCTGGCTGTGCTGGTGGGGGGGGAAGAAGTCGAGCATGCGGTTGATCGACTCGGTGGCGTCGACCGTGTGAATCGTCGAGAGAACGAGGTGCCCGGTCTCGGCGGCTGACAGCGCCGTCTGGACGGTCTCCTCGTCGCGCATCTCGCCGACCAGGATCACGTCGGGGTCCTGGCGCAGCACCCTTCGCAGGGCGCGCTTGAACGAGGCCGTATCCATGCCGACCTCGCGCTGGTTGATCACCGAGCGCATGTCCT
>JAOPZB010000236.1 GCA_025964355.1 Solirubrobacterales bacterium | reverse complement strand
GCCCGCCGGGCGGGGGCTGGCGACTTGTCCATTTCTTCACAAGTCCCCGGCGCAACAAAAAAGGTCGCTTCTAGCGCACGAAGCGCCGCACGGCGGTTGACCGCGTGCGCCGTGCTCACATAGCTTCCAGGAGCGCTCTGCATGACCGTTCGGGCTCGCCCCGCACAAGCCGTCGGAAGAGGGGCTAAGTGCCGGGGATCAAACCTACGTCGCTCGTGGGCGGACCTCACACGGCCATTTGCCGGCGCGTACTCGTCAACCTAAAAGCAAGCATGTCGCCGCCGCGTGAGCTTCGCGCCGGCGACGGGGAGTGTGCCTTATGAACGCGACAGCGATGATTGCCCCTGCCGGTCCGCAGTACATGCGCGCGCTGGAACGCGCCAACCAGGTTCGTCTCGCCCGCGCGGAGCTCAAGCGCCGCGTCGCCGTCGGCGAGCTCGACGCCGGCGAGGTGATCCTCGAATGCCCCTGGGAGGCGGACAGCATGGCGGTCGCGGACCTGCTGATGAGCCAGCGCCGCTGGGGGCAGACACGGTGCCGCAAGTTCCTCTCGCAGATCCCGATGTCCGAGAAGAAGACGATCGGCTCGATGACCGAGCGCCAGCGCCGTAGCCTCGCGCAGCTGCTCGCATATGCCGAGAGGGGTCGCGCCTGGGGCGCGACCCCGTGGGTAACGGACAGCCTGACGACAGCTTGACCTGCCACCAGCCGGCCAGCATCCCGATCAGGCCGAAACGCGGGCGAACTTCCCATGCACCGCAGCCTCCCTGGCCGAGATCGCTGACCGGCAGGCGCACGAACTTGTAGCGCCCGGGTTCGAGCTTCATGCGCTGCAGCTGCTCGCGCGCCCGCCGCTCGTGCTCGAGGCGATCGGCCGCGAGCCCGCGAAGCTCTTGCACGCGGCCGGCGAGCCGGTCACGCGAGCGCTCGAGCTCCGCGAGGCTCGGCAGGCAGGGTCCGGGCAGCGACGAGTCAGCCGGGCGCGGCGCGGCTATGTGCGGGAAGGTCTCGGCGACGATCGCCGAGAGCTCGCGCTCGAGCCTGGCGATCTGCGACCGTAGCGAGCTTCGCGCAGCGCGCTCGCCCCGATCGGCCGGGGCCTCGATCGTCGCGCCGCCGGTCCGCGGCTGCTCACCATCGATCCGACCGCCGAGGACCGACCCGACGGCGGGGCCAACCAACTCCATCACTGCCTGCTCGCGCTGGGTCATGCGGCTCCTCGCGATGCTCGCGGTAAGCGGAGACGCCGATTCTACCAGCGCCTCCAACGGCCGAGTACGGCCCCCGCGAGGGGCGTCAGGGCTGCTCGAGGGCGAGGCGGCAGCTCCAGAGCGACTCTTCGACGTACAGCGTCGGGACTCCGGCAACCTGGATGGAGAACAGCGTCAGCCTGCGGCTGCGGCCACCCGGCCGGTGTGCCGGAGCCAGCTCGCCGAAGAGCACGGCCAGCGCCGCCGAGGCGTCGGAGACGACGAGGCGACCGCTGGGCAACGGCGGCGCCTGCGAGTGGCGCCCGAGACGCTCTCCGTCTCGGCTGGGACGGATGCCGAGCGGCCCGTCGAGCGACTCCCTGTCGACGGCCCATACGGGCACGGCGGTGTCCAGCAGTGCGATCAGCAAGACGTCGTCGAGCAGACCGGCGCTGAGGAACCCGCCGCGCAGCATGCGCTCCAGCGCGGCTTCCTCGATCGGCGTTCGAACGACGTCGGGATCCAGTCCGATGTGGCGGTAGAACACGCGATAGGCGGCGGGAACCGGCTCGCGACGCAGCCCGACGGCGCGTGCGCCCCGGAAGCGGCTCGAGAGTTCGCGCAGGCGCGCCTTGACATCGGGCGGCGAGCCGCCGGTGAGCGTTCCCCGGCGCTCCACGTCCACGTCGGCGAGCAGCAGTCGAAGCGCCGGCAGCTCCTCCTCCAGCTCGCGCGCACGCCACCCGACGACGGGCTCGGCGTGCGCCGGGGGCGTCCCGGACCCGGAGGCGGATGGTCCCGAGGCGCTCATCAGAGGCCACCCTTCCAGCCGCGCGCCCGCGACGCCGCTGCGAGCTCGCTCACGCGCGCCCGCAGCGTCGCGTATGAGGGGCGCGCGAGCAGCGCCCTGCTCTGGACGACGCCGCCCGGGTAGGCGAGCGTCACCTGCGGGCAGCTCGCCACCTTGTAGAGCGCCACGAGTACTCCGTCGGTGTCGATGCCGAGGGGAAACGTCAGGCCGCGTGAGCGGATCAGACGGCGCAGCTGCGCCCGGTCGCCGCGTATCGCTACACCGGCGAACCGCACGCCCGGGAACGAACGCTGCAGCGACTGCATGTCCCCGAGGACCTCCGGGCACGAGCCGGAGTCGACGAACAGCGCGAGCACGACGGGCCCGCTTTCGTAGAGCTGGCAGACGTTCAGGATCTGCGATCCGCGCAGCGCGCAGGCCGGAACGCGGCCCGACAGCCCCTGACCGGCGCGCGTCGCGACGTCGGCGTCCCCGCGCAGGGCGCCGAGCGCGAGCGGCACCGCGAACGGTGCGAGCCGCTGGCCGGGAGCGATCCCGGTCAGTCCGTTCGGCTTGGTGACGATCGTGTTGATCGTTATCAGCACGAGGATCAAGATCGCCAGCAGACCGGCGTACCGCCCGTAGCGGGGACGAGGCGGTTCGCTGTGATCTGCGCCGCCCGCGGCTGCCCCAGGGAGGGCCTGCTCTCCAGGCTCGGCGGGTCGCTCAGGCCGGCTCATGCCTCGACTCGGCCGGCCGCGGCGGTGGCGGTCCGGCCCCACGCGCCGAACGTCCGTCCCGGCGGGGACGCAGGCGCGCGCCAAGGTCGCGCAGGTCGCCCAGCGGATCGGTCAACGCATCGCGCAGCCGCCGTGTCCGGGCACGCTCGTCTCGCCCGCCACCTTCGGCGGCCGTATCCGCGATCACCAGCGCCGCCGGAAGCGCCACGATCACCCCCAACAGCGAGACGCTCAGGTCGACCAGGGTCACGAGACCGAAGTCCCGCAGCATTCGTATGTCGGAAAGCGTCAGCACGCCGAAGCCGGCTATCGCCGTCACTCCCGACGCAGCGACGGCCGCGCCGGTTCGGCGATAGCTGCGCCGCAGCGCCTCGATCGTGTCGTGGCCGGCGAGCCGTTCCTGGCGGTGGCGCTCGCAGAGCAGCACGCTGAACTCGGTGGAGATGGCGATCACGAGGGCTCCCAGGGTGACCGACATCGGATTCAACGGCACGCGCAGTGCGAACAGGATCAGCGCCGACCAGCCGCTGGCCAGCACGATCGGGGTGAGCGGCACGAGCGCCCGACGACGATCGCCGCGGAAGGCGACCATCAGCACCAGCGCGACCGCCGCCAGGCCCGCGAGCAGGGTCTCCAGTCGCCGCCAGGGCGAGGCCACCTGCGCGCCGGATTTGGCGGCCAGCACGGGCAGGCCGACAAGGCTGGCGCTCACGCCGGCGGGGGGATGCAGCGTCGAGCGCATCTGTTCGATCAGCCGCTGCTGCTGATCGAGCCCCATCACGCGGATACCGAACGCGAGCGTCGCCGCACGGCGGTCGGGCGTGATCACGTCCTGTGAGAAGTAGGGCGGGATCGCGGTGAGCAGGCCGTCGACTTCAGCCTGAGAGAGCCTCGCGCTCGGCTTCCGGGCGGAGGAGGCCGGCGCTGTCGCCGGCTGGCGGGAGAAGAGGTCCGGCAGCGAGAAGGCGGGGCACAGGCGTGCCTTGCCGCAGCCGCGCGTCGCGCTGTAGCCGAAGCGCGCGAGCACCCTGCTCTCATAGGAGGTCATCCATTCGATCGTGGATGGCTTCGTCAGGTCCCTGCCCGCGAGCATCAGATCGATTTCGCCTCCCACCCCGGTCGTCTGCTCGAGCGTGCTCAGACCCTGCAGCGAGCTCAAGCTCTGTGGAACCAGCTTGGTGATGTCGGTCTCCACCTTCGTCTGCGTGTCGAGCCCCCAGCCGAGCGCCGCCAGCGCGAGGCCCGCGCACAGCACGCGCCGTGGACGGCGCACCGACAGGCCGAGCGCGACGGCCGAGACCGAGCGCGTGAGCGCGTTGTCGCGCAGCAGCTCGCGAGCGCCCCGCCACGCCGCCACGAGGCGGATACCCACGACCGGCGGCTGCGAGCGCGACGCACGTCCGGGCAACGCCATGGCGGCTGCCCCGGCGGTCAGCGCACAGAGCAGCGCGATCACGACCCCGGCGACGAGCAGCAGGCCGAACCCGCGGACCATCGGCACAGGCGAGAGAGCCAGCACGAGCATCGCGGCGGCGCTCGCCGCACCCGCGGTCGCGATCGTCGGCGCTCCCGCTCCAGCCGCGCGGGCGATCAGCGTCGCGCGCGCGCCCGTGGACCTGGGCTCCTGGGGGTCCTCGTCCAGCGCCTCCCCCACCCGCGACTGAAACTGGATCGCATAATCCACCGCCAGGCCGATGAGCACCGGCAGGACGGCGATCGACGCCATCGTCAGCGATGCGCCGGCGAGCGACAGCGCGCCGAAGGTCAGCGCGGAGGCGAGCAGAGCGACGGCCAGGGGCAGCAGACGCGGGCGCCCCGAGAACACGAGGCCGAGCGTCGCGGCCATCACGACCAGCACCGCGATGAGCAGCAGCTCGATCGAGTGACTGATCGAGCTGCTCAGGTCCGAGACGATCACCGGCTCGCCGGTCACCACGTAGCTCTCGCCGTGCTGCAGGTGCCATTGCTTCATCGCGACCGCCCGGCGAATCAGCCCGATCGTCCGCGTCCTCTGCGCCTCGGAGAGCCCGGCCCGCATCCGCACCGATACGAGCGCGGCGTGCGGGCTCGGGAACAGATAGGCGAAGCGCTGCTTCGGAATGCCCGCCCCCTTGGTGGAGTCGAACACGAGCGTCGAGACGAAGTTCGGGTCGGTGATGCTGGGCTTCGCCGTCAGCCCGTACTGCAGCGCGAGTGTCACCAGGCTCTTTTGGAAGCCGGCGATCGTGACCTTGCTGGCCTGGCTCCCGAGGGCTCGTGCTTCGGACGGCGAGAGACCTCGCTTCAGCGCGGCCGCCGAGACGGCGCGTTCAGCCTGCTTGGCTTCCACTTCACTCTGGCGCGTCTGCACGGCCAACTGTTCGTCGATCTGGCTCGCCGCCTCGTTGATGAACGTCCCTGGACCGAACACGACCTTGACGGTCCTCTCGCGGGCCAGCGCTCCGCATGGGCCATTGCGGCCCCCCTCGCTGGCAAGCGCCGCCGCGGGCACGTTGCCCGACAGACAGCCCTCGAGGCCGACCAGCCGCCCGACGTCCGAGCTCAGCACGAGCTGCTGGAGATCACCCTTGACCAGAACGACGATCGGCTCTTCGCCGAAGCTCTTGTAGAAGCTCTGGGTCGCCCGGTATTCGGGACTCGAGCTCGAGACGAACGTGTTGGCGGCGGCGGTCGGGTGCAGTCGCAGCGCCAGGGCCGCGGAACCCAGCCCGAGGACGATCGCAATCGCGAGCACAAGCCGCGAGCGCCGCGCGGCACCGCCTGCCAGCGCGCCGAGAAATCGGGAGGCGTTCACAGAGGAAGGCTAACCCCGCCCGGCACCCGAACGAGGCACCCGACGGTTTACTCCATGCCGAGGGGTCCGGCTGACTCGCCGGAGAGGAACTGGCGCACGAACGGGTTCTCGGACGCGAACAGCTCTTCCGCGGGGCCGGACTCGACGATCCTGCCCTTCCACAGGACCGAGATGTGCTCGGCCACGCGACGCGCGCTCATGATGTCGTGCGTGATCACCACGTAGCAGCCGCCGTTCTCGGCGTGGACTTCCTTGATCAGCTCGCACAGCAGAGCGGTGCGCACAGGATCGAGCCCCGAGTCCGGCTCGTCGAAGAGCACGATGTCCGGTTCGAGCACCAGCGCGCGCGCGAACCCGGCGCGCTTGCGCATGCCGCCGGAGAGCTCGTTGGGCATCTTCTCGTTCGCCGCGCTCAACCCGACCTCGCTCAGGCGCCGGTTCACGATCTCGGCGATCTCCTCCTCGCCCTTCTCGGTGTGCTGGCGGAGCGGAAAGGCGACGTTGTCATAGAGGTTCATCGAACCGAACAGTGCGCCGTCCTGGAAGAGCACCCCGAACTTCTTGCGTATCTCGAACAGATCGGCGTCGCGCAGGCTCGGGATCGACTGGCCGTGCACGAGCACGTCGCCCTCGTCTGGATAGAGCAGGCCGACGATGTGCTTGATGCAGACCGACTTGCCGGTGCCCGACGGACCGATGATCATCGAGATCTGGTTCTCGGGCAGCGACATGTTCAGCCCTCTCAGCACGTGGTTGCGCCCGAAGGACTTGTGCACGTCGATGAACTCGATCGCGTCACCCGCAGTCGAGGGACGGATTTCCCCCTTGTGGAAGCGAAACTCCTCCTCGCCCTCGTGCGAGGGGCTGCCTGGCTCTGTGACGGCCATCGCTAGCCCCCGATCGGGGCTCGCGGATTGGCGCCCCAGAAGATCTGTGTACCGAGTGCGCCGATGATGTGCACGAGAACTAGGTTTAGCACCATCGACTTGGCCGTCGCGCGGCCCACGCCGACGGGACCGCCGCTCGCGTTGTAGCCGTAGTAACAGGCGACCAGCACGATCGCGGTGGCCATGAACATGGCCTTGATGAGGCTGTATAAGAAGTCCGGCGGGTTCTGGAACTGCCAGAAGATCAAGAAGTAGCCACCGGAGGAGACGTATCCGATCTGCTGCACGACGGCGATGTAGGACGCCAGGAACGCGGCGCCGATTCCGGCGAGGTACATGAATGGCAGCACGATCCAGGCGGCGAGCAGCCGCGTGGCGCAGAGGAACGTCACCGAGTTGATCCCCATCACCTCGAGCGCGTCGATCTCCTCGGAGATGCGCATCGCTCCGAGCTCCGCGACGATGCCGGTGCCGACCTTCGCCGCCATCATGTAGCCGAACGCGTACGGCGTGATCTCGCGCAGGTCACACCAGGCCGTGAACACGCCGGAGTACGCCGGCGCTCCCTGGGCGGCGGTGAAGTAGGCGCCCTCGATCCCGCACTGCAGGCCGAGGATGAACATCAGCGTCCAGATGATCGCCGTCGAGCCGACGATCAGGATGCCGGCCTGGCGCAGCGCCTCGCCGAAGAACCTGAACACGCGCAGGCCCCACACGTCGCGCACGATGTTGCCCGTGAACTTGCCGATCTCGCCGGTGGACGCGAGCCATTCACGCGGCATCGCCAGCAGTTCGTTCATTTGATCACCAGGATCTGCGGATGGGTGGCAAGCAGCGTCTGGGTGAAGACATAGTCAAACGAGAAGATCGCCGTGAAGGCCAGCACCACCGCCTCGTTGACCGCGCGCCCGACACCCTCGGCGCCACCCGAGGCGGCCATGCCCTTGTAGCAGCAGACGATCGCGATGATCGCCCCGTAGATCGTCGTCTTGAGCACCGACCCCCACAGGTCGGTCGTCGAGGCGTTGGCGAAGAGGGTGTTCCAGAACGGGCCGAGCGGCTGGTTGTTGACCAGCTCGGCGATGATGCCGCCGAAGATCCCGAACAGCAGCGCGTAGATGTCGAACAGGCCGGTCACGACCATCAGCGCGAGGAAGCGCGGCACGACGAGGTTCTTGACAGGGTCGACGCCGAGGACCTGAAGGGCGTCGAGCTCCTCGCGCACCTTCCTCGCGCCGAGGTCAGCCGTGATCGCCGTCCCGGCCACGCCGGCCACGACGATCGCTGTCACGCTCGGGCCGATCTCGCGCACCGCTCCGAGCACGAAGAAACCGCCGAGACGGTCGAGCGCACCGAAGATGGTCAGGAAGTTGGCGGCCTGCAGGCCGGGAGCGGCGTAGCAGATGCATACCGTCGAGATCAGCAGCGGAAACCAGCAGAGCCGCAGCGCGAACAGGAACTGGGAGACGAACTCGCCGCCGTACGGATATGGGGGGCGCAGCGCGGAGGAGATGGTCCTGCCCGTCAGGATCATCATGTCCCCGATTTCCTCCAGCAGATTCCTGGTCGGAAGGTACGCCCGTTCGGCGACGCTGCGAACCACTCTCTCTCATCCCTCCTCACGTGGGATCGACGGCCTCGGGAACTTTACGCCATGCACTGTGCACGCGCCACCGACTGCGTGCAGCGCCTTCGGGCCGTGCGCGGCCGCTGGCCACTGGCCACTGGTATCGTGGCGCGATCGTGAGGCGGAGGCGGAGAGTCTTTCGGGTGGTCGGGCGCCGTGCCACCGGGGCACGATCGCGCGTTCGCAGTCGCGCCGCCGCAAAGCGCCTCAGACGCCTGCCAACCCTGTCTGTCGCGGCCGCGATCGTGCTTGCTGCGGGCGGTTGCGGCGGTGGCTCGCGCCAGGACGCGCGTGAACCATCGGGCGCCTTCGAAATGAAGATCGTGAGCGCGCGCTTTCCCGCCCGGCAGGCCGTCGCGCGGCCGACGAGGCTCGAACTGCAGGTGCGCAACACGGGCGCCCACATGGTGCCGAACGTGGCGGTCACACTCGACTCGTTCTATTACACCGAACACTTTCCGGAACTGGCCGCGAACAAGCGCCCCGTCTGGGTCATCGAACGGGGGCCGGGCGCGATCGCCACCCCTCCGGTCGAAAGTCAGGAAGTCAGCCAGCCCGGCGGCGGCCAGACCGCGTATGTGAACACGTGGGCGCTCGGCCCGCTGGCAGCCGGCCGGACGCAGACCTTCCGCTGGCTCGTCGTACCGGTCAAGCCGGGGGCGCACACGGTCAACTTCAGGGTCGCGGCAGGCCTCGCCGGACGAGCCAAGGTGACGCTCGGATCCGGTGCGCCTGTCAGTGGACGGTTCACCGTAGAGGTCGCGCCGGCGCCGGCCACGACCCACGTCGACCCGAACACCGGCCGGGTAGTGCTCGGCGCGCGTTCGACGACGCCATAGCTTCGGCGTTTGGCCGGCTGTCGAAACGACGACGTTGCGATTTCGCCAAACGGCGACGCCCTCGGTTCCGGTTGGCATTACGATTGGGATCGGCCCTGCGTCCGTCGCAGCCCGCTCAAGTAATCGCGCCGAGACAGCTCAAGTCACCCCTTTCTGAGGAGGAATCGACCCACCCATGCCAAGGACCCGCCAGCAGAACGTCACCGCCGCGCAGTGGAGCTCCAACGGAGCCGCGCTCGGCTCGCTCGATCTGACCCTCCCGGGCAACCAGGTCTTCGGAGAGAACGTCTTCTCGCCGGCGGTCCAGCGTCAGCGCCTCCCGAAGGACGTCTTCAAGGCGCTGCAGCGCACGCTCGCGCACGGCGAGGCCCTCGACACGTCGCTGGCGGACGCGGTGGCTCAGGGCATGAAGGAGTGGGCGATGGAGAAGGGCGCTACGCACTACACGCACTGGTTCCAGCCCCTGACGGGCTCGACCGCCGAGAAGCACGACTCCTTCTACGCCCCCGTCGGCGACGGCACGGCGATAGCCGAGTTCTCCGGCAAGGAGCTGATCCAGGGCGAGCCCGACGCATCGTCCTTCCCGACGGGTGGCATCCGCGCCACGTTCGAGGCGCGCGGCTACACCGCCTGGGACCCAACGTCGCCGGCCTTCATCCTCGAGAATCCCAACGGCGCGCTGCTGTGCATCCCGACGGCCTTCACCTCGTGGACGGGAGAGGCGCTCGATCACAAGATCCCGCTGCTGCGCTCCATGGACGCGCTCTCCGGGGCCGCGATCCGCGCGCTGAAGCTGCTCGGCGACGATGACGCCAGGCGCGTGTTCACGACCGTGGGTCCCGAGCAGGAGTACTTCCTGATCGACGAGCAGTACTACTTCGAAAGGCCCGACCTCGTCACCACCGGGCGGACGCTCTTCGGCGCCCAGCCGCCGAAGGGGCACGAGCTCGACGACCACTACTTCGGCTCGATCCCCGAGCGCATCCTCGCCTGCATGCTCGAGACCGAGCAGGAGCTCGCCAAGCTCGGCGTGCCGATCAAGACCCGTCACAACGAGGTCGCGCCCAACCAGTACGAGATCGCACCGATCTTCGAGAACTCCAACGTCGGCTCCGACCACCAGCAGCTGACGATGCAGGTCATGCAGAACGTCGCCCGGCGCTACGGGCTCGTCTGCCTGCTGCACGAGAAGCCGTTCGCCGGCGTCAACGGATCGGGCAAGCACAACAACTGGTCGATGGGCACCGACACCGGCGCCAACCTGCTCGAGCCGGGCGACACGCCGTCGGAGAACCTCCAGTTCCTGTTCTTCTGCGCCGCGGTGATCCAGGCCGTCAACGCCCACCAGGCACTGTTGCGCGCATCGATCGCCTCACCGGGCCAGGACCACCGGCTCGGCGCCAACGAGGCACCTCCGGCGATCATCTCGATCTTCCTGGGCGCGGAGCTCGAAAAGGTGTTCGCGGCGATCGAGTCCGGCAAAGCGGAGCGCTCCAAGCCGGGATCGTTCCTCGGCCTCGGGACGCCGGTGCTGCCGCCGATGCCGCTTCATGGCGGCGACCGCAACCGCACCAGCCCGTTTGCCTTCACCGGCAACAAGTTCGAGTTCCGCGCGCTCGGCTCCTCGCAGTCGCTCGCGCTACCCAACACGGTCCTGAACACGATCGTGGCCGAGGCGATCGACGACCTCGGCGCAAAGCTCAAGACGGCGCTGAAAGGGAGCGCGGCGAACCTCGAGAAGGCCGTCACCAAAGTCGTCAAGGACAGCTACGGCGCGAACAAGCGGATCATCTTCGACGGCGACAACTACGCACCCGAGTGGCATGAGGAGGCCGAGAAGCGTGGCCTCTACAACCTCCGCTCCACACCCGAAGCCCTGCCGTGGCTGGTGGAGAAAGGAACCGTCGCGCTGTTCAAGAAGTACGGCGTCCTCTCAAAGCGCGAGCTCGAGTCGCGTCACGAGGTCTTCCTCGAGCAGTACGCGGTCAAGATCAACATCGAGTCCGAGACCGCCGCCTCGATCGCTCGCACCCAGATCCTTCCCGCGGCGGTCCGCTACCTCAACGAACTGCGCGAGGCCGGGCTGGAGGAGCTGATCGAGGAGGTCGAGCCGGTCGTCAAGGAGTTCCACTTCGCGCTGCGCGGGCTCGAGGACGCCAACCTCAAGGACAACCAGGACGATTCCACGCCGGAGAAGTGGGCCGCCTACGTGCACGATCGCGTCGTCCCCGCGATGGAAGACGTGCGCGAGGTCGCCGATCGCCTGGAGAAGACGGTCGCTGACGACCTCTGGCCGCTTCCGAAGTACTCCGAGATGCTCTTCATCAAGTAGCGCGACGGCCGTCGGACCACCTGCCGCATAGCTAGCATGGCTGAATGGCGCGCGATTACCTGCATGCGATTGAAGACCATGTCGTCATCTACGACGGCGGCATGGGAGCCACGCTCGAGCAGTTCGACCTGACGAGCGAGGACTACGGCGGCCTGGCCGGCAAGTGCCACGAGGCCCTCATCCTCAACCGCCCGGACGTGATCGAGGGCGTCCATGCCTCGATGCTCGAGGCGGGCGCGGAAGTGCTCGAGACCGACACCTTCCAGGCATCCCGTCTGAAGCTCGACGAGTGGGGGCTTGCGGACTACACGGTGGAGATCAACACGAAGGCCGCCGAGATCGCCCGCAGGGCGGCCGGAGAGCAGCGCTTCGTCGCCGGCTCGATCGGACCGACCGGCTACCTGCCCGCATCTGACGACCCCACGCTCGGGCAGATCCGCTTCCGCGAGCTGGTCGAGATCTTCGCCGAGCAGGCAGCCGGGTTGATCGACGGCGGGGTGGACCTGCTGATCATCGAGACCGCCCAGGACATCCTCGAGGTCAAGGCCGCCGTGTTCGGCGCTCGCGAGGCGTTTGCGACGACCGGGCGCAGCGTCCCGATCCACACCTCGGTCTCGCTGCTGCCCAACGGCGGCAAGATGCTCCTGGGAACCGACATCTCGGCGGTGCTGTGTACGCTCGAGGCGCTCGGGGTCGACGTGATCGGACTGAACTGCTCGACCGGCCCCGAGGACATGCGCGACGCGATCCGCTTCCTCGGGGAGCACTGCCCCGTTCCGGTGGCGTGCATCCCGAACGCCGGGCTGCCCCTGCAGGGCCCCGACGGAGAGACGATCTTCCCGGAGCAGCCCGAGCCGCTGGCGGAGGCGCTGGCAGAGTTCGTGGAGCGCTATGGAGTCGGCGTGGTCGGCGGCTGCTGCGGCACGACGCCGGCACACATCGCAGCGATTGCCGAGCGCGTCGCCGGCCGTCCTGTAGCGCGGCGTCCCGCCCCTCGCCCTCCCCACGTTTCCTCGATGATCGCCGCCACGCCGCTCGTGCAGGAGCCGCGACCGACGATGGTCGGCGAGCGTGTGAACTCGCAGGGCTCGCGCAAGGCCAAGGAGCTGCTGCTCGCCGACGACTACGACGGGCTGATCCAGATCGCCGAGGACCAGGTCTCCGGAGGCGCGCACGTGCTCGATCTGTGTGTCGCCCTGACCGAGCGCCAGGACGAGGACGAACAGATGAGGATCCTCGCCAAGAAGGTCTCGCTCACCCAGCCCGCCCCGATCCAGGTCGACTCGACCGAGCCCGAGGTGATCGAACGGACGCTGGAGCAGATCCCGGGTCGCCCGATCGTCAACTCGGTGAACCTCGAGGCGGGCCGCGACAAGCTCGACCGCGTCGTGCCGCTCGCGATGGCCCACGGCGCGGCGCTCATCGCGCTGACGATCGACGAGGTCGGCATGGCCAAGACTGCCGAGCGCAAGGTGGAGATCGCCACGCGCATCCGCGATCTCTGCTGCGAGGAGCACGGCATGGACCCGGAGCTGCTGATCTTCGACTGCCTCACCTTCACGCTGACGACCGGCGA
>JAOPZB010000228.1 GCA_025964355.1 Solirubrobacterales bacterium | reverse complement strand
TGACCCCCTGTTTACAAGACAGGCGCTCTACCAGCTGAGCTACTCCGGCGCGACCGACTGCGGGCCTGCACCCAACTGTAACGGGGCGATCATGGGCGGTGTATTGGGGGCGTGGACCAACTTCATGCGCAACCGGATCTCGTGGCGCCGGCCGACGCGCCTGGCGCCGGCGGCACGGATCTGAGCGGCTTTCGCGAGCGTTCCCTGAGCCGGGGCGTCAATCCGATCCTCTACTGGGCGCTGCGGGCGATCCTCTTGCCGTTCTTCGTCGTGTACTTCCGCATGCAGCGCATCGGCCGTGAGCACCTGCCGCGGCGCGGGCCCCTGCTGCTGGCGTCCAACCACCGCAGCTTCATGGACCCGTTCGTGATCGGCATGCTCGTGCGCCGTCCGGTCTACTACATGGCCAAGCGAGAGCTGTTCGAGAAGCGCTGGCAGGCCTGGGCGCTGAACGCGCTCGGCGCCTTCCCCGTCGACCGGGGCGCCGGCGACAGCGCCGCGATGGAAACGGCGCGCGCGATCCTCGAACGCGGTGACTGCGTGGTGGTCTTCCCCGAGGGGACGCGCGTGCGACCGGGGCCGCTCGGCGAGCCGCGGCGCGGCGTCGGGCGCCTCGCGCTCGAGACGGGGGCGCCGGTCGCGCCGGTCGCTGTCATCGGCACCGAGGCCGTCCGCCGGGGCTGGCGCATACGCCCCCGCAAGGTCCGCGTCCGCGTTGGGCGTCCGCTGACGTTTCCGACCGTCGAGCGCTGCTCGCCGGCGCTTGCCAGCGCTGTGACCGAGCGGATCTGGGCGTGCGTGTCCCTGCAATGGGAGTGGCTCGGCGGCGCCAAGGCGCCCGTGCCCCAGACGCTCGAGCGCGGGCGACCGCGGGAGATCTCTCGCGCTGCCTGAGCTCGATCCGCCCCGGCGGGGGTAGGGTTGACATGAGTGAGCGAGCACGTCAGCGAAAAGCCCAAGGAGCAACTGGACGCGGAGTTCTCCGAGCTCTACCGCGCCCACCTGCGCGACGTCTACAGCTACTCCTACTACCGCGTGGGGGACCACCACGATGCGGAGGACCTGACCGAGCAGACGTTCCTGCAGGCATACCGCCACTTCGAGCGGGCGCAGCGGGAATCCAATGGCCGCCCGCTGCGGCCGTGGCTGATACGCATCGCTCACAACCTCGCGGCGAATCTCTACCGCGACCGCTCACGCCGGCCGGCCTCACCCATCGACGAGACCACGACCCTAGCTGCGCCGCACACGACCGAGCAGCTGGTCGAGGGACGCGACGAGCTGAGCCGCGTGCTCGACGGGGTCCGCCTGCTTCCCGACGACCGCCGCGAGGCGCTGATAATGCGCTTCGCGCTGGGAATGGACAATCGCGAGATCGCGCGCGCTCTCGGCCGCTCCGATGGGGCGACGAAGGTTCTCATCCACCGGGCGATAAGGCAGCTCGAGGAGATCGTCGGCGATCGCGACGACCGACAGACCCCGCCCGTGACAGGGTCCGACCGGCCTGCCCGCGCCGGCGCCGACGCGCACTCGGCGAGCGAGGCCAGCGGAGGCCGATCGGATGAGTGAGGCCGTGTCCAACCTCGAGGGGCTGCTGCGCGAAGCGCTGGCGCCCGTGGAGCCGCCGGAGGCGCTCGTCGAGCGCCTCGAGTCCACGCTCATGAGCATCACCGAGATGGCCGTCGACGAGCTCGACGCGTGGGAGCTCTCGGCAATGCGAGACCCGCGCAACTGGGCTCGCCCCGCGGCAGCTGTCGTGGTCGGCGGGACGGCCGGCGCCGCGCTGGTGATCCTGCGCGCACGCCGCCGCGCCCACGCGTCGCCCGTCGGCGGCGTGCGCGACGGCGCCGAACGCACCCTCAGGGACCTCGGTCGCGAGACGCGCAGGCTGCTCGGAAACCGCTGAGGCGCGATCGCGCGAACCCGGCCCGCGGCCCGGTGCGCGGGCCCCGGCTGATCGGTTGACGGGCGCCATCCAGCTAGGCTCTCTGTCCCGGCCATGGCCACCTGCTACCGCCATCCCTCGCGTGAGACGGGGGTTTCATGCTCGAACTGCGGCCGGCCGATCTGTCCGGATTGCATGACCACCACGCCGGTCGGAATGCGCTGTCCGGAGTGCGCCAAACAGCGCACGAAGGTCAAGCGCATGCGCGACATGGCCACGTTCCCACAGGTCACCTACGCGCTGATCGCGATCAACGTGATCGCCTTCCTGGCCGAGGGCGGCGGGGTCTTCAGCATCAGCGGCGGGGCCTCTGGCACGGTGCTGCGGGAAGGCGCACTGCTCGGGAGCAGCGAATCCCCGGGCCTCGTCGGCGCGGGCGTCGCCCACGGGCAGTGGTGGCGGATAATCACCGGCGGATTCCTGCACGAGAACCTCCTGCACATCGGCTTCAACATGTGGGTCCTCTACTACCTCGGCACGATGCTCGAGCCGGCGCTCGGGCGCCTGCGGTTCGCTCTGATCTATGCCGTGTCCCTGCTCGCCGGCTCGCTCGGTGCCCTGCTCGTCTCGCCTCACTCGCTCACCGTCGGCGCCTCCGGCGCGGTCTTCGGACTGATGGGCGCAGCCGCGGTCGAGGTGCGCGCGCGCCAGATCCCGCTGATGCAGAGCGGTGTCGGCAGCCTGATCGTGCTCAACCTGATCATCAGCTTCACGCTGCCCGGCATCTCCTGGGGCGGCCACCTCGGCGGCCTGATCGGCGGCGCTCTCGCTGCGGCGCTCATGCGGCTCGGCGACCGCTATCGAAACCAGGCGCTCGCACTGGCCGCCTGCGTCCTGATCGCCGCGGCGTCGGTCGGGGGGTCCTTCGCCGTTGCGAAATCCAGCGAGGTCGAACCCGTCGGGGCCGGTCCGGCGACCCTCGTCAGTCCCGAACCCTGAGAGTGAGCGCCTGAGCCCCGGCGGGCGGGTCGGGAACGCTCTCCGGATGCAGGATGTGTGCGAGCAGCTCCAGGCCATCGACCAGGCGCGGGCCAGGACGCGAGAAGTACGCCGACGCGTTGACCGCGACCACACGCCCGGCGTTCAGGCCGGCGAGCGCGCCGGAATGGGCCATG
This sequence comes from Solirubrobacterales bacterium, assembly GCA_025964355.1. Taxonomy (GTDB): domain Bacteria; phylum Actinomycetota; class Thermoleophilia; order Solirubrobacterales; family Solirubrobacteraceae; genus Palsa-744. The sequence continues at coordinate 4,340 of JAOPZB010000228.1, read as the reverse complement.
GCCTCGGCCTGCGCACGCGGAGCGTCATATCCGCACGGCATCACGACCACGATCTCCGGCCGGGCTGCGCGGACGGCTTCCCAGGGCACCGTCACCGATGGTTGGCCGGGCAGGCCCAGCACGTCGTCGCCGCCGGCCATCTCGATCAGCTGTGGAGTCCAATGGCCGGCGACATAGACAGGGTCGAGCCACTCGAGCGCCGCGACGCGCGGACGCGCGGGCGCCGCCTGCCCGACGGCCAGCGCGATGCGGTCGATTCGCGCGGCCGTCCGACGCAGCAGCTCGCCGGCCTGCTCGCCGCGGCCGGTCGCCTCGGCGAGCGTGCGCGCGTCCGCGAATGTCTCGCCGACCGTCTTCGGGTCAAGCGCGATGACCCGCGGTCGCGACGGCAGCGCTTGCGCGATCTCGGCCACCTCCTCGTAGGACACCGCGCAGACAGGACAGAGCGCCTGCGTCACGATCAGGTCCGGCTCCAGCGCCGCCAGCGCATCGCGGTCGAGCTCGTAGATCGCCTCGCCGCGGAGGGTTCGTTGGCGAACCGCCTCGTCGATCTCGGCGGCGCTCAGGCCGCCCGGCAGCACGTCACGCGTGATTCGCGGCTTCGACAGCGCGCCCGCCGGGTGATCGCACTCGTGCGTGACCGCCACTATCTCCCCGTCGAGGCCGAGCGCGAACAGCAGCTCGGTCGCATGGGGGACGAGGCTGACGATTCGCATGAACTGACTCTATGCCCGACGCGCGCGGTTAACGGTCTGCGCCTTACGGGTAGTCTCGGCGCTGATGACTCTGCTCAGCGACGCCGAGATCGACGAGCGCCTGACCGCTGTCGGCGACTGGAATCGCGGCCAGCCCGGCTCGATCGACAGGGAATGGACCTTCCCCGACTTCGCCGCGGCGATCGCCTTCGTCGACCGCGTAGGCGAGGTCGCCGAGCAAGCCAACCACCATCCCGACATCCTGCTCCACGGCTGGAACAAGGTGCGGCTGACGCTCTCCACGCACTCGCAGGGTGGGCTCACGGACGCCGATTTCCAGCTGGCCGCCCAGATCGACCGTGCCGCCTGATGGCGGGCTCGGCCGGCCGAGCTTCCGACCATCTCCCTTGCTACGGTGCAGAAGTCGGCAAGCGATGAACGACGACGAAGATCTTCCACGAAGTAGCAAGGCCCGCAAGGGCCGCATGCGGCTCGCAGGTGGCGGTCGGCGCCTCGCCTCGGATCGCGCCGGCGCCGCGGGGATAGCCCGCCCGGCGTGAACGCGCTCAAGCTCATCATCGCGGCTGTCCTGATCGCGATCAACGCCTTCTTCGTCATCGCCGAGTACGCGCTCGTGCGCTCGCGCCGCTCGAAGCTCGAAGTGATGCGCGACGAAGGCGCGAAGGGGGCCGGCCTGGCGCTCCAGCAGCTCGCGAACATCAACGAGTACATCTCCGCAGTGCAGCTGGGCGTGACGTTGACGTCCATCGGCATCGGCGCACTGGCTGAGCCGGCGCTCGCGTCCATCCTCAAGGGAACCTTCGGCGAAGTCTTCGGCCACGGCGTCGCCGTCGTGGTGGCCGCGGTGATCGCCTTCACGTTCATCTCCGCGGCGCAGATGGTCGCCGGCGAGATGGTGCCCAAGTTCTATGCCATCGATCGAGCCGAGTCGGTCGCTCGGCGCGTCGCCCGGCCGCTGGGGGCGTTCAGCGTCGCCTTCCATCCGATCATCGCCGTCCTCACCGCCATCGCTGACCGCATCCTCCGGCTGCTCGGAGTCGACATGAGCGAGCAGGGCCGTGGCGGCTCCCCCGACGAGCTCAAGCTCCTGATAGCCGAGTCCTACGCCGGCGGCCAGATCGACCCGGGCGAGGCGGGGATGCTGACCGGCGTCTTCCACCTGCACGAACAGGCGGCCCGCCAGGTGATGACGCCGATCCCGGCCGTCGTCACGGTCGACGCCTCCCAGGACGTCGAGACGGCGCTGCGCCTGTGCATCTCCAGCGGCCACACACGGCTCCTGGTCACCGAGGAGGACGACCGCGACAGGGTGCGGGGACTCGTGCACGTGAGCACGCTGGCCCGCCAGCTTATGCAGGAGGGTCCCCACTCGCCGGTCGGACCGGTCGTGCAGGACGCGCTGATCGTGCCCGAGACCAAGCCGCTCGACGACCTGCTCGCCGACCTGCAGCGCCAGCGGAGCTCGATGGCGGTCGTCGTCGACGAGTACGGACGCGTCGTCGGCGTGGTGACGGTCGAGGACATCATCGAGGAGGTCGTCGGCGAGATCGCCGACGAGACGGACCCCGCCGGGGGGGAGATCCGCAGGCTCGCCAACGGCGACTGGTTCGTTCGCGGCCACGTCGCCGTGACCGACCTGTCCGACTACGGGCTGGACCTGCCGGTCGACAGCGACGCCTACAACTCGGTCGGCGGCTTCGTGTTCGCCGAGCTCGGGCGGCTGCCGCGCCGCGGCGACACGGTCAACGCGAACGGCTACTCGATCCGCGTGGAGTCAGTGCGCGAGAACCGCATCGAGGCGGTACGCATCCGCGAACGCCGGCCCGTGCCGCCCCGGGATTCGCGCGAGTCGGGGGGTTAAACACGTCCGGCCCGCGGGGGGAGCGGACCGGACAGTGTGCACTGGGAGGAGGCGGGTGTGCATGCGACTTGACGTCGCAATAACCAGTATCGCGATGTTGATGAACGCGACCTAAAACTCGCTTTAGGGCGGATAAATTCTTGCTGGAAGTCAGTAGGTGTGAAACCCGCGCCCGCTCTTGCGACCGAGGGCTCCTTCCGCCGCGAGCTCGCGAAGCCGGGCCGGTACGGTCTCACCGATGGCCTCGCCGATCGCGCTCGAAACGTCCAGCCCGACGAGATCGAGCAGCGCCAGCGGTCCCATCGGGTGGCCGGCGCCGAGGCGCATGCAGGTGTCCACGTCGGCGGGATCCATGCCGGTCTCTTCCACCAGGCGCACCGCGTTGAAGAGGTACGGGAACAGCAGGCGGTTGACGACGAACCCCGGCACGTCTGGCACTTCGACCGGTTCCTTCTCGATCGTCTCGCACAGCGCGAGCGCCCGGCGGCGCGTGTCGGCGCTCGCGGCCGCCGGGAATATGAGCTCGATCAGGCGCATCTTCGTGACCGGGTTAAAGACGTGCAGGCCGACGAAGCGCTCCGGTCTGCCGCTCGCCTCGGCGAGGCTCTCGACCGACAGCGACGACGTCGTGCTCGCGAGGATCGCCTCCGCATCGACGATCCCGTCGAGCTCCGCCAGCAGCCGCGACTTGACGGCGAGATCCTCCACCACGGCCTCCACGACGAACGTGGCCTGGGAGAGCGCCGCCGGGTCGGTGACGACCTGCACGTGCTCGGGATCGACGTCGGCGCCGAGGCGGCTCAGCGTCTTCTCGACGGTCGCGCGGGCCCGATCGGCCGAGCTCTCAGAGCGCGCCAGCAGCAGGACCGCGCCGTGACGGGCAGCCGTCGCCGCCATGCCGCAGGCGATGGCTCCGCTACCGGCTATGGCGAGCCGATCGCTCACGTTGCTCCTTTCCAAGCTCTTGGGGGGTCGTCCCGAGGCCGGCGGTTGACTGACCAGTCAATCTAGAGCCCGGGACGCGATAGAGTACGCGTTGCAGAGTCCGGGCATCTTTCCAGAAGCGCCCCGATCTCCTGGAGCGGGCGAGGCGTGGGAACCGGTCCTCTCCATAAATCGCCGGGCAACAGACCTTAGGAGGACTTCTGACATGAGGCAACCAGAGGGCCGCGAAGTCGTAATCGTGGAGGCCGTCCGCACCCCCATCGGCCGCGGACACAGGGAGAAGGGCTACTACAAGGACACCCACCCCAACACGCTGCTGGCCAAGTGCTACACCGAGGTCGTCGAGCGCTCAGGCGTCGACGCCTCAGAGGTGGAGGACGTGATCGCCGGCTGCGTGCAGCAGTTCGGCGAGCAGGGATTCAACATCGCGCGCAACGCCTGGCTTCAGGCCGGACTGCCGATCGAGACTCCCGGCACGACGATCGACCGCCAGTGCGGCTCGGCCCAGCAGGCGGTCAACTTCGCCGCCGCCCTGATCGCTGCCGGCGTGCACGACGCGATGATCGGCTCCGGCGTCGAGCACATGGGCCACCTGCCGTTCGCGGCCGGGATGAAGACGCAGGAGGACTTCGGCTTCGCCTTCACGCCCGAGCTGATGGCCAAGCACAACATCGTCGGCCAGGGACTCGGCGCCGAGATGATCGCCGACCAGTGGGAGATCCCCCGCTCCGAGCTCGACGAGCTCGCCGTGCGCTCGCACCGGCTGGCCCACCAGGCGACCGAGGAGGGCCGCTTCGAGCGCGAGATGATCCCGATGG
>JAOPZB010000226.1 GCA_025964355.1 Solirubrobacterales bacterium | reverse complement strand
GACGCCTTCGCGAGGCCAAGTGCGAAGAAGCCCGCACAGCGCTCATCCACGTGGGAGTAGCAGCGCAGGCGCTCCTCCCGCGCGAGCGAGAGCACGAGCGGGGCACAGCGCGAGCCCGGCGAGGTGCAGGCGGCGCGCATCCCGCAGCGCGTCAGCTCGTCGACGAAGGCCCGCAGCAGCACGTATGTGTCGGTGGTGGGAGTCATAGGATTGAGCCGTGCCGGAGAGCGTCGTCCTGCTGCACGGTTTCAGCGGCACCGGCCGGGCCTGGGAAGGCGTCGCGGCTGCCCTCCGACGCGAAGGCTACCGGGCACTCGCTCCAGATCTCCCGGGGCACGGAGCGGCGTCGGACTTCGAGCTGCCGATCACGTTCGATGCCTGTGTCCGCAAGGTGCTGGCGGATGCTCCCGAGCGCTTCCTGCTGGGCGGCTACTCGCTCGGCGGGCGCGTCGCCCTGCACATTGCGCTGAGCGCGCCCGACCGGGTGAGCCGCCTCGTGCTCGTCTCGAGCACCGCCGGCGTCGAGGATGCGTCCGAGCGGGAGGCGCGCAGGCTCGCGGACCACCTGCTCGCCGACGAGCTCGAACGGATGCCGTTCGAGGACTTCATCGAGCGCTGGCGCACGCAACCGCTCTTCGCCGATGAGCCGCCGGAGGTGGGCCGGCTCGCGCGCGAGGACCAGCGCCGCAACCGGCCGGAGGCGCTCGCCGAGGTCCTGCGCGGGATCGGCGCGGGGGAGATGGAGCCCATGTGGGACCGGCTGGCCGGGCTGCACATGCCCGTGAGCGTCGTCGTCGGGGATCGCGACGCGAAGTTCGTTGCGCTTGGACGTCGACTGGCTGCCGAGGCGCCGCATGGCAGGCTCTTCACGCTGGCCGGCGGGCACAACCTGCCGCTCGAGAACCCCGAGGCCGTGGCGGGCGTCATCGCGTGCGCCTGAGTCGGTACATCCGCAGGCGCCCGTAATCCTTGGCGGCGGGCATGTGCCCGACGTATTCGCATGCGAAGTCGTGCCCTCTCTCGAGCATGAGTGCGGCGGCGAACGGCTCGGTGACGTAGACGGCGCCGGGCGGCGTGACCGGCTCGACCCGCGCCGTGCGGCTGACGTGCGAGCCCATGAACCCCAGTTCCCCTAGAACAGGGTCGGGCGTCGGGAACACCGGTCCGAGGTGCCCACCGAGGCGGAGAGCCAGATGCGCCGGCAATCCCTCGGACTCGAGATCGACGGCCGTCATCGCGTTCTGGAGATCGAGCGCGCATGCCGCGGCAGCCGCCGCACCCGACAGCACGACGTAAACCGCGTCGCCCCAGGTGTTGCGATGCCAGACCTCCTCGCGGTGGCGGTCCAGCGCTCCTGCCAAGGCTCCGAGGATGTGGGTCGCGAAACGGGGGAGCTGCTCATCGGTGAGCTTTGAGAAACCCTTGATGTCGCCAAAGAGCATCGCGCACACCACGCGGTGAGAACCCGACTCCGCCGAAGGGCGCTCTCTCGCGAGCCGGGCGACGGCGTGAGCTGATCCGTCGGGCCCCAGCTCGATCGCCTCGCCGGCAGGAGCGATGACGCTGACCGTGTGGCCGGCGCGCCGCCAGGTCGCTACGTCCAGGCCGGTTCCTGCGGCACCGACCGCGGCCTGCCCATCCCAAACGGCCAGCTGCCGAGCATCCGCGTCCAGATAGCGCGCCCGCAGCAGCGCCAGGCCCATCGCGAGCTCGCTGCCGTAACTGAACAGCACGTCGTCGCCGAGGAAGGCGTCGTCGGTGGCGTAACGGACGGAGGTTGCCGCCCGCATGCACCGCCGAAAGCGCCTTACCCACTCCGGGCCCGCCGGCGCGACCGAGCGCGCGATGAACTCGTCCTGTGCGAACGGGAGCACGAGATGGAGCTCGCTCCCCGCATCCAGCAGCGCCTCCGCCCAGAGGATGTCCGCACCGCCGGCCAGCGAACCGTAGGCAAAGCTCGGCCGATGGCGCTTGACCTGCTCGGAGATCGACGCCGCGACGCGCGGCACGGACTCCGGCGGGAAGCCTCCGTGCCGATCCCCGCTGCTGATCAGGTGACCGCAGAAGTGGACGACCCCGGGTCCGGCGAGCACGCTGAGCAGCTGCGTGTCCGTTCCCAGGAGCTCGCACACCAGGCGAAGCTGGCGCCGCGTGCTCGCAACGGCGCCGTAATCGCCGCCATGGCGCTCGGCGGCGCGCCGCAGCGCCTCTAGCGCCGCATCCTCATCACCCAGCAGCAGCCGCGCCTCGGCCTCGGTGGCCGCTGCGTAGTAGGACTCCTCGCCGCCTTCCGAAACCCCCTCCATGGCCTCGCGGGCCAGGTCCCGCGCGAGCTCGGCATCGCCGGCGAGGAGCCGCAGGGTCGCCGCGTTGATGGCAGGGTAGTACCCGCCGGTCCGCGCGAAGATCGCGCCGTAGAGCTCTGCTGCGCGAAGTGCCAGGCGCCGGCGCTCGCCGCCCTCGGCGGCCAGCGCGACATCCTTGGCGATGCGCGCGCCCAGCGCCGCCATGTCCTCGTCATGGAGGTCGGCCAGCCCGTACTCGCCGAGTCGCCGCTCGGCCTCGTCGGTCGCGCCGGCGCGTGCAAGCGCCAGCACCGCCCGGTGCTTCAGCCACAGGTCATTCGGGTGCTGACCGAGCCCGCGCTCGGCGACGTCGAAGGCCCCCAGCTGCTCTCCTCGGCGCTCCTCATCGAGCACCGCCTGCCGCCAATAGTCGACCGAGCCGGGCGCGGACATTCCTTGACGCTAGGTGGCTCGCCGAGGCAGCACGAGCTCGTAGCCGACCAGGGCCAGCATCAGCGGTAGTCCCCGCAGCACGTCGCGATCCTTCGCCCGCTCGGCATCGCTCAGCTCCTCCCAGGATTTGAGCAGCGGGTGCAGCTTGGCGACGGGATCCTTCTCGCCGGTCGTCAAGCGCCATCCATCGCCCTCGAGCGCGGAGACCCATCGCTCGTGCTCAGCCCGGGTGAGGTTGCCTAGGAGCGGTTCGTCGAGCGCCAGCCCGCCGGCCGGCGCGTGCGTGAGCGGCCTGATCTCGGCCCCGAGGGCGCCGATCAGCGCGCCCAGCGACTCGGCGAACCTGCGATTGGACTCTCGCAGGGCGTCGGGCAGATGCTCCCAGTCGACCAGCGAGGGATTCGAGTGACTGGTGCCTCCGCGTGAAAGCTCACGTCTCACGTAGTCCTCGTGCCTCGCGCGAGCGATGATCTCGATGTCCGAGCGCTCGAGCATCTCACCGGTGAGCCGATCCAGGCCGGTGGAGACCACGCCAAGCTGCGGTGGAGCCAGCCCCGCATCGCGCAGCGCCTCGGCCGAGCGCATGTGGCTGACGGCCACCAGTACGTGCCTCACCTGGAGCTCGCGGGCGAGCGCCGCGCCGCGCGCCAGCGCGATCGCATCGTCCGGTGCGTCGCAGACGAACGCGACGAGTGAGCGCGTGGAGTCCGGCTCGAGCAAGCGGACGTCGGCCACGTCCTCACACCACGGCTCGTCGCGCCGAAGAGCTTCCCGCAGCGCAACGCCCCGCGCCGATCCGAGGAGGATCTCGGCTCGCAATCCCGCGATCAACGCGCGCCGGACGACATGAACAGCCGTGCGCACGGCGACAGGGCCCGAGCCATCGATCATGACCCGCGTCGGTGCATACTCGCCTGCGGCGAGCGCGGCGGCGCTCAGCAGCGCAAGCGCTGTGCGATCGGCGGTGTTGAAGAACGTGATGGGAACACGCTGCTCTTCGGCGAGCGTCGAACGGGACAGCTCGCGCCACGCGTCGACGCCCTCGAGCTCGACATGAAAGACGGGAGGCCGGTCCGTGCCGGTGCCCAGAACGGAGACTGCCGCGCCGAGCGACTCGAGGTTGCGCTCATCCTCTCCCGTCATGATGATCACGCGCCTTGCGTGCCCGAGGCGCGCACGCGCCACGACCGCCGGCTCGCCCGGGTCACCGGCCAGCACGCAGGCCCCGGCGGCCCGCAGCGCTGAGCCGTCGTGGGTCGGCGACTCGGGGGCGATCGCGACAACCTGCTCGTTGGCCGCGCGCAACGTATCGACGAGGACGCGAACGGCTGAACCGCCGCCCACGACGACTGTGTGCTTGCGTGCGAACCACCTGATCCTCCAGGCGTCCCACCTGTCTCGCAGCAGCAAGGCGACGGCTGCAATCACCGCATACGTGGCGACCGCGGCCGCGAGGAAGCGCGCGACGTTCAGAGCCAGGGGTACGCCGCCGGGAGTCGGGCCGAGATGCAGGACGAACAGGTTCAGCGACCAGTAGACGGCGTCACTCGGCGAGTACGCGTTGCCCGGAACGGCGCGATAACCCAGATATCCGAGAATGAACGCCGCGACCGCGGCGAGGAGAGCGATTCCCGTTCGCTCGGAGCTGTTCATGGCGTCACTCAACCACTTTGAGGGCTGTGGTGCATGCCACTTCCTGGAACCCTTCGCGAGCTTGACCGGCGCCGGCTCGGCAGCTACAGTCGCGCTCCTGGGCAAGAGGGGGATGTGACTGGGGGTCACGGTGCCTGATGTGTTTGTGTCGTATTCGCGGCGGGACTCGGAGTTCGTGCGTCGTTTGGCTGAGTCGGTGTCGGCGCGTGGCAAGGAGCTGTGGCTGGACACGGAGGGGATCGCCGATGGGGAGGTGTTCCCGCAGGCGATTCGCAGTGCGATCGAGCAGAGCGACGCGTTTTTGTTCGTGATCACGCCTGCGTCGGTGGAGTCCGCCTATTGCGAGAACGAGGTGGAGTATGCGCGTGAGCTGCAGAAGCGGATCGTGCCGGTTCTGCGTGAGCGTGTGCCAGATCCGCAGCTGCCGGCGGAGATCCGCGATCGCAACTGGATCCCGTTCACCGACGGGGATGAGTTCGATGCTTCGCTGGAGCGGCTTGTGGGGGCGCTCGATCGTGATCTCGAGCGTTCCAAGGAGCACACACGGTGGTTGGTGAAGGCGATCGAGTGGGATGGGGAGGGGCGCGAGAAGAGCTTTCTGCTGCGTGGCTCGGAGCTGAAGGCGGCGGAGGCGTGGCTGGCAGCCAGTCCAGAGGACGCGGACCCGGCGCCGACGCCGTTGCAGCGCGAGTACCTGCTCGCCAGCCGCGAGGCGGCCGCCCGCAGGCAGCGCTCGCTCGTCGCGGCGAGCATCGCGGTCGCGGCAGTCTCCGTCGGCCTGCTGATCTTCGCGCTCATCAGCCGCGGACAGGCGGTGAGCGCGCAGACCGTCGCGAAGTCGCGTGCGCTTGCGGCACAGAGCGAAGCGCAGGCCGGAGTCGACCCGCAGCTCGGGATCCTGCTCGGCGCCCAGGCCGTGAAGACCTCCGCGACACCACAGGCGCTGTTCGCGCTGCGCGGCGCGCTGGACACCTCGCCGCTGCTGATGACGATCCGCCAGCCCGCGTTGCAGTGCGGCGCCTTCGCCGGTCCGGGGATCGCATATGACCCGACCGCGCCACGCATCGCCGCGGCTCTGTGCAACGGCCAGATCGAGATCTTCGACTCGACCAGCGGACGTCTGCTGCGTCACACCACCGCGAGGCCCTCTCCGCCCCCGGTGGGTCCGTTCGCGTCATCGGTCGCCTACAGCGCCGACGGCTCCACGCTCGTCGTAGGCACGGGTCATGGCGTCCTGGTGCTCGACGGGCGCACCGGCGCAACGCGGGCGACACTGCCGGGTGGCTACGTCAACGCCGTCGCGATATCCCCCGACGGCTCGCTCGTCGCCTCCAGCGCCTTCACTGGTGTCGGCATCTGGGCGCTCGGGCACGGCGCCCCCCGCACGATCCAGCACGTGCATCCTCCGCTGCCGGGCAGCGCCGTTCCCGCCGGTGCGATCCCGGAAGCGACGGCCGTGGCGTTCATCGACGGTGGCCGCTACCTGGTGATCGGCCGTGGCGGTCCACGCGATGCGCGGGTCCTGCAAGCGAGCACCGGTCACCAGGTGGGGACGCTCGCGGAAACGGGGTTCGCCGCCCAGGTCGCGTCGAGCCCCGACGGGCGCACCTTCGCGGTCGCGTCCTCGGCGCAAGGCGGCGAAGGCATCGTCACTGTCTGGGACGCAGCCTCGAGGCGCCGCCAGACGACCGTCGCACGCTTTCCCGGGCTCGGGATCGAGGCGCTCGCATTCAGTGCGGACGGGACGCGCCTGGCCCTCGGCGCCGCCGACGGAACAGGCGGCCTATGGGCGATCAGGACCGGGCAGCAGCTGTCCTCCTACCTCGGGCCGACCGCGTCGGTCGTCTCGATGGCGTTCAGCCCCGACGGAGGCCGCGTGGCTGCCATCTCCAGCGACGGCACCACGAACATCTGGCGCGCCAGTGGCGCCGAAGATCTGTACATCGACGCCGGCAGGATCCAACCCGACGACCTGATCGTGGGGGCGAACCGGCTGACGATCACGTGGAACACCCACGCCAGCGCCGCCACGGGCGAAGTCACCGGCATGGCGACCAGCTGGGCGCTGCCGGGCGGGCGCAGGGAGCCGTCGCTCGCGACCGGCCCAGGGGGCGCCGGGTGGCTCAGCGCCGACGGCAGCCTGCTGGCCACCGCCGAACCGGGGCCGCCCGCCCGTCGTAGGTTCCCGCGGGGCCAGCAGGGGCCACCGCCGCTTGAAGTCGATGTGTGGAACCTGGCGCAGCGGAGGGTGGTGGCGCACCTGCAGACCAACGTCAGCCTCTCGGCCGCTGCGTTCAGCCACGATCTCCGCCGCGTCGCCATGCTCGCGATCACGGCGCCGAGCGTGGAGGAACTGGCCTCCGGGCGCAGCGTCGCGCTGCGGAACGCGACTCCGTGCCAGACGGGATGGCGCTGGGCCACGTTCAGCACCGATGGACGCCTGGTCGCGGGAGCCGACTTCTGCGGCAACGTCTACGTGTGGAACGCCGCGAGCGGGAAGCGCATCGACGCGCTCAACGAGGGCGGAGAGGTCTCGCACATCGTGTTCGCTCCGGGCTCAGACCGGCTGCTGGCGGTCGCCTCGTGGGACAGCAAGATCACGATCTGGGATGTCGCGACCGGCAAGGTGGTGCGTGTGCTCGCGGGACACTCCGGTGGCGTCGCCGACGTCGCCTACAGCCCCGACGGCAGGCTGCTCGCGTCCAGCAGCCTCGATCACACCGCGCGCATCTGGGACCCGTCCAACGGACGGCTGCTTCGCGTGCTGCGCCAGCCTGGACCGGTGATCGCTGTCGCGTTCAGCCCCGACTCAGGCAAGCTCGCCACGACGGACCCGACCGGGATCGTGCGCATATGGGATGCATGCACCGCATGTGGCAACTCCAAGGCGCTCCTCGCGCTCGCCAGGCAGCGGGTCACAAGAGGGCTCACGCCCCTGGAGCGCGGCACGTTCCTCGCCGGGCTCTGAGCCGGAGTCCCGACGCCCCCGGCGCACCGACTCCGTCCGCCGCGGACCCCGCTAGGCGAACTCGACCCCCAGGCCGGGACCCGCCGGCAGCGCGATCCGTCCGTTGCGCGCCGGCAGCGGATCGTCGAGCTCCTCGAACAGGGCCAG
>JAOPZB010000217.1 GCA_025964355.1 Solirubrobacterales bacterium | reverse complement strand
TCAACCTCCCCAGCTTCTGCGTGGGGAGTTACTCCATAGAGGGATTCCATAGAGGGGGCTGTGCCTGCGGGCATGTCCCGCAAGTATGAGGAGGATGTGAGATGTCAGCCATGAATGGCGACGTAGTTCCGACGCGCGGTCGCGGTCGGATCATGGGGTGTTGCATCGCGCTCACCCTGGCGCTCTCGGCACTGGTGTTCGCACCGGCCGCGGCAAATGCCGAAGCACCACCGGTTGTTTCCGGAACCGTTCTGGCCCTTGGGGACTCGATCTCCTTTGGCTACACGCAGGAAAAATTCAACGTCAACTACCCCAACGAGTCTCCGTCCTACTTCGAAGGCGGGGTCGCGAACAACTTTGTGAAACTGCTCGGGGGCAAAGAAGAGCTTGGCAAAGGGCTCGTGCTCGTCAACGACGCCTGCCCGGGCGAGACCTCGAACGGGCTGATCGGCGAAAACGAAGCGATCGGCGGCAAAGCGTCGACCGAACCTCCGGGATCGAAAGGCGAAGGCAGCTACCACCCCTGCGCGTACCACCAGCTCAGCGGCCTGCCTCTGCACAACTCGCTGGCGGGCACCTCGCAGCTTGAAGATGCCCTGAGCATCCTCAAAGAAGGCAAACCGGCTCACCCGATCAAGGCGATCACGCTGAACATCGGCGCGAACGACGAGCTCGCGGCCATCGCCAAATGCGAAAAAGAAATCGCCGAAGAATGGGGCACAAAAGGCGAAAGCCCGAAGTGGGGCGGCGAAAACCCGAAACAGTCATTCACGCTGTGTGTCGCGAACACGGCCAAAGAAGTGACGTTCCCGCACATCCTCAAAAACATCGGGGACATCCTCGGCGTGATTGACAGCCAATCAGCGGGCGGGGGCCACTACACCGGCCCGATCATCCTGATGGGCTTCTACAACCCTGACGGCATCGTGCTGGAAGGCAGTGACCTGCTGCAGTCCGGTTTCAACAGCGCAATCGAAAACGAAATCCTGCCGCACTTCCCGAACGTGACGTTCGCGAACCCGTTCCCGATATTCAACAAAGGATCAACCCTGAAAGCGGAGCAGATCTCGATCTGCAAATACACCGAAATGTGTAACCCGAATGTTCAGGTGGCAGAAGGTAAAAACCCAGCGAGCCCGGTATTCGGCAAGGATGGCGACATCCACCCGAGCCAGCTCGGATCCACGGTACTCGGGAAACTGGCGAACGAAGCATGGAAAGCCAACCCGGCAAAATGATCCGCTGAAGCACGAGTAGCAGTAGCAAACTCGGGGCTCCCGGCTAAGCGGCCGGGAGCCCCGGGCTCTTTAAGCGCGCCGCCGCCCGCTCGAGCACTCCGAGCATCGTCGTCGCCGCCGGGACCAAGCGCGCCCCGGCGGGGGCGGCGGCGATCACCTGACGCACGGGCGGCGTGGGAGAGAGGGCGCGGATGACGATGTCCTCGCGGACCACCGACAGGGCGAGCTCGGGGATCAGCGCGACGCCCACGCCCGCGGCAACCAGGCCCTGGACCGTCTGGTAGTCGTCGCTCTCGAACGACACCTTCGGCTCAAAGCCGGCGGCGTGAGCGCTGCGTACCACGTGGCGGGCACACGGGCTCGTTCGCGACGTCTGCACCCACGGCTCCTCGGCGAGATCCCCGAGCCGCAGCGCATCGCGCCCCGCGAGCCGGTGATCACGAGGGAGCGCGAGGAACATCGGGTCCTCGAGCAGCTCCAGGCGCGTCATGTCCTGCTCCAGGAACGTCTCGCCGGCGAACTCGAACAGCAGCGCAAGGTCGAGCTCGCCCGCGCGAAGGCGCGGCGCGATCTCCTCGGGCTCGCCCTCGGCGAGCATCAGCTCGACGTCGGGGTAGGAGGAGCGGAACGTGGCGATCGCGAGCGGCATCAGCGTCGCTCCGGCGGTCGGGAACGAGGCCATGCGCAGGCGGCCGCCGCGCAGCCCCGCGATCGCCGCGAGCGCCGCATCGGCAGCCTCCAGCCTGGCGAGGATGCCCTCTGCGTGCCCCACCAGGGTCTGGCCGGCCGCCGTGAGGCTGACGCCGCGGGGGTGACGCTCGAGCAGTGCCATGCCGGCTTCGCCCTCGAGCGTCGCGATCTGCTGCGAGACGGCCGACTGCGTGTAGGAGAGCGCCTCGGCGGCGGCCGAGAACGACCCGCGGTATGCGACCTCTCTGAGAAACCGCAGTCGAGTCACGCTGAGCATAAGTACAGCTTATACCAGCGATCACGAGTTTCATTGGTGCTGATGGGAGGATGTGGGCAACATGGGCGGGAACCCTTTGTGCAGAGAGAACTTTCGACCGGACAGCCGGTCAGCCAAAACGACAGGAGCAAGACAATGTCAGCCAACATCATCGTTTCCTACGACGGGACCGCCAACGAGGACGACGCGATCGCACTGGGTCGCCTGCTCGCGGCGGCCGGAGGGCAGGTTTCGCTTGCCTACGTCCGTCACATCCATGAGCCCGATCGCGACCGCGAGACGCTCGCCGAAGCCGAGGCCCAGGAGCTGCTCGAGCGCGGCGTCCAGCTGCTCGGCGACCCGCAGGCCGGCCGCTACGTCGTGACCGATCGCTCCACGCCCGAGGGCCTCGCCGCTCTCGCCGAGCGCCTCGGAGCCGACGTGATCGTCTTCTGCTCGGACTCGCACACCGCCAAAGGCCATGTCTCGATCGGCAACTCCGCGGCGCGCCTGCTCGAAGGTGCCACCACGGCGATCGCGATCGCACCGGTGGACCTCGCCGAAGGCGACCCGGCAATCCGGCGGGTCGTCGCCGTCGGAGACACCGACGGCGGCGCCTCGAGGACAGCCGAGGCTCTCGCCTCGGCGCTCGGTGCGACGGTCGTGCCCGTCGCCGACGAGCAGGCGGATCTGCTCGTGATCGACTCGCGTCCCGAGGCACAGCCGGGCCACGTCGCGCTCAGCGCCTCGGCCGAACACCTGATCGAGATCGCCACCTCCTCGGTGCTGGTGGTGCCGCGCGGTGTGGTGCTGCCCTTCGGCAGGGCGACGGTCGCAGCCAGCGTCGCGTAGCGAGCGGTGCCGCGCTCATCGCGCGGGGCGAAGCCCGGCGAGCGAAAGCTCAACGAGCGATCTCCCCGCGCGAGCGCGCGAGCGCGTAACGCGCGAGCGCGTAGGCGATGTCCAGTGCGCCGCCGAGCAGGTGACCCGCCGGACCGGTCCACAGCCGACCCTCGGCGCGCCGCAAGCGATCATGGACATGGCCGGTCGACACTGGGCGGCACGGTATCGTGGCGAAGGTGCCAGCCGCGGTAAAGACCACCGTCACCGAGATCGGGGACTCGCGCGTGCGGCTGCAGGTGGAGGTCCCGCCCGGCGAGCTGGAGGGCAGGCTGGCGCTGAAGGCGCAGCAGCTCGGCCGCGAGCTGAAGCTCCCGGGCTTCAGGCGCGGCAAGGTGCCCGCCCCGCTGGTCATTCAGCGCATCGGTCGCGAGGTCGTGCTCGAGGAAGCGGTACGCGACACGCTCTCGAGCTGGTACTCGGCGGCCATCGAGAACTCGGGAATCGTCCCCGTCGGAGACCCTCAGCTGGACCTCGGCGAGCTGCCGCCCCAGGGCGAGGCGCTCGAGTTCTCGATCGAGATAGGCGTGCTGCCCAAGGCCGAGCTCGGGGAGTACCGGGGGCTGGAGGTCGCCCGGCGCGAGCCCGAGGTCACAGAGGACCAGGTCCGCCAGGAGATCGAGTCGATGCGCGACCGTCTGGCACGGCTGGAGACCGCCGAGCGTCAGGCCGCGGAGGGCGACTTCGTGGTCGTCGACTACGTCGGCTCGCTCGCGGCCGGCGATTCGTCGGGGCGCGGGCAGCAGTGGGTGCCGTTCGCCGGCGGCGAGGGCCGCGACCAGCTGGTGGAGCTCGGCGGTGGCAACCTGATCCCCGGCTTCGAGGAGGCGCTGATCGGCGCGAGTGCCGGCCAGACCCTGACCGCGGAGCTCACGTTCCCGGCCGACTACGGCAACCAGGAGCTCGCAGGACGAGATGCCTCGTTCGAGCTGACCGTCAAGGAGGTCAAGCGCAAGGAGCTACCCGATCTCGACGACGACTTCGCCGTCGACGCCGGCTTCGACGACGTCGCGGAGCTGCGCGCCGACATCCACAGACAGCTCGTCGAGGCCGAGGAGGGACGGATCGAGGTCGAGTTCCGCCAGGCCGCGCTCGACGCGGCCGTGGCCCGGGCCAAGGTCGCGGTCACACCCGAGCTGGTGACGGCGAGAGCACAGGAGATGTGGGAGCGGATGCTGCACTCGCTTGCCCATCGCGGCATCTCGCGCGAGGCATACCTGCAGATCATCGGCGGCGAGGAGCAGCAGATCCTGTCGGAGATGCAGCCCGAAGCGGAGCTGGCGCTGCGTCGTGAGGCGGTGATCACGGCCGTCGTCGCGGCCGAGGGCATAAGCCCGAACGAGGACGAGCTGCTGCAGGCGCTGCAGCCGAGCGCCGAGCGCGAGGGTCTCGAGCCGGCGAAGCTGCTCGGCGACCTGCGCGCCGCCGGACGTCTCGACGAGGTCGAAGAGGACCTGGCAGCGCGCAAGGCGATTGATCTGATCGCCGCCGCGGCGATCCCCATCCCGGTCGCGCAGGCACAGGCCAGGGACCAGCTGTGGACGCCCGAGAAGACGCCCGCGGAGGCGTCCTCGCGGCCAGACGAGGCGGCGGCCCCCGCCCGTCTGTGGACTCCGACCGATCAAAGATCGACCAGCTAGCCTCTCTAGAGGAATCCGATCGGCGAAGCGAAACAAAGCGAGGACCATGAGCCCACTTGTCCCAATGGTCGTAGAGCAGACCTCTCGCGGTGAGCGAGCGTTTGACATCTACAGCCGTCTGCTCAACGAGCGGATCATCTTTCTCGGCACGCCGATCGAAGACCAGATAGCGAACCTGATCGTCGCGCAGCTGCTGCACCTCGAGTCCGAGGATCCCGAGAAGGACGTCTCGGTGTACATCAACTCGCCGGGAGGCTCGGTGTATGCCGGCCTCGCGATCTACGACACGATGCAGTTCATCAAGCCCGACGTGCAGACGATCTGCGTCGGCATCGCGATGTCGATGGGCGCGCTGCTGCTCGCCGGAGGAGCCGAGGGCAAGCGCATGGCGCTGCCCAACGCCAAGATCCTCATCCACCAGGTCTCCTCGAGCTTTCAGGGGCAGGCGACCGACATCGAGATCCATGCGAAAGAGATCATCGACGTGCGGCGGCGCCTGGACGAGATCATCGCCAAGCACACGCACAAGGACCTCGAGCAGGTGCGCCAGGACACCGAGCGCGACTACTTCATGAGCTCGGACGAGGCCAAGGAATACGGCATCATCGATCGCGTGATCTCGGAGCACTAGCTTCGGGCTCGCCCGGGACCGCGCCCGACTGGGAGAGAAGGGGATATGGCCAGACCGACAGACTCCAACGAGCAACTGCTCTGCAGCTTCTGCGGCAAGTCCCAGCGACAGGTCAAGAAGCTCATCGCCGGCCCCGGCGTCTACATCTGCGACGAGTGCATCGATCTCTGCAACGAGATCATCGACGAGGAGCTGTCCGCACCGCCGGCGTTCGACATCGAGAACCTGCCCAAGCCGCGGGAAATCTACGAGGTGCTCGACGAGTACGTGGTGGGCCAGGACCCCTCCAAGCGCACGCTGTCGGTCGCCGTCTACAACCACTACAAGAGGGTCCAGATGATGATGTCCGGCGACTCGGACATCGAGCTGCAGAAGTCGAACATCCTGCTGCTCGGACCCACGGGCTGCGGCAAGACGCTGCTCGCGCAAACCCTCGCGCGAATACTCAACGTGCCGTTCGCGATCGCCGACGCGACCGCGCTGACCGAGGCCTGCTACGTCGGAGAGGACGTCGAGAACATCCTCCTGAAGCTGATCCAGGCTGCCGACTACGACGTCAAGAAGGCCGAGACCGGGATCATCTACATCGACGAGGTGGACAAGATCGCGCGCAAGGCCGACAACCCCTCGATCACGCGTGACGTGTCCGGCGAGGGCGTCCAGCAGGCGCTGTTGAAGATCCTCGAGGGGACCCAGGCCTCGGTACCGCCTCAGGGCGGGCGCAAGCATCCGCACCAGGAGTTCCTAACGATCGACACCACCAACGTCCTGTTCATCTGCGGCGGGGCGTTCGCCAACCTCGACAAGGTGATCGAGCGCCGGATCGGCCACAAAGGAGTCGGGTTCGCCGCGGCCATCGAAGCCAAGGCCGAGCGGGATCAGGGTGAAGTGTTCGAGCACTGCCTGCCGGAGGACCTGATCGAGTACGGGCTCATCCCCGAGTTCATCGGGCGCCTGCCCGTGATGTCGGCCGTGCACCAGCTGACCCGCGACGACCTCGTCTCGATCCTCGTCGAGCCCCGCAACGCGCTCGTGAAGCAGTTCCAGCGCTTCTTCGCCTTCGACGGGATCGAGCTGGTGTTCTCCGAGGACTCGCTCACGGCCGTCGCCGAGAAGGGCCTGGCGCGCGAAACGGGCGCCCGAGGGCTTCGCTCGATCATCGAGGAGATCCTCCTGGAGGTGCAGTTCGAGCTGCCGTCCCGCCGCGACGTCAAGAAGTGCGTCGTCACCAAGGAGACCGTCGAGAAGGGGCTCACGCCAACGCTCGTCACCGAAGCGGCCCCCGAAGATGCCGAGGACAGCTCGCTGCGGGAGGAGTCGGCCTGAGCGCCTACGCGCGATCCTCGCCCGCGCGCCGCTAAGCGCGGCGTGCGGAGGCGGGCGCTCAGCGCATACGACGCACGCCCGCTACCATCGCGAACATGGCCAGATCGATCCTCAAGCGAACGCCGAACGTGCGGCCGCCGTCGCGGCTGAAGGCGATACCGTGGGCGGCGCTGCTGCAGGCCGTGGCCGCCGCCGGTCAACGCTGGCGGTCGCTGTCTGAGAAGGACCGCGCCCGGCTCAGCCGGCTGCTTCGCGGCTCGCGTGGCCGGCCCGGCAACCTGAGCTCCAAGGAGCGCGGCGAACTGCGCAAGCTCGTGCGCAAGCTCGATCTGAAGGGCATGGGCCGCGACGTGCTCGCGCCGCTGCGCGCGGCGCGGCGCAAGCGCCGTTGATGACCGCAAGCGCCGGTGAAGCCGGCACCGACGGAGCGCCTACGCCCACCCCGCCCGACGAGCTCGAACAGCTCTCAACCAAGGAGCTGCACGACCGCGCGATGCGCTACGCCGAGAAGCACCTCGACGTCAAGTTCCTCTGGTCGCTGCTCAAAATGATCCCGGTCGCCGAGACGATCAGCGGCGACGAGGGCGAGGCCGACTACGACATCCAGTCCGGCAAAGGCCTCATCTACGACGCCGTCCACAGTGGCGACGGCAAGCTCGGCGAGGCGCTGCGCCCCGTGTTCCTCGACTATCTGCGCAGGCACCCCGACGCCTAGAGCTGCCTGGCGGGGACGCTGGAGCGAGAGAGCGATGCATCCCCACAAGCAGAGCGGCGATCCCGGCGTGTGGACCGAGGCCGACGCCGAGCGTCGGCTGCGCTCGCTCGAGCTGTTCGGTATGCGCTTCGGCCTCGACCGGATGCGCCGCATGATGACCGTGCTCGGCTCGCCCGAGCGGCGCTTTGAGTCGATCCACGTGCTCGGCACGAACGGCAAGTCCTCGACGACGCGCATGATCGCCGCGATCCTCCAGCGTCACGGGTTGCGCACCGGCGCCTACCTCTCGCCCCATCTCGTGTCCTACCGCGAGCGCGTGCGGGTGGACGAGCACGACCTCGACCCCGAGGACTTCGCGCGCGCGATCGCGCGCGCGTCATGGGCGGCTGAGCGCGTCAATCGCACGCTCGCCGAGGACGATCACGTGACCCAGTTCGAACTGCTCACGGCGGGCGCGCTGTGGCATATGGCCGAGCGGGAGGTCGACGTGGCGGTGATCGAGGCCGGCCTCGGCGGCCGCTATGACGCGACGAGCGTGATCGAGGCCGGCGTGACCGTGCTCACGAACGTCGGGCTCGAGCACACGCGCTGGCTGGGTCCGACTCTGACCGACATAGCCGAGGAGAAGCTCGCGGCGCTTGCGGAGCAGGCGACGCTCGTCATCGGCCCCGGGCTCGCTCCCGAGGCGCTCGCCGTGGCCGAGCGCGTGGCTGGCGAGCGCCGGGCCCAGATCGTGCAAGCCGCCGGTGGCCAGGAGTCCCGCTCGATGGAGGCGCGCGGGCCGTTCCAGCGCCGCAACTTCGCCCTCGCACGCACCGCCGCGGAGTCCTACCTGCGTCGCCACGGGATCCCGCTGGACGAGCATGCGGTGGAGGACGCGGCCGCGGCGACCGATGTGCCCGGACGCCTGCAGCTTCTCGACGGCCCTCCGCCGACGCTGCTCGACGGCGCCCACAACCCCGACGCCGTGGCGGCGCTCGTCGACGCGCTGCCCGAGGTACTGCCCGAGCGACCGCTCGGGCTCGTGCTCGGGGTGCTCGAGGACAAGGACGCAGCGACGATGCTCCAGACGCTGCTGCCGCTTTGCGAGCGCGCATGGTTCACGGCCCCTCCCAGCAGCCGGGCGCTGTCGCCCGCCGCCCTGCAGTCGCTCGCGCGCCAGCTCGGCTTCGAGGCGAGCGCCTGTGAGCCGCGCCCGTCGCGGGCGCTCGCACAGGCACGCCTGTGGGCGCGCGAGCGCCACGGGGCGGTCCTCGCCACCGGCTCGGTGTACCTCATCGGGGCTCTGCTCGGCGGCCTGCAGAAGCCGGACGCCGACGGCGTCGCGCCCAGCGATCTGTCCCGCTCGGGCTCCGCCAGATGAACGGCGAGGGCCCATCGGTGCTTGCCATGATCGGCGCCGTCGCCCTGATCGTGGCGCTCGTGATCCTCGTGTTCTTCGGTGCTGGCTACGGATTCGGCCGGCTGTTTCTCTAAACTCAGCCGGCCGATGCCACCGCTTGCATACTTCGGAATCGAAAGCAGCGGCTTGAACCTGGTGGTCGACCTGCTGATTCTGTTCGTGGTCGTGCTGTATCTGTCCTTGATCTACTGGACGTACACCGACGCACGGCGCAGGATCCTCGATCCGATGCTGATCGGTTGCGCGACGGCGGCCTCGCTGTTCCCGTTCGTCGGCACGATGGTCTACATGATCCTGCGGCCCCCCGAGTATCTGGACGACGTGCGCGAGCGCGAACTCGAGATGCAGGCCGCCGAGGCACGCCTGCACCATCTCGACCAGACGCTCTGCCCGCATTGCGACTACCGCATCGAGCGCGACTTCATCCGCTGCCCGAGCTGCCTGCGAAAGCTCAAGGAGCGCTGCGCGAACTGCTCTCGTCCACTCGACCAGGCCTGGACGATCTGCCCGTATTGCGAGGCGGACGTGCCCGGTCTCGCGCCTCCGCGATCGCGCCGCCGGCGCGCGGCGGTGACCGAGAGCGAGCTTCCGGAGATCACGCAGGCGGCCGACGCCATCGGCGCCGACGACGGCGCCGACGAAGAGGTCGAGCCGGTGGCCGCGTCCGAGGCGGCGAGCCGGCCCCGCGGGACCGGACGCACGCGCCGCCCGAGCGGTCGGCCTCGCCCGAGCGCCTGACGCCCACCCCGACTAAAGGAACCCATGGACCGAACGCTGATCCTCGTAAAGCCTGACGCCTTCTCCCGGGGCCTCACGGGCGAGATCATCGCCCGCTTCGAGCGCAAGGGGCTGAAGATAGTCGCCCTGAGGCACATGACCGTCGGCAGGGAGCTCGCCGAGCGCCATTACGCCGAGCACTCCGAGCGTCCTTTCTTCGCAGAGCTCGTCGACTTCATCACCTCCGGCCCGATCGTCGCGATGGTCCTCGAGGGGGCGGCTGCCGTCACGGCGGCGCGGCAGCTGATCGGCGCGACGAACCCGCTCGAGGCCGCGCCGGGCTCGATCAGAGGCGACTTCGCGATCGAGATGGGCGCGAACATGGTCCACGGGTCAGACTCGCCTGAGGCGGCCGAGCGCGAGACGGCGCTCTTCTTCGGGGAGCTCTAGCAGCCCGCCGAGCGCTTGCAGCTCGTACTGGCATCCGCCTCTCCCCAGCGGCGCGCGATCCTCGAGCGCCTGGGGGTGAGCTTCACGGTGCGCGCGTCCGGCGCCGCGGAGACGCACGAGGGCACTCCCGAGCAGGTGGTGCTCGAGAACGCGACGCGCAAGGCGCGCGCCGTTGCCAGCGCCGGAGCCGACGAGGCAGTCCTCGGCTGCGACACCGTGGTGGCTCTGGACGGAAGGCTCTACGGCAAGCCCGCCGATGAGGGCGCGGCGCGCCTGACGCTGGCCGCCCTGGCGGGTACGACGCACGAGGTGCTCAGCGGCCTGGCCCTCCTGCTCCCCGGCGGCGAACGAACGACGGTCGCGCGAACGCGGGTCAGCTTCCGCGCGCTCGACGAGGACCTGCTCGACTGGTATCTCGCCACGGGCGAGTGGCGCGGGCGGGCCGGCGGCTACGCCATCCAGGGGGCCGGGGCGGCGCTCGTCACGGCCGTCGACGGCGACTACGAGAACGTCGTCGGCCTGCCGCTGGCGAGTCTGCTGGACATCTACCCGCAGCTGCTGAGCCGATGACGGCGGCCCATGGCGTTTCGCCTGCAAAGCGACTCGCACCCCCGCCGGGCGGCGAGGGGCGTTCGCTACACTGCGCGACGGGTACGCCCCGATAACCGCCGGCGGGCAAGCGCGCCGCGACATCGCGGCGCCGGACCGAGTCCAGGCGTGCCCTCTCTCTTCATATGGGCATCTTCAGCTATCTGACAGGATTCGGCGGTCGCGACATGGCGGTCGACCTGGGGACGGCCAACACGCTCGTGTACGTGAGGGGACGCGGAATCGTCCTCTCGGAGCCCAGCGTCGTCGCCATCGACTCGCGCACCGGCGAAGTGCACGCCGTCGGCATCGAGGCCAAGCGCATGCTCGGGCGGACGCCCGGCACGATCCAGGCGATCCGACCGCTGAAGGACGGTGTGATCGCCGACTTCGACGTGACCGAGCAGATGCTCAGGCACTTCATCCAGAAGGTCCACCAGAACCGCTGGGCGCATCCGCGCGTGGTCGTCTGTGTCCCCTCGGGGGTCACGGGCGTTGAGAAGCGCGCGGTCGAGGAGGCCTGCCTCTCGGCCGGGGCCCGTACGGCCTATCTGATTGAGGAGCCGATGGCCGCCGCGATCGGAGCCGGGCTGCCGGTCGGCGAGCCGACCGGCTCGATGGTCGTCGACATCGGCGGCGGCACCTCCGAGGTGGCCGTCATCTCGCTCGGCGGGATCGTCGTCTCCCAATCGATCCGGGTCGGCGGCGACGAGATGGACGAGGCGATCATCAACTACGCCAAGAAGGAGTACAAGCTGTTGATCGGCCAGCAGACGGCCGAGGAGCTCAAGCTGGAGATCGGCTCGGCATGTCCAATGCCCGAGGAGCTGCAGGCCGAGATCCGCGGGCGGGACATGGTCGCCGGGCTGCCCAAGACCGTCGTGCTGACCAGCGAGGAGATTCGCCAGGCCCTCGAGGAACCGCTGAACCAGATCATCGACGCCGTCAAGGAGACGCTCGACCGGACGCCGCCCGAGCTGGCGTCCGACATCATGGACCGCGGCATCATGCTCGCCGGCGGCGGCTCGCTGCTGCAGGGCCTCGACGTGCGCTTGCGGGAGGAGACCCAGATGCCCGCCCATCTGGCGGAATCTCCCCTGACGTGCGTCGCGGTCGGATCCGGACGGTCGCTCGAGGAGTTCGAGGCGATTCACCGCTCCAACCGCACATCGCGCAACCGGCGCCGCCGGTGAGCGGATGTAACAGGCCGCCCGTCCCATGGGTACTCTGTCCGTTGAACGCTTCGGAAGGTAGTGATCGGTGCACGACAAGACGGTCCGGCGTCGACGCGCGGTGCTCGTACTGCTCGTCGTCCTATCTCTGCTGCTCCTGACGGCATACTTCGGCGAGGCGCCCGGGGGCCGGCTGCACGCCGTGCAGCAGGGCTTCCTCACCGTCGTCTCGCCGATCCAGGACGGCGCGAACAAGGCCCTGAAGCCGGTTCGCGACCTGTTCGGCGGCATCGGCGACACCTTCCACGCCAAAAGCCAGCGCAATCAGCTGCTCAAGCAGGTCGGCAAACTGCGGCGCGAACTGGTTGCCGACCAGGGCGAAAAACGCACCTATAAGGAGCTCCTCGGCATCTACCACCTCGACCAGCTGGGCGTCAACAGCTACCACCCGGTGACCGCGACCGTCGTCGCGAAGTCGCCGAACATCTGGTACGCGACGGTCAACATCGACAAAGGCGAAGCGGCCGGCGTCCGCGTGAACGATCCGGTCGTCAACGGGGAAGGGCTCGTCGGCAAGATCGCGCAGGTCGCCTCCGACGGCGCCCAGGTGGACCTCATCACCGACAGCAGGATGGGCGTCTCGGCCAGGATCGGCACGGGCGGGGCGACCGGGATCATCCAGCCGAAGGTCGGCGAACCAGACAACCTGCTGCTCCAGTACCTCCCGACCAACACCCCTGCTGTCGCCGGCGAATACGTCGTGACCTCCGGCACCGTCTCGAGCCCCGACGACTCGCTCTATCCGGCCGGGATCCCGATCGGCCAGGTGACGTCCGTCAACGAAGAAAGCGCCTATCGCTCCGTCAACGTGCGTCCGATGGCGAATCTGCACAACCTCGACGTCGTGCAGGTGCTCACCGCCGTCCGTGGAGGCCGCGCCGCCAGTCTCAGCAACCTCGCGGCCAACCTCCCGCTCAGCCAGGGCGCCGGCGCGAGCGGGTCGAGCGGCGAACAGCTCGCCTCGACGGGAGCGGGAGGATGACCGGGTCAGGGACTTCCGCTTCACTGCTGCTGCGTGTGGCGGCACTGTCGGTGATCTGCGTGTTCTTCCAGATCGGCGTCGTCTCGGAGGTTCCCGTGTTCGGCGTCAACGTCGACCTCTCACCGCTGGTCGTGGTCTTCGTCGGGCTGCTGTGCGGCTCGATGCTCGGCGCAGTCACCGGCTTCGCCGTGGGCCTGCTGGTGGATCTCGCGCTCGTCCAGACGCTCGGCGTCACGTCCCTGATCTTCACGCTCATCGGCTACTGGTCCGGGCGCCTGCGAGAGCTGCGAGACCCGCAGGCCGCGCTCACGCCTCTGCTCGTCGGGGCCAGCGCTTCGGCCGTCGCGCTGGTCGGCTACTCGCTGATCGAGTTCATGCTCGGGGTGGATGCCCCCGTCAGCCTCGAGCTCCTGCGCCAGATCGTGCTCGGCGTCGTCGTCAACTCGATCGTCGCGCTGCCGCTGTGGGCGATCGTGCGACGCGCCCTCGACAGCGCGCTGCCCGAGGATCCACGCCGCCGGCGTCGCCGTCGCGCGTACACGACCGGTGGGCTCAGCCCGCTCTCGCGCGCATGAGCGCCCTCGAGCGGGTCCGCCCGAGCGACCCGCGCATCCCGGTCTCGCCCCAGCTCGCCCTGCGCGTGGCGATCATCGGCGGCCTGGCGATGGTGATGTTCGGTGTGGTCTTCTTCCGCCTCTGGTACCTGCAGGTGCTCTCCGGCGAACAGTACGTCCAGCAGGCCAACGCAAACCGCGTGCGCGACCTTCCGATCCCCGCGCCGCGCGGCCAGATCCTCGATCGTGCCGGCCAGCGGATCGTGGCCAGCCGAACGACGAACGCCGTGCAGGTCGTCCCCTCGGCGCTGCCGCCGTCGGGCGCGCCGCGGGCGGCGCTCTACCGGCGGCTCGGTCGCCTGCTCGGGCTGAGCGCCGGGCGCATCCAGGCGCTCGTCATCCGCGGACGCTCGGCCGTGCCCTATGCCCCGGTGACGATCAAGACCGACGCTGGATCGGGCGTGCTTACGGTCCTCGCCGAGCAGCAGAGCCAGTTTCCCGGGGTCGTGCAGCAGCCCGTGGCCCTGCGCGCCTATCCCTACGGCGACATGGCCGCCCAGGTGCTGGGCTACGTCGGCCAGGTCTCCAAACCCGAGCTCAAGCTGCGCGCCTTCCAGGGCGTGCAGCAGGGAACCGTCGTCGGTCAGGAAGGTCTCGAGTACTACTACGACCGCTACCTGCGCGGCGAAGCCGGCGTGCAGCGCGTCGGAGTAAACGCCGCCGGCTACCCCGTGCCGAGCAAGCTGGCGGCCAAGCAGCCGCGCGCAGGACACAGCCTGAGGGTCACGCTCGACCTCGGCCTGCAGAAAGAGAGCGAAAAGGCGCTACTGGAAGGAATCGAACACGCGCGCGCCTCCGGCAAACCGGCGAATGCCGGTGCCTTCGTGGCACTCGACCCGCGCAACGGGCAGGTCCTATCGATCGGCTCCTACCCGGGCTTCGATCCGAACAAATTCGCCAAACCGCTGACGAAGGCCGAATACGCGAAGCTCCAGGGCAGCAGCGTCGCCGGAGGCCCGCTGACCGATCGCGCGGTCAACGGCACGTATCCGACCGGCTCGACCTTCAAGCCGATAACGGCGATCGGCGCGCTCGAATCGGGCGTTCTCGATCCCAACGCCGGCCTCGGCGCCGGGTCGTGCATCTCGGTGTCCACGCAGCAGTTCTGCAACGCCGGGCACGCCGATTACGGGGCGGTGAGCCTCGTCGACGCGCTGCGCGTCTCCTCGGACACCTACTTCTTCGAAGTCGGCGAGCTGGCCAACAGCCACGGCGACGTGATCCAGAGCAAAGCGAGGGAACTTGGCATCGGCCGCAAGACGGGCATCGATCTGCCGAGCGAGATCACGGGTACCGTGCCGGACCGCAAATGGCGCGCGAAAGTCGCAGCGGCGGAGCTGACGTGCGAGCGACGCAAGCATGTGCACAGCTGCGGGATCTCCGACGGCCGGCCGTGGAGTGTCGGCGACAACATGCACCTGGCCGTCGGCCAGGGCGACCTCGTGACCTCACCGCTGCAGATGGCCGTCGCCTACTCGACGCTCGCCAACGCCTACATGAACGGCGGCGAAGGCACCGTCGTGACGCCGCACCTCGGGCTCGAGGTCGACGACTCCCACGGGGGCCTGCTGCAGGCGCTGACCCCGCCGCCGGCGCGCCGCGTGCACCTCAACCCCTCCGACCTCAGTCTCGTCATGGCAGGGATCCACGATGCGGCCAGCCAGCCGGGCGGGACTTCGTTCGACGTCTGGAGCGGATGGGACCAGTCCCAGCACCCGGTCTACGGCAAGACGGGCACGGCCCAGCGCGAACCGCTGGAAGATCAGTCCTGGTACATGTGCTACATCGGCGACCCGCACCGCCCGATCGTCATCGCGGTGACCGTCGAGCAGGGAGGGTTCGGTGCCGAAACCGCCGCGCCGGTCGCTCGCCTGATGGCGTCGAAGTGGTTCGGCAAGCCGGGCAAGTTCGTGGCGGGGAGCTCCAAGACGCTATGAGCCGCCGCCGCGACGCCAACGCCTGCGACGGTCGCGCGGCGACCGTACATCGGTCCCACCCGGCGGGTCTCGCGCGCTGATGCCGCTGAGCCCGATCAGGCCGACCGAGGAGGCGCCGGTGTCCCCGCCGCGGGCGCTGCGCCTGCCACTGGATCCCGTGCTCACGCTCGCGATCATCGGCCTCGGCATCTGCTCGGCGGTCACGCTGGGAGCAGCCACGCGCAACCTCGTCCCGGGGCGGCCGAACTACTACGTCGAACGCCAGGCCACCTATCTGATCGTCGGCTTCGTGTTGATGCTCGGGCTCTCGCGGCTGGACTACGCTCGCCTGAGAAGCGCGAAAAACGCAATCTATGCGGCGCTGATCTTGAGCATCCTCGCGGTGCTCGCCCTGGGCCATGCCGCGCGCGGCTCGACGCGGGCGATCAACTTCCCCTTCTTCTCATTCCAGGCCTCCGAGCTCGGAAAGGTGCTGCTGATCGTCGCGCTCGCCGCGTTCGTCGCCGAGCGCACTCGCGCGCTGCGCGAGCGCGACACCACGGTGCGCGTGATGATCGCCGCACTCATCCCGGCGATGTTCGTGATCGTCCAGCCCGACCTCGGCTCGGGCATGGTCTACATGGTCGTCGCCTACGTTCTGCTGTTCGTGGCGGGCGCCTCCTGGCGGCACCTCGCCGGCCTTGCGGCGCTGGTGGCCGTGTCGGTCGCGTTCGTGCTCGTAGCGGCCCCCGCTGCGGGAGTTCACGTGCTGAAGCCCTACCAGACAGCACGCCTGACGGCCTTCCTGCACCCGTCGTCGAACCCGCAGAAGGAAGGCTACCAACAGCAGGAGTCCAAGATCGCGATCGGCGCCGGGCAGAAGACGGGTCGTGGCGCGAACTCGAGCCAGATTCCCAACGGCTTCGTGCCGGAGAGTCACACGGACTTCATCTTCGCCGCCGTCGGCGAGCAGTACGGCTTCGTCGGCGCCGGGCTCGTGCTGCTGTTGTACGGGCTGCTGATCTCCCGTGCCCTGCGCGTGCTCGTGATGTCAAAGGATCTGTTCGGCTCGCTGATCGCGGCCGGCGTAGCGGCTATGCTGATGTTCCAGGTTTTCGTCAACGTGGGGATGACAATTGGGATCATGCCCATTACCGGCGTCACGCTTCCGCTCATGAGTTACGGTGGCTCGT
This sequence comes from Solirubrobacterales bacterium, assembly GCA_025964355.1. Lineage (GTDB taxonomy): Bacteria > Actinomycetota > Thermoleophilia > Solirubrobacterales > Solirubrobacteraceae > Palsa-744. The sequence goes on along the minus strand of JAOPZB010000217.1, from coordinate 1,425 downwards.
CGGTGATCACCACCCTGTTGGCGGTTGGCCTGTTGCAGTCCATCTATGTCCAGGCGCGCGCCTCAGCGGCGCTGAAGGATCGCGTACTGCGTTACTAGAACCAATGTCCGCCGAGCACGCCACATCACATCCTCAGCCCCTACGGGCTGCGCGTGGCGCACGCCACGGCGCGCCCTCACGGGGACACGTCCCGCTGAGCCTGTGCGCGCCCTCCCGGCGCCCACGCGCCTGGCGCTCGGCGCTCTTCCATATCGAAAGACTGGATCAAATTGAAAAAGCAAGTGCTAGTCAGCGTCGACCGCGCGGAGACGCGCGTGGCGCTTCTGGAGGCGAGCGGAACGCCCGCCGCCTCGCGCTCGACCTCAACCGCGCGCAAAGCGGCCAGCGCCCGCAAGCGCGACGGGGCACCGGAGGCCGGCTATCGCGTCGCTGAGCTCTACATAGAGCGCCGCGGCGGCCGTTCGATCGTCGGCAACATCTACAACGGCAAGGTCGACAACGTCCTGCCCGGCCTTGAGGCAGCGTTCGTGGATATCGGCCTGGAGAAGAACGGCTTCCTGCACGTCGACGAGATCGTGCTGCCGGGTGTCGAGACGCCGCGCCGCGGGCGAGGAAGTGGAGCCGGGCGCAAGATCTCCGACCTGCTCTCGCCGGGCCAGGACATCGTCGTACAGGTCGTCAAGGATCCGCTGAAGACGAAGGGCGCGCGCCTGTCGATGGAGCTGACCATCGCCGGGCGCTACATGGTCTACGCACCGACCGGCGAGGGGATAGGCGTCTCGCGCCGCCTCGAGGACCGGGAGCGCGAGCGCCTGCGCCGCCAGACGGCGAACCTCGCGCTGGACGGCGGCGGCGTGATCGTCCGGACCGCCGCCCACGGCGCCAAGCGGGAGGACTTCGAACGCGAGCTCAAATATCTGCACAAGCTCCACGAGGTGCTCGACAACCGCGTCCGCGAGACGACCGCCCCTGACCTGGTCTTCCAAGAGGCAGACCTCTCGGTGCGCGTCGTGCGCGACATCTTCTCCGCGCACTTCGAGCGCGCGGTCGTCGACGACGAGCAGCAGTACCGCCGTCTGGTCTCGTTCTTCACGCGCACCGCACCCGAGCTCGTCGAGCGGGTGGAGCTCTGGGAGCAGAAGGAGCCGCTGTTCGAGGCCTACGGTGTGGACAAGGCCATCGACGGGCTGCTCTCGCGCCGCGTCGAGTTGCCGAGTGGCGGCTACCTGATCATCGACTACGCCGAGGCGCTCACCGTGATCGACGTCAACTCGGGCAGCTTCATCGGTCGCGGCAAGGGAGCGGCGCTGGAGGACACGATCACCAAGACCATCCGGATGATCACCGGAACGGTTGTGAGCGTCTCCACGTTGTTGATCAACGTCGGACCCTGGTAGAGGCCTTGGTTGGCCGGGAAGGGGGGCT
>JAOPZB010000212.1 GCA_025964355.1 Solirubrobacterales bacterium | reverse complement strand
GAGCGCGAGCTGGCCCCGTTGCGTGACATAGACGTGCCCGGCGATGGCGACGATGTCTCCGATGTCGAGGTTCAAGATGCGGTTGTAGGCCTCCTCGCCGAGCGCGTCGACGCGCACGACGACCTGAATCTGGCCCGACAGGTCGCGCACGTCGAGGAACGCGGTCCTGCCGTGCACGCGGCGCGAGATCAGCCGTCCGGCGATCTGATAGCTCAACTGGGGATGCTCACCCGGCTGTAGCGCCGCCGGGTCGTGGGCCTCGAGCACGTCGGAGATCAGCTTCCGCGTATCCCATAGGCTTACCGGGGGATAGGGGTCGATCCCTTCGGCGCGAAGCCGCTCCAGCTTGGCGCGGCGTTCGTCGAATTCGACGACCCCGTCGCCGGCGGCATGACCGGTGTCGGACCGGTCGTCCTGCTCCTCCTCCTGTTGATTCTGTACCGGCATTTCTAAGACGATCCTCTCAGGTGGTAGACGCTTGTCAAGCGGCCGGAACGCGGGCTGAACCCGCCGAGCCCACCGGCCCAGGGCTCCAACGGGCGCCGCGATCCGTGGCCGCCAAGCCCGGGCGCAGGAGCCCTAAGGGCATGTCACTGCGCGCGACGGGCCCGTGCTCAGGCCATCGGCAGCGACATGCCCACGGGTTTGGGGCCGCCCGTGGGGTCCGGCGCCGCCGCCGCGGCGGCCTCGACCAGCGGCAGCTCCGCCAGCTGGGCGGGTGACATGGCGATAAGGCCGCGCGCGATCTGGTGGATCGCCTGTGCAGCGGGATCGTCCGGATCCTCGATCACCAGCGGAACGCCGTCGTCGGACTGCGCCCGCAGCGGCATCGTCAGCGGCACGCGACCGAGCAGCGGCACGTCGAGCTCCTCGGCGAGCTCGCCGCCGCCTCCCTCTCCGAAGATCGCGAAGCGCTCCCCCGACGGCGTCGTGAAGCTCGACATGTTCTCGATCACGCCGCCGATCTCCAGGGACACCTTGTGGGCCATCTGGGCGGCGCGCCGCGCCACTTTCTGGGCGGTCTGCTGCGGCGTTGTGACGATCAGGAACTGGGCCTGAGGCAGCAGCTGCGCGAGCGTCATCGAGACGTCGCCCGTGCCCGGAGGAAGGTCGACCAGCAGGTAGTCGAGCGCGCCCCATTCCACATCCTGCAGGAACTGCGTGAGGGCCTTGTGCAGCATGGGGCCGCGCCACACCACCGCGGCGTCCTCCTCGACGAAGAAGCCGATCGACATCACCTTCACGCCGTGCGCGACGAGGGGGATTATCTTGCGCTGCGGCGAGACCGGCGGGCGGGTGGAGCCGAGCCCGTACATGCGCGGAATCGAGTAGCCCCAGACGTCCGCGTCGAGAACACCGACGCGCTTGCCCTCGCCCATCAGCGCCGCGGCCAGGTTCGCAGTCAACGTCGACTTGCCGACGCCGCCCTTGCCCGAACCGATGCAGAGCACGTTGGCGACCTGCGCGAGGGCTCCGGCCGGCAGGCTGGCACGCCCGAGCTTCTGCTGCAGCGCGGCCTTCTGCGCGTCATCGAGCACGTCGAAGTAGACGTTCACGTGGGTCACGCCTCCGACGCCGGAGACGGCCTCGGCGACCGCGCTCTGGAAGTGCCCCTTGATCGGGCATCCCGGCGTCGTGAGCGACACGGTCACGTCGACGACGCCGTTGGCGCCGGCGTCGATCGAGCGCACCATGTCCAGCTCGACGATCGAGCGATGAAGCTCGGGATCGATGACCGCCTCGAGCGCGGTGCGGATCTCGTTGTTGTCGATCACCGGCCCATTGTGGCAAACCCGCGCGCCCTGCCCGGTCGGTCTGCCCAGCGGCCACGCCCTGGACCTCCCCGCGAAGCCACCAGGCCCCCCGAGCGAGCGCTCGGTTCGCCCGTTAAAGTGACCCGCGGGCGGTGGGAGCCGCCCGCGGGTCGAGGGGAGGAGAGGGTGCTACTACTGCCGGCGGGATATGAGGCCGGCAGACTTTCCCGACCGGCCTCTCCGAGCCGGGCGGGGGAAGGTGGCGGTTCAGACGAGGCTGAGTACGCGCTCCTGAACCCGGTTGGCCAGGTCGGGCACGCGGTTTGCGAGCTCGGAGCCGTTCTTGGCGACGGCGTCGCGACGCGCCTCGACGGTCTTCTCGATCTCACGCCGACGCTGACGCAGTTCGCGCTCGACGCGGACGCGGGCTTTGCGGACCTCGCGCTCGAGCCGGTTGCGGGCAGTGACGCCGCGGCGCTCGAAGCGTCGCAGCTGCGCCTGGGCTTTCGACGCCGAGGAGTAGCTCGAGATCGTGTCGCTGACGCTCGAGACGACGCGGTCGCGTGCGATCAGCGCGGCGCCGACCGGAATCAGCACGGCGCGCTCTGCATAGTCGCCGAAGACGTCGGCGGTGTCGCGCGTCGCCGTCTGTGTCTGACGCAGGGCGGCCTCCGTCTGGTGGGTCGCGCGTGTGCGAGCAGCCTTGGCACGAGTCGCTTTCGACTGCGTGGTGCCGCGCGCGGTCGAGCGGCCGCGGCGTGCTTTGCTCGCGGCCGGTTTACGGGCGGCGTTGGCGCGCGCTTTGGGCGCGCTTGCTGAGTTGGTGGTCGAAGTTGCCATATGGAGCGGGTCTCCTGTTCTTCCTCGCCGCTCTATGAGCGGATGCGGGATTGATTGCTTGGCGCTTCTCGCTGATCTTTCCCAGCGAACACATGTTTGTAACCCCGAGCAAGGAAGATTGTTACAGGTCGATCCTAGCACGGCGTGAATTCCCTGTAATCAGGGGACCGGCCGCAGATCAGCTTGTAACAGGAGGAACATGCGTTCGATTAATCGAACCGCCGGGCGGGTTGCTCCGCATCCTCGAAATCCACTGCGCCGGCCGCTCCAGCTCCGCTGGGCTAGGAAGCGCGTCCGGCCCGCTCCATGCCAGCGCGAGCGCCTGCCGGCCCCCCTCGTCCACGACCTCGTCGCAGAAGCGCCGCCCCATCTCGTACTGGCGCAGCTTCAACTCCAGCCCGAGCAGGCGCTCGAGCACCCGCCAGGGAAGTCCGCGCCCGGCCCGCCGGCGATTCATCGCCGCGCGGAGCTTCGGCAGTGACGGGAGGACCTCGGCGCCGACCGCATCCATAGTGTGCTCGGCATGTCCCTCGATCAGGGACATCGCCGCCTGCATGCGCTCGACGAGTCGCCAGCGGTCCTCGCCGAGGGTCAGCCGCAGAAGCTCCCCCTGCCGTGCGCGGTCGAGCATCTCGCGAAGCTCGGCTGGATCTGGGAGGCGCGGGCGCCGCCCGCCGGTCGTCTTTGCATTCTCCCCGCGCTCGGAGCGACCGGTGATGGTCACTTGCAGCCCGTCGATCAGCTCCTTGAGCAGCGATCCAAGGTAGTCGCGCAGCCAGGGCGCTCCGGAGAACTGGACCGCATGGGTGATCTCGTGGATCGTCACCCAGAGCACGAGCTCGTCCCGATCGACACCGAGGTTGCGCGCCGCCTGAGCGAGGTTCGGCGCGAGCAGCAGCAGACGCGGTGGCGCCGATGAGTCGAGCAGCGCGAGGTCGTACTGCCCCAGCACGCGCTGGGAGAGCATGCCCGTGAGAGCCCCGACCTGGGCCCCCAGCAGCAGGCCCGATGCGGAGCGCAGGGGGCCTCGCAGCGGTCCGGCGAAGCGCCCGGCGTCGTCGTCCATCCGGTCGGTGAGCGTCGCGAGCAGGGGCTGCATCGTCTTCAGGTTCGCCGCGATCCACGACGGGCGATCGACCGCCTCAAGCGCCGGCAGCTCGGCGGGCATCGCGAGGCCGCTGTACTCGCTGACGCGGCGTGCGAAGTCCCGGGCGAGCGGCTCGACGGACGCCGCGGACACGCCTCCATATGGAGGCGAACCGGCTATCAGCTCGCCCACTCGCTGGGCTGCGCCCCAATCGATCACGTCCATCCAAAGAGCGTAGCCAGGCGGGGCGCTTCTCCCCGTATCCTAGGAATGTGTCTGGCTCGAGAATCGCGCCCGCGCCGCCGCCGGCATCGCCGGGCGCAGTGCAGCAAGCAGGGTTCCTCATGCGGGCCGAGGTACGCGACGTCGTCGCCTGGCTGCGACTGCTGGTGGACCCGCAGGACGCGGCCGCGGTCGTACGTGCGCTCGCGCGCCCCCCGATCGAGCTGCGCCAGGTCGAGCTCGCGCGCGTGATCCAGGTCGCCCGCCGCCGCAAGCTCGACCTCGTCCTCGGCCTCGCGGCGGCGACTGAGTCACCGCAGGTGCCGCCGGAGGCCAGAGAACGCATACAGCGTTTCGTCGAGCTTCATCGCAGCGCCGCCGCGGAGCTCAACACGCTCGGACCGGACGTGTTCGTCGGCCGCCTGATCGAGCGGCTCGGCGTGCCCGGACGGCGCCTGCTGGCGCCCGAGGATGCAGCCGCGCAGCATGCGAGCCTCCAGCGGCTGCGCGCGCTCGCGGCGGACTTCGTCAAGCGCAGGCCCCAGTCGAGCATCCGCGAGCTCGCACGCCACCTCGCGACCGTCGTCCCGCAGGCCCAGGCGGAGGGTCGCGACCCGGAGCCGGCAGGCTCGCGGGTCGCCGGGCAGGCCGATGAGAGCGCGGCGGAGGTCGCCGCGAGCGGCATCGACGTGCCCGCCGAGCGCGACGCGGCGGAGGCGCTCGAGATGCCCGTCGCCCCTGAGGACGCCGCGAGCGGTGAGCTCGAGGCCACGCTTCACCTGCTGCGTGAGGAGGTGCTCAGCAGCGTGGCGCGCATCGGCGGTCGACTCGGGGAGCTGCGACTGGACACCGATCTCGACATCTCCCACGGCGTCGTCCGCTATCTCGAGCTGCTCAAGCTCTCGGCGTTGCTTCAGCGTCCCGACGGGCAGAGCCTCGCCGAGACGCTCTCGGACATCAACGCCCGCCTGCTCGCCGCGACCACTCCGATGCAGCGCGAGATCCTCCTGACCTCGCCGCTCGACGACATGCTGCTGGCGGTCGAGACCGACGAGCGTGCCCGTGCACAGGCGCTCGCCCGGCGCGAGGAGCACTCGCTCGGCCCGTTCCTCCCGCGCAGGGGGATCGGTTTGGCTCTATCGGCATCGGACATCCACACCTACCGCAGCTGCCCGCTGAGATACAAGTTCGCGCGCGTCCTGCGCATCCCCACCGAGCAGACCGTCCACCAGCGATTCGGGATCGTCGTGCATCAGGTGCTCGAGCGCTTTCACTCCGAAGGCGGCGAGACGCTCGCGCAGATGCTCGACCTGCTCGATGCCGGCTGGCGCCGGAGCGGGCTCGGCGACGGAGCGCGCGAGCTCCAGCTGCGCGGCAAGGCGAGCGCGGCGCTGACGCGCTACCACGCGCGGCTGCACGACGAGGACGCCGAGCCCGTGTGGTTCGAGCGCCAGTTCGACTTCCGGCTCGGCCCCCACCACCTGCGCGGTCGCGTCGACCGCGTGGACCGCCTCGCCGATGGCTCCAGCGAGCAGTATGAGCTGATCGACTACAAGACATCGCGGCCGAAGACCGCCGACCAGCTTGCCGACGACGTCCAGCTGTCGCTCTATGCGCTCGCAGCCCGGGAAGCCTGGGATCTCGAGTCCTCGCGGCAGGCCTACTACTACGTGCTCGACGACCTGAAGGTGCCCGTGGCGCGCAGCGACCGCGATGCCGAGTCGGTCAAGGACATCGTGCTCGAGGTGGGGGACGGCATCCTCGCTCAGGAGTTCGAGCCCACGCCCTCGCCGGCGGCCTGCTCGATCTGCGACTACCGGATCGTCTGCCCCGCGGCCGAGGGCTAGTCGCCCGCGCCTGGGCCGCTGGACCTACTTGCCCTCAGGCCCGCGCTGGCGCAGGAAGCGCTGGAATTCGCGCGCGAGGATGTCCCCCGACGGCACGTGCTCCGGCGAGCTTTGCGCCTCGCTCTGAGCCGCCTGCTCCAGTCGCTCCACGAACGCCTGGATGTCCGGGTCGCTCTGCACGGCCAGCTCGACCTGGCGCTCATAGTCGGCCGAGGCGGATTCGAGCTCCGACACGTCGACCGAGACTCCGATCAGGCCTTCGACCCTGCGCACCAGGGCCAAGGCGGCCTTGGGATTGGTGGCCGCCGCGACGTAGTGCGGCACCGCCGCCCACAGGCTCACGGAGGGAAGGCCCGCGTCGGCGCAGGCGGCGTGGAGCACCCCGACGATCCCCGTCGGACCCTCATAGCTCGAGGTCTGTAGTCCCAGGCGCTCCATCAGCGCCGGGTCCGAGGCGTGGCCGCTCATCGCGACCGGCCGCGTGTGTGGCACGTCGCCGAGCAGCGCGCCGAGGGAGACGACGACCTGCACGCCGAGCGCCTCGGCGAGATCGACGATGTGCGAGCTGAAGCCGCGCCAGCGCATCGACGGCTCCGCCCCCTGGACGAGAACCAGGTCACGCGGCGCACGCGGCGCCGGCGCCTCGAAGATCTCCACCGACGGCCAGGTGATCTCGCGCCGCTCCCCCTCGCCAAAGGAGACGCAAGGTCGGTTTGCCTGGAAGTCGTAGAACTCCTCCGAGTCGATCCGGGCGAAGCGCCTGGCGTCGAGTGAGCCGGCGAGGAAGGAGACCGCACTGGACGCCGCCTCGCCGGCGTCGTTCCAACCGGCAAACGCGCAGATCATCGCCGGGGCCCTCAGGCCATCGGGGCGGCGATCCCAGATGAATGGCTGCATCCGAACCACCGTACATCATGCGCCGATGGCCTCCGCGACCTTCCCCGCCTCCGATCAGAGCCAGACGATCGCCACGCTGCGCGCCGGCGAAGAGCTCGACGGCGTATTCGCGTGCACGCGAAAGGAACGCCAGATCTCTCGTGCCGGCACCGCCTATCTGACGATCGAGCTACGCGACCGGACGGGGAGCATCCTCGCGCGTGTCTTCCGAGACGCCGACGTGCTCGCGGGGCGCTTCGAGCGGGGCGATCTCGTGCGCGTCGGTGGACGCGTCGCGCGCTTTCGCGATGAGCTGCAGGTCGAGGTCCACGCGATCGCTCGCGCGGATGGCGCCGACGCCGACCCGGCCCGCTTCCTTCCGGTCGCATACCGTGACCTCGACGAGCTCGAAGGCTTCCTGGAGCATCTCGCGCGCGAGGTCTACGACTCCGGGCTGAAGGCGCTGCTCGGGGGGCTGCTCGGCGATGAGGCACTGCGGCCCGAGATCCGCCGCGCGCCCTGCTCGGTGCCCGTCTCGGGCGCCCGCGGCCGTGCTTCCTCGAGCCATCACGCCTACCTCGGCGGCATGCTCGAGCACACGGTCGCGGTAGCGACGATGGCGCTCGAGCTGTGCACGCTTCACCCCCGTCTGGACCGCGACCTGCTCGTCAGCGCGGCGATCGTCCACGACATCGGCAAGACACGCGAGTTCACCTACGGCGCCGACATCGAGCGCAGCCGGGAGGGAACGCTGCTCGGCCACGTAGAGCTGGGATTGCGCCTGATCGCCAGCCATCTCCCAGCCGGCCTCGACGGCGGGCGCCGGCTCGCGCTCGAGCATTGCGTGATGCTCCACCATGGCCAGGAGGCAGCCTCCGGCCAGCGCTTCGCCTCGGCGGAGGCGCTCGCGCTGTACCGCCTGAATGCTCTAGACGCACAGGTCAAGGCGGCGTTTGAGCACGGCGCCGGCGCGCCGACCGCCTGAGCCGCGAATCTGGCTGTCAAGCGCGCCGTCGAAGCTGCCGATAAGGGTGTGATGGGCAACGCCGCCGTCTCACAAGCCGGGCCACCCCCGGCCAAGGCCGCTGGGCAGACCGCGGCACCGGAGCCCCACCCGGCGCAGGACGCTGCGGATGCCGCGGCCGAGCAGCCGAGCAACGGCCTGTACCCGCCTCATCGCAGCGGCCGTTCGACACGCATGATCGGGGAGGTCGCCGTCGACCTCGGATTCGCCGATCGCCATACCGTCGAGGAGGCGGTCGCAGCCGCGCGCGCCCAGGGGCGGCCGACCGGCCTGGTGCTCGTCGAGCGTGGAGTGCTCCGCCACGACCAGCTCGCGCGGGTCGTCGCCGAGCGCTTCGGCCTGGACTTCGTCGACCTCGCGATATACGACCTCGACATGGGCGCGGTCAACCTGCTGAGCGCCGAGACGGCACGCCGCTATCAAGCCGTGCCCGTCGGCTTCACCGACGACGGCTCGCTGGTGCTCGCGATGGCCAACCCGACGAACGTGTTGACGATCGACGATGTCGGCATGATGACCGGCCGGCGCGTCAGGCCGGCGGCGGCCTCGGTCGAGGATCTGAACCTGCTGCTGACCAGGCTCGTCCAGATGGACGAGTCGATCGAGGACATCGTCGAGGAGGATGCCGAGGACGAGGCCGAGCAGAACCTCCAGGTCTCAGAGGCCGACAGCGACGCCCCGATCATCAAGCTCGTCCACTCGATCGTCGCCCAGGCGATCCAGCAGGGGGCCTCCGATATCCATGTCAACCCCGAAGAGGGCGACATGCGCGTTCTGTTCCGCGTCGACGGCGTGCTCTCCCCGGCCGCGACGATCAAGCGCAAGATGGCGTCGGGCGTCGTCTCGCGTATCAAGATCATGGGCGAGCTCGACATCTCCGAGAAGCGCGTCCCGCAGGACGGGCGCTTCGGGCTGACGGTCGACGGACGCCGCGTGGACATCCGCGTCGTGACCCTCCCGCTCGTGGCCGGCGAGGCCGTCGTGCTGCGAATCCTCGACAAGGGGGCCGTGGTCGAGGGGCTGGAGTCGCTCGGGATGCAGCCGGCCGACCAGGAGCGCTTCGGTCGCGCGATCCAACGTCCAAATGGGGCCGTGCTCGTGACCGGGCCGACGGGCTCGGGCAAGACGACCACCCTCTACGCCGCATTGGCCGTGCTCAACGACGGCGAACGGAGCATCCTCACGATCGAGGATCCCGTCGAGCAACGGATCGCCGGCGTCAAGCAGATGCAGATCGCGCCCAAGGCAGGGGTGACATTCGACCTCGGGCTGCGCTCGATGTTGCGCGCCGACCCAGACGTGATCATGGTCGGCGAGATCCGAGACCGCGAGACGGCGCACATCGCCGTCGAGGCGGCGCTCACCGGCCATCTCGTGCTCTCGACCCTTCACACTCGCGACGCGCCGAGCGCGCTCGGGCGGCTCATCGACATGGGCATCGAGCCGTTCCTCGTCTCCTCGGCCGTCGACTGCATCGTCGCCCAGCGCCTCGTGCGGATGCTCTGCACGCACTGCAAGCGTCCCCTGCACCTCCCCGAGCACGTGCTCGAGGAGTACGGGCTCGCGGGGGCCGAGCCCTATGACGCCGCCGGCTGCCCTCGCTGCGGCGGCTCGGGCTACCGCGGGCGGATAGGCCTCTACGAGGTGATGAGCGTCAGCGAGCCCATCCGCGCCCTGATACTCGAACGTGCGTCGGTCGACGCCATGGTCGCCGTCGCGGTCCGGGAAGGGATGCTTCGCCTGCGAGACGACGGCATGCAGAAGGTCCGCGATGGACTGACCTCGATCGCCGAGGTCGAACGCATGACGACCAGCATGCTTTAGGGGAACGAAGTCAGGCCGCGCGCAAGGCGCCCACCAGGCACCGGGGACGGCGCCGCCGGGTCGCGACGCCGTCCGCTAGTACGCCTCATCTGCTCCTGGGGGTGGCTTTTTTGGCGCTCACTTTCTTGTGCGTCTTCTTCTTGGTCGACTTCTTGTGGGCCTTCTGCGGGGCACGGGGATTCAGGCGGCTGCTTCCCGAGAAGGCGTCCGGCCGGCAGCCGCTGGGGCGCCCGAGCTCGAACGGCCCCGAGATCGCCTGCGTGACCACGTTTTTTTCCAGATAGGCGTAGGTGACGGTCAGCAGCGCATCGACGCGCGGCTCGGCGCAGAGCTTGGTGCCGATCGAGAACTGGCCGGCGACCGTCTCATATCCGGCCTTGGCGGCGCCGACGCAATTGAGCGCAAAGCCTGGGATTTCGCCTGAGCACGAGAACGTGTCGCTCAGCGGGCTCGCTTTGATGTCGGCGACCGACGGCGGGCTTTGGACCCCCGTCACCGGTATCTGCGCCTGGACCTGATAGCCGGTGATCGGGCCGTTGCAGTAGAAGGCGTACTTCACCTGCTGGTCTTCGTTACCCGGTTCGGGAGTCCCGGCCGCCAGGCTGCCGAGGCAGTTGTAGTTGTTGGGGTTGGCTTCTTCGGCTTGGCTCAAGGCCGGGGTCGCGAGCAGCAGGGCGACAGTGCCCACGATCGCGCCGAGCCACAACGTGGCCTTGCGGTGGGCGTCTTTCAATGCGTGCAACGGTTGTCTCCGTTCGTTGATTGATGGGTCTCTCATCGCCGCAGAAGCCTTTCGATGCTCTGCTTTGGTGAAGTGGCGTTGTAGGGCGTGGATGAGCGCACGCCGGCGGAGGCGAACGGCGAGATCACCAGGGCGCCGGAAGCGGGCACTGCGGTGAGCGTCACCGACGACGAGCCGGCCGGCAGACCGGAGGCCGATCCGGCCACGACCGAGCCGAAGGTGACGATGATCAAGCCGTGTTCACGGTACGCGGCCGTGGAGGTGATCGGGGGGATGGCCGCCTTGAGGAATTCGTCCGCCGCCGTCAGCTCGCCGGGCGTGCCGGGCGCACAGGCGCCGCCGGCGACGCCTTCCGGACACGCGGCCTGTGCGACCGTGTCGAGCAGCTGCGGCGCCGGGCTGGCGAGTTGACCGGCCTCGGCCGCGAAGGCGGCTGCCGAAAGGCCCGACCAGCCGCTCAGCAGCGTACCCGCCCCGAGCGCCTGTCCGTTGATGTAGGGGGCGAGGGACGGCTGAGCGAGTGCATTGGCGAAGGTCGACCCGGCCAGCTCGATCAGCCACACGTGCGTCACGGGCGCTACCGCGATCGGTCCGCCGGCGCCTTCCGAGCCGCTGGGCGCCGAAGGTGAAACGGGCGCCGATTCGGGTGGCGCGGAGGGCTGCGTTTCAGACGGGGTGGCGCTTGCCGGCGCCGGCAAGCTCGCCGGCGGTGTGGGGGAGTTCGAGCTGGCGGCCGGCGACGGCGTCGCCGCGGGCGTCACCGGCGGCGGCTGGACGGGCGCCTGCCGGCCCACTCCGGCGGCGAGCAGCGGGGGAAGCAGTTGCCCCAGCCCGGCCGCTCCCGCGAAGGACGTGCTGGGGGCGGGGCCGATCGCGGCGCCCACGGCCACGCCGATCGCCAGCATGACCCCGGCGAGGGCGGCGGTCACCCGTGGCGAGAGCGAGCGCAGGACCGTGTTCGGCGCCCTCGCGGGGACTGGAGCTGGCGCGGGCGCGCCGGCCGCGACCCGGCCGACGGACACCGAGCCGTGCGCATGCGCGGCCGTGGCCTCGGACGGGTTCGGTGTGTTGGGTGTGTTGGCGATGGCGACGGACCGTCCCGGAGACGGGGAGGGAGAGACACGTCAAGTCTCTCACTATTTCCACAAACTAGCTAATGTCGATCAGATCTGTGGAGATATGCTATGTTCCGCGCCGCACGTTGTCAACCAGTTGTCAACCCATTCCTGAAACGGAGCACCTCTTCTAATGCATCGAATTCGCCGTCTCTCCGTCGCCTTCACGGTGGCTGGCGTGGTCGGGGTTGCGGCGCCCGCGGCCGCCTCCGCGGTCAGCGTGGTCACGATCAGCGGGGCCACGGCCTCGTTCCCGCTCGTGTCCCTGCTCGCCCAGAAGTACGTCAAGACGCATCCCAAAAAAGTCAAATTCAAGATCGCGCAGGGCGGGGCGCAGATAGGCGTCAACGACGTCGCCGCCGGGCGCGTGACGATCGGCGACGTGTCACGTGACCCGCTTTTGAGCGACCCCAAAGGACTTGTCTTCTATCCGATCGCCAAGTACGCGATCTGCGTCGTGACGAACAAGGCGAATCCGCTCTCCAATCTGACGCAGTCGCAGGTGATCTCGATCTTCACCGGCAAGACACGCAGCTGGAGCGGCGTCTCGGGAGCGAGCGCCAGCGGCACGATCGACCTGATCAGCCGCACCTCGGTCGCGGGCGTCTTGACGAACTTCCAGACGCTGTTGCTCGAAGGCAAGAAAGTCTCGAGCATCGCGGCGGAAGAGCCCTCCGAGGGCCTGCTGCGCCAGCAGGTGGAAAACGACCCGAGCTCGATCGGCTTCCTATCCAACTACCAGTCGGACAAAGGCGGCGTAAACCCGGTCGCCCTGAACGGCGTCCAGTGCAACAGGGCAAACGCCGTGTCAGGACAGTACGCCGGCATCGCCCGCTTCTATGAGGTGACCAAAGGCAAGGCGACCGGCGCAGCATCGGCCTTCATCGGCTGGATCGAGAAAGCCGCCGCTGCCCGCAAGATCATCTCGACCCAGTGGATCCCGATCACCTGAAGCTCAGGTGCTCGAGCGGCTTCGCAACCCATGGCCTGACCACCGCGCCGAGCGCTCGCTCGGCGCGGTGTCGTTGTTGGTCGCCGTCGTGGTGGTGGCGATGGTCGTGTTCGTGGCCATCCATGCCTGGCCGACGTTCCGCCACAATGGGCTCGGCTGGCTGGGGCCGGGCGGAAGCCTGGAAACCCAGATCGCGAACATGCAGGCGACGAGCGTGCAGCCGCCGGCGTCGGCCTTCCACCTGCGCGCCTGGCCGCTGCTCTACGGCACGCTGCTGACCACCGCCCTGGCCGTGGTGCTCGCGCTCGCCGTGGCGCTCCTGTCCTCGATCTTCATCGTCGAGCTCGCGCCGGCCCGGCTGCGAAGGATCGCGATTCCCGTGATCCGGCTGCTCGCGTCGGTGCCGTCGGTCATCTACGGCCTGATCGGCATCCTCGTGCTCGTGCCGTTTGTCGGCAACCACGTGATCACGACCTCGCAGAAGGCATCGGTGCAGAACGTCGTCGAGCTCACGGGTGCCGGCCTGGTTGTGACGGTCGTGATCCTCACCGTGATGATCACGCCGATCATGATCGCGCTGATCTGCGAGGCCTTCGTATCGGTGCCGAACGCCTGGCGCGAGGGAGCCGTCGCGCTCGGCGTCAACCCGCTGCGCGCGGCGCTCGCCGTGACCGTGCGGGCGGCTCGAGGCGCGATCGTCGCCGCGGCCGTGCTCGCGACCGCGCGGGCGCTCGGCGAGGCGATCATGATCTCGATGGTCTCCGGCTCGCGCTCGTTTGCGCCGAGGCCGACAGACGGCCTGGTCTTCCTGTTCGAGCCGCTGCGCTCGCTCGCTTCGGCGATCGTGGATTAGCACGACGGCGTCGGCGCGCCGGCTCTCGGCTCGACGCTGTACGCCTTCGCGCTGCTGCTGCTGTTCTCCGCCTTCGCGCTTTC
>JAOPZB010000207.1 GCA_025964355.1 Solirubrobacterales bacterium | reverse complement strand
GGGATCTCAAAGCGGTGCGCATTCACCCCGGCCACACTACGGCCGGGCCGGGACGGATCCGCCGGCACCGAGGGCGCGCCGCATCCCCGGCCACGCCGGCAGGACGCGCTCGGCGCTCAGCCGGCCTGCGCCTGCGAGGCTCGGCGTTCGCGACGGACGCCCTCGAGGTATACGAGGCCCATGCCGATGATCGCGCCGGGGACCGCATAGAGGACGACACCTATATCGGTCGCCTTTTCCCCGGGAACCCGCAGCGCGGAGACCTTGACCCCGTAGATGATCAATCCAACGACGACGGCCCCCACGAGCGAGCCGACGAACGCGCCGACGATCCCTCCCCAGAAGCGATCGGGAAGGAAGATCGTGTAGTGCCAGATCGCGAGACCCATCATTACCCATCCCAGCAGCCCCATCAGCGAGACCTCCCATGGCGCTTGTTGCGCGGCCGCCGGCGCTTCGGGCGCGGCTTGGAGTCGTCCTTCATGACGAGGTCCTCCGGCGCGAGGTCGGCTGCCGGGTCGCGCTCCGGCGCGGCCGGCGGGGCCGGGCTGGTGCGCTGCGCCGTTCCGGCACGGGCGCCGGCCGTCGGCGCTGGCTCGCTGTCGACGTCAAGGTCTCGCACGAGCTCCTGGAACTCGTCGCGTGAGAGCTGCTGGCCCGGCTGCTCTGGTGCGATGATGCTCCCGCGCCTGCTTCTGCGGCGTTTGTGCTCGGGTTCGATGTCCTCGGGTGCGCCGGTCGCCGTGGTGGCGTAGGCCGGCACGAGTCCGGACTCCCGCAGGATGCGGGCGCGGCGAGAGCGGTAGGCGCTCTCGCGCTCCTTCCAGTGGGTGAGCACCGGCGAGGCGATGAAGATCGACGAGTAGGCCCCCGAGGCGATCCCGACGAGCAGGGCGAAGGCGAAGTCCTTGAGCGTTTCGCCGCCGAACAGCAGGAGCGCGGCCACCGGCAGCAGCGTGCAGAAGCTCGTGGCGAGCGATCTGGTGAGCACCTCGGACATAGAGCGGTTGACGATCTGCGAGAACGCCGCCCGCGGCATCCGCGGGACGTTCTCGCGGACACGGTCGAACACGATGATCGTGTCGTATAGCGAATAGCCCAGGATCGTCAGCAACGCCGCCACCGTCGCCGTCGTGACTTCGCGGCCGGTCAGCGAATAGACGCCGGCCGTGATCAGCAGGTCGTGCATCAGCGCGATGAGCACCGGCACCGCGTACTTCCACTCGAACCGCAGGGCGATATAGGCGGAGATCACCAGCAGCGAGGCGATGATCGCGATCACGGCGCTGTTGGCGATCGTTTTGCCGAACGTCGGCCCGATCGACGTCGAGGAGAAGTTCTTGGTGCCGGGCGCGCTGGGCCCGTTGCCGAAGCGCGTGTCCAGCAGGGCCTGCACCTTCTTGACGGCTTCGGGCGCGAGCGTCTTGGTCGAGATCTGATAGCCCGCGCCGCCGATGCTCGCGTTGGAGAACTTCTGGACCTGGGCGTTCGGGTAGCCGGCGGCCGACATCGCTTCGGCCACCTTGCCCTCGCTCACGGGCTTGACGAACGCCGTCTGGATCCGCGTCCCGGACTTGAAGTCGATGCCGAAGTTCAGGCCTTTGCCGCCGATCGCGAGCGCGCCGATCAGCAGGATCGTGCCCGACAGCGAGAAGAACCACTTGGAGGCGCCCATGAAGTCGAAGCTCCAGCCTCGTCCGCGCCGCGCGGCGCCGAGCGCCGCCGGATGGGACACCACCCGGGAGCGCCCCATCGCGCCGAGGGCCGCCTGCGTGGCGAGCACCGCCGTGAACAGCGACACGAGCGTGCCGATGCCGAGCGTGAAGGCGAAGCCCTTGACTTCGGCGGTCGCGAGGGCGAACAGGATGAACGCCGTCATGAAGGTCACGACGTTCGCGTCGACGATCGCGGCGAAGCCGCGTCTGTAGCCGGTGGCTATGCCGGAGATGATCGATCTGCCGCCGCGGATCTCCTCCTTGACCCGCTCGAAGATCACGATGTTCGCGTCGGCCGCGACTCCGATCGTCAGGATCAGGCCGGCGATCCCGGGCAGCGTCAGCGTGATCGGGATGAGCTTGATCAGCGCGAAGAAGTAGAGGCCGTAGATGAGCAGGCCGCCGACGGCGATCGCGCCGAGGACCCGGTAGAAGGCGAGCAGGAACGCGCAGACGAGCGCAAAGCCCACCAGCAGGGCGATGAGACCCTGGTTCAGGGCCTGTTTGCCGAGCGTCGCCGAGACCTGCGAGCGGGAGATCAGCACGAGCTTGATCGGCAGGGCTCCGGACTGCAGCTCGTCCGCGAGTTCCTGGGCGGAGGTGATCGTGAAGCTGCCGGAGATCTCCGAGCCGCTGGAGGAGTCGATCCCTTCCGGATACTTCGTGTAGTCGATCGACGGCACCGTGATCAGCTGGCCGTCGAGCACGACAGCGAAGTGCTGCAGGGCCGCTTCCTTGCCGACGCCCGGAAGCTGAGCTTCCTGGCCGCGGTGGGCGATCGTCTTGGTGACGTTTTCGAAGATGCCCTTGCCGCGGGAGGTGAAGCCGAAGTTGACGTTCGGCTGACCGTTGCCGCCGGCTCCTTCGTCAAAGCCCTGCTGCGGGTGGGTGATGTCCGAGCCGGTCAGCACCGGTTCGTCGTTGATCACGTACCAGCTGTTCGGCAGGCGGTTGGTGACCTTCCCGGACGTGCTCTGCACCGGCTGCGCGCGCACGACCAGCGTTCCGGGGTTCACGCGGACCGCCTTCACCGTCGCTCCTGCCGGCGCTTTGAATTTGTCGGCCGTGAGGTTCTGTTGGGTTTCCTCCGGGCCGCGCAGGACCTTTTCGTGCTTGGTGTCGAGGAGGTACCAGGTGCCGTAGATGCAGCCGTTGACCTGCTGCGGCGTGCAGCCGGGCGCGAGCGTCGTCCCGCCTTTTCGCACCAGCGGCGGCCGTTTGGCGGCGCGGAGCACGGCCTGGTACTCGGGCAGCCCCGCGGTCGCGCCGCCCGCCCCGCTTGACGTCGCATCGCCGGTGACGGTGCCGTCGGTGGGCGCCGGCTGCCCGTCGGGCCCGATCACGTTGGGCTCCCAGTCATAGAAGTAGAGCTGCGCCGTCTTGCCGACCTCGTCCTGCGCGCGTGAGGCGTTTGTGACGTCGGGCAGCGCCACGTCGATTTCGTCCTTGCCCGATCGCTGGATTTCGGGCTGCGCAACCCCGAGCGAGTCGACTCGCTTGCGCATGATGTCGATCGCACGGTTCAGTGATTCCGTATCGACCTTCGCCTGCGCGGTCGGCTTGCCCTGGTAGACGAGCTCGACGCCGCCCTTGAGGTCGAGCCCGAGGCGTGTCTTTTTCGTCATCACCACCGCGGCCGATGCCGCGATCAGACCGGCGACGATCAGGAGGATCAGGGCGTTTCGGCGGCGGTCGGTCATGGCCTTGACCAGACTACTTATCGGGTGTCAGCACGAGCAGCAGGCCGCCGTCGTCATCGTAGGCCGGGAACAGGTCCGCCTTGGCGCTCGCCTCGACGTCGCGTTCGCCGCTGACCGTGACCGGCACCTCCAGGGCCCGCACTCCCCACTCGAGGACGGTGGCG
>JAOPZB010000192.1 GCA_025964355.1 Solirubrobacterales bacterium | reverse complement strand
ACGGTCTAGCGGTCCAAGGCACTCCTCCCGCTACCCTCTCCTGCTGCCATGTCAATTTCCATAGACCGCTCAGTCACCCCCGCCGGCCTGGACCTCCAGGAGCGCGTGGTCGAGATCAACCGCGTCGCCAAGGTCGTCAAGGGCGGCCGGCGCTTCTCGTTCACCGCCCTCGTCGTGGTCGGCGACGAACGCGAAGTGGTGGGCGTCGGCTACGGCAAGGCCAACGAGGTGCCGCTGGCGATTCAGAAGGGCGTCGAGCGAGCCAAGAAGGATCTCTTCCGCGTGCCGAAGCACGGCAGCACGATCACCCACCAGACGACCGGCGTGTTCGGCTCCGGGCGCGTGCTGCTCAAGCCCGCGTCGCCCGGTACCGGCGTGATCGCCGGTGGCGGCGTGCGGGCGGTGCTCGAGCTCGCCGGTATCCACGACATCCTCTCAAAGAGCCTCGGGACCCAGAACCCGATCAACCTAGTCAAGGCGACCGTGGCAGGGTTGCAGGGACTGCGCACCCCCGAGGAGGTCGCAGAGCTGCGCGGCATGTCGATCGCCAAGGTCCTCGGCCTCGGCGGCGAGCCGGGCGGCGGCGGGGCGCAGAGCACCCCCGGCGCGGAGGCCGCCCCCGAGGGGCAGGCGCAGCCGCCGGCGGAGGTTCCCGCAGGCAGCCCCGCGGCCGACGGAGCGCCGGCCTGATGGCCGCTCTGAACGTGACCCAGCGCCGCTCGAGCAACGGCGCCAACCGCAAACAGCTCGACACGCTGCGCTCGCTCGGCCTGCGACGCATCGGCCACACCGTCAAGCTGCAGGACAGCGAGCAGGCACGCGGCATGGTTCACGCCGTGCGCCACCTCGTCGAGGTCGAGGAGGGCAAGTGAGCCCCGACCGAGAGAGCACACCGGAGCGCATCGGGCTGCACAGCCTCGCGCCCGCACCGGGCAGCAGGCGCCCACGCAAGCGCATCGGCCGCGGAGAAGGCTCGGGCACCGGCAAGACGTCGGGCCGTGGGCAGAAGGGCGCCGGCTCGCGCTCGGGCTCCAAGCGCAAGGCCAACTTCGAGGGCGGCCAGATGCCGATCCACATGCGCATGCGAAAGCTGCGCGGCCCGCACATGAAGAAGTCCATGCCGTTCGAGCCGTTTCGAACGCACACCCAGCCGGTCAACATCTCGGCCCTGGAGATGCGTTTCGATGCAGGCAGCGAGGTGACCCTCGAGCTGATGAAGGCCAATGGACTGGCCAGTCGCAAGGACGTGCCCGTCAAGGTGCTTGCCAAGGGTGAGCTCAGCAAGGCGCTGACCGTTCACGCGCATGCCTTCAGCGCCGGCGCACGCGAGCGCATCGAGGCTGCCGGCGGCAGCTGCAAGATCGTCGAGCGCTAAGAGCGCTGCTCCCGCGGCGCAATCGGCGAAGCGCAGGCGGACATCCACTAGAATCGCCCGGTCCGCGCTAACACGAGCTCCCAGCTCGCGCGCGACCCAACGCCCATGCTCTCGACGATCCTGAACGCCTTCCAGGTTGCGGACATCCGCAAGAAGATCGCCTTCACGGCGGGCATGCTGCTGATCTACCGGCTCGGCTCGCACATCCCGGTGCCGGGGGTCAACCTCAGTGCCGTCAACAACATCCAGAAGCAGTTCGGCGGATCGAACATCCTCGGGCTGCTGAACCTCTTCTCGGGCGGCGGCCTGTCGCGAATCGCGATCTTCGCGCTGGGCATCATGCCCTACATCACCTCCTCGATCATCCTGCAGCTCCTGCAGGTGGCCGTGCCGTCGCTGGAGAAGCTCTCAAAGGAAGGCGAGGTCGGGCAGGCGCGCATCACCCAGTACACGCGATACCTCACCGTCGGACTCGCCTTCGCCCAGTCGATCGGCTACGTCTTCCTGTTCCACACGCTGCAGGCCAAAGCCGGCGAATCGGTTGTCACCCACTTCGATGCGCCGCACATCTTCCTGATCGTCATCTGCCTGACCACCGGCTGCGTGCTGCTGATGTGGGTCGGCGAGCTGATCACCCAGCGCGGGATCGGCAACGGCATATCGCTGCTGATCTTCGCCTCGATCGTCGCGCGCCTCCCGTCGGGCATCCAGACCTGGTGGACGTCCAACGACCAGGTCTTCAAGGTGATGATGCCCTTCCTCGTACTCGCGGTCGTCGCCGGGATCGTGTTCGTGCAGGAGGGCCAGCGGCGCATCCCGGTTCAGTACGCCAAGCGCGTGATCGGACGCCGCATGTCCGAGGGCGGCCAGACCTACCTGCCGCTGCGCGTGAACATGGCGGGTGTGATCCCGGTCATCTTCGCCGCGAGCATCATGGCCTTCCCGCCGACCGTCGGCCAGCTCGTCAAAACCAAATGGGGTCGCGAAATATCTGACTTCTTCTCGCCGAACGGCTGGCATTACGTCGTCGGGGAGTCCCTGTTCATCCTGATCTTCACCTACTTCTACACCGCCGTCACGTTCAACCCGGTCGACCAGGCGGACAACCTCAAGAAGTACGGAGGCTTCATTCCGGGCGTGAGACCCGGGCGACCGACGGCGGAATTCCTCGACCGGATCCTTGCCCGGCTGACCTTCCCCGGTGCGCTCTTCCTCGCCGCGGTGGCCGCGTTGCCGACGATCCTGATCGCGCGCACGCACCAGAACATCCCGCTCGGCGGAACCTCGATCCTGATCGTGATCGGGGTCGCGCTGGAAACGATGAAGCAGCTCGAGGCGCAGCTGATGATGCGAAGTTACGAGGGCTTTCTGAAGTGACTCTGGCCCGCCGGGACACCGGCGGGCGGAGGTCAGCTCGGCGGTTGCCCGCCGCCTGCACGAGCCGTGGTCGAGCGGATAGGCTGCGTCGGTCGTGAGCGAGCTCAACCTGATCCTGCTCGGGCCGCCCGGGGCCGGTAAGGGCACCCAGGCCGAGCGCCTGCGCGACGACTTCGGGATCCCGCACATCTCGACCGGCGACATCCTCCGCGGACAGGTGGCCGAGGGGACCGAGCTCGGCCGGCAGGCCAAGCGCTACATGGACGCCGGCGAGCTCGTCCCCGACGACGTCATCATCGACATGATCACCGAGCGCATCGCCGAGGGGGACGCGCGCGACGGCTTCCTGCTCGACGGCTT
Source organism: Solirubrobacterales bacterium (assembly GCA_025964355.1). Classification (GTDB taxonomy): domain Bacteria; phylum Actinomycetota; class Thermoleophilia; order Solirubrobacterales; family Solirubrobacteraceae; genus Palsa-744. The sequence continues at coordinate 4,204 of JAOPZB010000192.1, read as the reverse complement.
TCCGCGCAACAGGCAGCAGGCCGAGGCGTTGAACGAGGCGCTCGGCAGCCTCGACCGGCGGTTGACCTCCGTGCTGCTGATCGACGTGCCCGACGACGACGTCGTCCGCCGCCTGGCCGGACGGCGCGTGTGCGTGAAGAACCCGAGCCACATCTACCACGTGGACTTCGACCCGCCCAAGCACGAGGGCGTCTGCGATCAGGACGGCGCCCGCCTGATCCAGCGCGACGACGACAAGGAGGACACGATTCGACGCCGCCTCGAGGTCTACCACTCCCAGACCGAGCCGCTGATCGGCTATTACGACGATGCCGGTCTGCTGCGCCGCTTCGACGGACGGCGCAGCCCCGACGAGGTTCACGCCCACATCAGGGCCACCGTGGCGACGCTGCGCCTCGAGGAGACGCTCTAGCGGCGCAAGCTAAGCTCAAGTCGTGATCATCAAGAAGTCCCCCGGGGAGATCGAGAAGATGGCGCGCGCCGGCGCGATCCTCGTGGCGACGCTCGATCTGCTCGAGAGCCGCATCCGCCCGGGCGTGAGCACGGGCGAGCTCGACACCGCCGCCGAGCGCTTCATCCGCGGACGCGGCGCCATCCCGACATTCAAGGGCTACCGCGGCTTTCCCGGCTCGATCTGCGCCTCGCCGAATGCGATGATCGTGCACGGCATACCGGGGCCGTATCGCTTGAAGAGCGGCGACATCATCTCGATCGACGTCGGCGTGACGCTCGACGGCTGGGTGGCCGACGCCGCGCGTACGTTCGCCGTCGACGAGATCGACAGGCAGGCACAGAAGCTGCTGGCCGGCACCGAGGAGTCGCTGCACGCCGGCGTGTCGGAATGCCGTCCCGGCAACCGCATGGGGGACGTCTCGGGCGCCATCCAGGGGGTCGCCGAGGGCGCCGGGCTGGCGGTCGTGCGCTCGCTCGTCGGGCATGGGGTCGGACGCAGCATGCACGAGGACCCCCAGGTGCCCAACTACGGCAAGCCTGGAAAGGGTCCGCTGCTCGAGGAGGGCATGGTCCTGGCGATCGAGCCGATGACGACCGCCGGGCGTCCCGATGTGCGGATGGGCGGCGATGGCTGGGCGATCTTCGCCCAGGACGGCTCGCCGGCCGCACATTTCGAGTTCACCGTCGCGATCACCGCTGAGGGCCCGAGGGTACTGACTCCCTGGCACCTCTCGGCCGAGGAGAGCGGGGCGGGCGCCGCCGAGCAGGTCGCGAGCGCGCGCTGACCGTCGGATGCGGCTGTAGCAGGCGATCCGCAGTGGAGATCGTCCACCATCCACGCCCCTGCGGCCTGGCGGAAGTTGCTAGCATAAGGAGTCCTGCTCGAGCGCGGGCTTCTTGCGCGCGAGGGCATCTCCACGACCCGGTAGCGGCGGCCGCAACGGCAGCCAGAGCCGAGTCGACGGAACCCAGCCGCCGAAAGGGATCATGAAGGTAAGACCGTCGGTCAAGCCGATGTGCGAGAAATGCAAGATCATCCGCCGCCATGGGGTGGTGCTGGTGATCTGCCAGAACAAGCGTCACAAGCAGCGTCAGGGGTGATCGGCTAGATGGCACGTATCGCCGGCGTCAACCTGCCTCTGAACAAGCGTTCGGAGGTCGGGCTGACCTACATCTATGGGATCGGGCGCTCGACGTCCAACAAGCTGCTGGTGGAGGTCGGTATCAGCCCCGACACCTACATCCGCGACCTCACCGAGGACGAGGTGGCCAAGCTGCGCGACGCGATCGACGACGACCTGCAGGTCGAGGGAGATCTGCGGCGCGAGCGCTCACAGGACATCAAACGACTTCAGGACATCGGCAGCTATCGCGGCCTGCGCCACCGTCGCGGCCTGCCGGTGCGCGGACAGAAGACCAAGACCAACGCGCGCACCCGTAAGGGCCCGAAGCGGATGCAGGTCGCGGGCAAGAAGAAAGCCGGTAAGAAGTAGTGCCGCCAGCCCCCAAACGCGCCCGCGGCCGGCGCAAGCCGAAAAAGAACATCCCCGTCGGGCAGGCGCACATCAAGACGTCGTTCAACAACACGATCGTGTCTCTCACGGACACCGGCGGCAACGTCATCGCCTGGGAGTCCGCCGGAGGCGCCGGCTTCAAGGGCTCGCGCAAGTCGACGCCATTCGCCGCGCAGGTGACCGCCGACGCCGCCGCCCGCAAGGGCCTCGAGCAGGGACTTCAGAAGGTCGAGGTCTACGTCAAGGGCCCCGGCTCCGGGCGCGAGACCGCGATCCGCTCGCTGCAGGCCGCCGGCCTGGAAGTGACGGGCGTCAAGGACGTGACGCCGCAGGCCCACAACGGTTGCCGCCCCCGCAAGCGGCGGAGGGTCTGAGCGATGGCGCGCGACACGGGCCCGCAGTGCAAGCAATGCCGCCGCGAGGGACAGAAGCTTTTCCTCAAGGGCGAGCGCTGCCTCACGGACAAGTGCGGCGTCGAGCGCCGCTCCTATCCCCCCGGCGAGCACGGGCGCGGCCGGCTCAAACAGAGCGAGTACCGCGTGCAGCTGCGCGAGAAGCAGAAGGCGCGCCGCTACTACGGCGTGCTCGAGAGGCAGTTCCACGGCTACTACGTCAAGGCCTCGCGCCAGCCGGGAATCACCGGCGAGAACCTGCTCGCGCTGCTCGAGAGCCGGCTGGACAACGTGCTGGTGCGCCTCGGCTTCGCGGCCTCGCGCCGCCAGGGACGACAGCTCATCCGCCACGGCCATTGGACGGTCAACGGCCGGCGGGTGAACATCCCGAGCTATCAGGTGCGCCCGGGCGACGTGATCGCCATCAAGGCGGACACTCCGGCCACGCAGGTGGTCAGAGATGCGACCGAGCTCACCGGCCAGATCCCCGCCTGGCTGCAGGCCGACCACGAGTCGCTCACCGCCAAGGTGCTGCGCAAGCCGGAGCGGCGCGAGGTCGCCGCGCCGGTGCAGGAGCAGCTCATCGTCGAGCTGTACTCGAAGTAGCAGGAAATTTGCCTATGCCGCTGCCCGCAAGGGCCACGGCCCCCCCGAGCCGGCGTCCCAGCGACGCCGGTGCGACATCAAAACGACGTTAGGACTCTCATGCTCGACTTCCAAATCCCCCGGATCACCAGCGAGTCCGTTGAGCAGAATCGTGGCACGTTCACGATCGAGCCGCTCGACCGCGGATTCGGCTACACGTTCGGCAACTCGCTGCGCCGCGTACTGCTGTCATCCCTCGCCGGCGCTGCCGTCACGAGCGTGCGCATCGAGGGCGTCGCGCACGAGTTCTCGACGATTCAGGGCGTCAAGGAGGACGTGACCGACATCGTGCTCAACCTCAAGGGCGTGGTCTGCCGCATGCACTCCGACGCCAGCGAGGTCGAGGCCCCGCTGGTGGTGACCGGGCCGGGCGAGATCACAGCGAAGGACATAGACCTTCCGGCGGGCGTCGAGATCCTCAACCCCGACCTGCACATCGCGACGCTCGAGAAGAAAACCAAGCTCGAGCTCTACATGACGATTGGCCGCGGACGCGGCTACCGTCCGGCGGAGGAGAACAAGTCGGCCGATCAGCCGATCGGCGTGATCCCGATCGACTCGATCTTCTCGCCGGTCCGCCGCGTCGCCTACGCCGTCGAGCAGGCGCGCGTCGGGCAGAAGACGGACTTCGACAAGTTGACCCTCGACATCGAGACCGACGGGTCGATCGACCCGCAGGCCGCGCTGCGCGAGGCGGCCGAGCTGTTGATCTCACAGCTGGCGATCTTCACCGACGCCGACCGCATCCAGGAGCTGCGCGCCGGCCCGGGCGGACAGCTCGACGGGCACGGCCTCGCCGTCGGAGGCGCCGGCTCGCCCGCCGCTCTACAGGGTGAGGAGTGGGGGATCCTGATCGAGGAGCTCGAGCTCGGCGTGCGCTCCTACAACTGCCTCAAGCGGGCCGGCATACAGACGGTGGGCGACCTGATCTCGAAGTCGGAGGGAGAGCTGAACGCGATCCCGAACTTCGGCAAAAAGTCGATCGACGAGGTCATCGAAACGCTGCACGCGCGCGGCCTGAACCTGCGCCAGGACTAGGACCCACCCGGCCGCCGACTAGACTGCCCGCACGATGCGCCACCAGCAGACCAGGAACAAGCTCAGCCGCGACTCCGCGCACCGCAAGGCGCTGCTCATGAACCTGAGCAAGGAGATCATCGAGCACGAGCGGATCAAGACGACGGCCGCCAAGGCGAAGGC
>JAOPZB010000085.1 GCA_025964355.1 Solirubrobacterales bacterium | reverse complement strand
CGCATCCAGGCGATCATCCTGTCGATGACGCCGGAGGAGCGCCGCAGCCCGGAGCTGATCAAGGGCTCGCGGCGGCTGCGCATCGCAAAGGGCTCGGGCACGACCGTCCAGCACGTGAACCGGCTGGTGAAGCAGTTCGGCCAGATGCGCAAGGTGATGCGCCAGGTCGGCCACGGCAAGATGCCCGACATCGGCGCCCTGATGCGCGGCGCGCGCTGAGCGCGGGCCGCGAGTCGCGCCTCGGCGAAGAACACCGTCTAAGCTCTCCCGGCAAGATTCAAGCACCCAAAGCTTCCGGCACCGAGAGGAAAACGTGGCAGTCAGGCTCAGGCTCACGCGAGTGGGCGCCAAGAAGGACCCCATATGGCGCGTGGTCGTCGCCGACCAGCGCTCGCCCCGCGACGGCCGGGTGATCGAGACGATCGGCCACTACAACCCCCAGACGGAGCCCTCGACGATCGTGATCGACGAGGAGCGCGCACGCAGCTGGCTCGCGCGCGGCGCCCAGCCGTCGGACACGGTCCGCAAGCTGCTGCGCATCCAGGGCATCGAGACGCGGACCGGCTAGGCCGGCCTGAGCGGCGCCGGAGATGGCAACCGAGAGCCCCCGGAGGCTGCTGGAGTACCTGGCGGAAGGCCTCGTCGACGAGCCCGATGCCGTGTCGGTCGAGCAGTTCGACGAGGACGACGGCACCGCCGTGCTCGAGCTGTGTGTCGCGGCCGACGACTACGGCCGCGTGATCGGCCGCGGCGGCCGCACGGCCCATGCGCTGCGCACGGTGGTCAAAGCCGCCGCCGCCGGCGAGGGGTCGCACGTGCTCGTCGATATCGTCGACTGACAGGGCCAGCCGGCGACTCGGGAAGGACGCGACGTGGCAGACACTCCGGCGCAGCTCTCCGCGGGACGGATCGGCCGGCCGCACGGGCTGGACGGGAGCTTCTACGTGACCGGCGCGCGGCCGCGCCTCTTGACGGTCGGCGCGAGCGTGACCGTCGCCGGGCGCGCCACGGCGATCGTTCGCCGCGCGGGCACCGAGGCGCGGCCGATCGTGCGCGTGGAGGGGATCGCGGACCGCGTGGCCGCCGAAGCCGTGCGCGGCAGCGAGCTGGAGATGGACGCCAAGCAGGCTCCCGCGCTCGCCGACGGCGAGTGGTGGGCTCACGAGCTCGAGGGCTGCGCCGTCCACGACGGCAGTGAGCATCTCGGGACGGTCATCCGGATGCTCGAGCTGCCGTCGTGCGAGGCGCTCGAGGTGCGCCCCGCGCAGGGCGGGGAGCCGCTGCTCGTGCCGATGGTCAAGGACGCAATCCGCCGCGTCGACCCGGCGGCGCGGAGCATCGAGGTGGACCTCGACTTCCTCGGGCTGGCGGGCGCCTCCCCGGCGCCGAATCGGAGACCCGCCCCGGGGCGCCCGTGAACGTCGACATCTTCACCCTCTTCCCGGAGTGGTTCGAGTGGTTCCTCGAGCAGCGCCACGTGAGCAACGTGCTCGGCGCCGGCTCGAGCATCGAGTGCGTGAACTACCGCGATCACACGCCTCTCAGCGGCCGCCAGGTCGATGACACGCCGTTCGGCGGCGGCGCCGGGATGGTCCTGCGGGTCGACGTGCTCGACAGCGCGCTGCGCGGTCACTACGGTGTCGATCCGGTCGACCTGCGCATGGAGCGGCGGGTCATCGCGCTGGCGCCAGGCGGGCGCTTGCTCGACGATCAGCTGGTCGACGAGCTGGCCGCCGAGCCGGCGCTGACGCTGCTCTGCGGGCGCTACGAGGGCTTCGACGAGCGCATCCTCGAGCATTTCGCGAGCGACGTGGTGTCGATCGGTCGCTACGTGCTGAGCGGCGGGGAGCTCGCCGCGATGGTGCTCTGCGACGCGGTTTCGCGCAAGCTGCCCGGCGCGCTCGGCGACGATCGCTCTGCAGCCGAGGAGTCCTTCAGCGCCGCGCTGGAGGGCCGGCCGGAGTACCCGCATTACACGCGGCCGGCCGACTACCGCGGCTGGCGCGTGCCCGAGGTCCTGCTCTCGGGGCATCACGAGCGCATCGCCGAGTGGCGTCGCGAGCGCAGCAGGGAACGCGGAACCGACCAGGAGCAGAGCGCCCAGCGCTGAAATCGCTCCGCCTGGTGAGACGGCCGGGAGCGGCGGTTCGCTACCATGGCTGGGTCGCGCCGGCCGAGAGACCTCTCGGCGCCTCTCCCGGTCACAAGGCGCGTCCTTCTCTGTCATGAGCAGCGTCATCGAAACCATCGAGCGCGGTCAGCTGCGCCGCGTCCCCGACTTCGCGCCGGGCGACCGCGTGAAGGTTCACTTTCAGGTGATAGAGGGCGCCCGCAGACGAGTACAGGTGTTCGAGGGCGTCGTCATCAAGCGCCAGGGCCACGGTGCGCGCGAGACGTTCACCGTACGCAAGCAGTCCTTCGGTGTTGGGGTCGAGCGGATGTTCCCCCTGCACTCCCCGAAGATCGAGCGGATCGAGCTCGCCGCGCGAGGCGACGTGCGCCGCGCGAAGCTCTACTACCTTCGGGATCGGGTCGGCAAGCGCGCCCGTGTGCGCGAGCGCCGCTACACCGGTCCGGAGCAGGCGGTCGAGCCGGGCTTGCTGCACGAGCCCGTCGGGGCGACCGACGCAGATGGCATGACCGCGGAGGAGGCGGTCGCCGAGGCCAACCCCGAGGCTCAGAGCGGGGATGGCGCGGGACAGGCCACGGGCAACGGCCAGGACGTGCACGCCGGCGACGGCGAGCCCTCCGAGCAGGACGCCGCCGAGGCGACGCCCGAGGCCACGCCCGTCGCCGAGGCCGAGCCTGACGCCCAGGCCACGGCCGAGGCCGAGGCCCCGAGCTCGCCCGAGGGCGAGGCCAGTTCCTCCTCCGCTGCCGGCGACGAGCCGGCGTGAACATCAGCGCCAGGAGCCGCAGCGCCAAGAGCGCCAACAGCGCCGAGGTCGCCAGTGCCAAGGGCGCCAGCGCAAAGACCGGCAGGCGGCGCTCGAAATCGACCAGGAGCTCGATCATCGAGCTCGTCGTGATCATCGCAGTGGCCCTGGGCCTCGCCCTGGGAATCCAGGCCTGGGTGGTCAAGCCGTATCGCATCCCAAGCGGCTCGATGCTGCCCACGCTGGCCGTCGGGCAGCGTGTGCTCGTCAACCGCATCGGCATGGACTTCAGCGAACCGCACGTGGGCGAGATCGCGGTGTTCCATCCCCCGAAGGACGCCGGGCAGGAGGTGTGCGGGCCGAACCCGCACGTGATCAAGCTGGGAGGCGCCGCCTGCGCGCAGCCCGAGCCGACACGCTCGGGGGTTAACTTCATCAAGCGCATCGTCGGTGGACCGGGCGACGTCATCTCGATCGTCGAAGGTCACGTGATCCGCAACGGCAAACGCGAGAGCGACAGCTACATCCGGCCGTGCGGGTCGGCGCCCGAGTGCAACTTCCCGACGCCGATCAAGGTTCCGCCCGGTCACTGGTTCATGATGGGGGACAACCGTGGGGAATCCGACGACAGCAGGTTCTGGGGCCCAGTTCCCAGCGGATGGATCATCGGAGGGGCGATCATCACCTACTGGCCCCCCGATCGCATCGGAATCCTCTAGCGCCGCGGCCGCCGCGGCCGCCGCGGTCGTCGGCGCGACCGAGGCCCCCGCCGTCGTGGCGCAAGGCTCCGGGGCGTCAGCTCGTTCCAGGCGGCGTGCGCGGCGCAGAGGCAGCGGGCGGCGACTGTTCGCCTTCGATCGCCGGCTCGGCGTCCCCCTGATCGCGGGCGCCGACGAGGCCGGTCGCGGCTCACTCGCCGGCCCGCTGGTCGCCGCGGGCGTGCTGTTCGACTACGACGCGCTCACCACGCGCGAGCTGCGCTCGCTCAGCGCGCTCAACGACTCAAAGCAGCACAGCGCAGAGGCCCGCGAGCAGCTTTACCCGCTCGTTCTGCGCAGCGCCGCACGCGTCGTCGTCGTCTCGCGCTGCGTGCGCGGCATCGACGCGCGCGGGCTGCACAAGACCAACCTTGCCGCCCTGCGCGACGCCATGCGCGCCGTCACGCGCGGCGTCGCCGGCGAGGTTCTCTGCCTCGTGGACGGCTTCTCCGTGGCGGAGTTCGAGCGACCGCAGCGCGCGATCGTCGACGGCGACGCGACGAGCGCCGCGATAGCCGCCGCCTCGATCGTCGCCAAGGTGACGCGTGACCGCTTCATGTGCCACGCCGACGCAGAGCACCCCGGCTGGAGCTTCGCCGAGCACGTCGGCTACTCGACGCCGTCGCATCGCGAGGCGATCATGCGCCAGGGCGTCTCACCGCTGCACCGCATGTCCTTCCAGTCGCTCGCCTACCAGCAGCTCGCACTCTGAGCACAACGGCGACGCTCACCAGGCCGCCTCGAGATGGTCGAGCCGGACGAGCCTGTCGCTGGCGTCGACGACCACGCCGACCGCGTCGAAGCGGATCGTGCGGGCTGCCGGCCGCGCGATGCCCTCGTCGCTAAGCCAGGCCACGGCGAGCCTTCGCAGGCGCGCCCGCTGGCGGGGGCGCAGCGCGGCCAGTGGATTCTGCTCGAGCTGCCCGGCTGCTCCGGGACGGGTCAGCCGGCGCGTCTTGACCTCCGCGAACACCAGCGTGGCCCCGTCGAAGGCGATCAGGTCGATCTCCCCGTGACGGCTGCGCACGTTGCGGGCGACGACGCTGAAGCCCAGCCGCTCGAGATGGGCGGCGGCGAGCTCCTCACCGAGGCGGCCGAGGCCGCGCCGGCCGTCGGCGAGACCGGGCCGGCCGTCGGGGAGACCGGGCCGGCCGTCAGGGAGGCGGGTCGCGGAGATGGGACGGGAGCTCGGAGGGGTGTCGTGTGGATGCACGCCACGAAGCTAAGGCTGTCGTTGGGACGAAACTTCCCGGCGCGCGAGAGCGCCTTCGCCGCCCTATTGCAAGGCGCGATGCGCTCGTTGACCGCTCGGCGGACGCGCCATAGGTTGGCGCTCCCGGCCCCGCTCCCGAAGGGGCCGCCTCCACACAGAGCGTAGGAGGCCGGACTACGAGGGCAAGGGGGGCCGGGCCATTGTGCGAGCGCCGTCGGCGTGTGCCTTTGCGCCGTCGCGCTGGTTCTCGCCCGCGCCGTCCGCAGCGGCGCGCGGGACCAGGACGAACGACTCGATCGCGATGTCGGGCTCGAGATGGTTGGCGCTGAGAAAGGCGATCACCCGCTGCTCGGACAGCGCTTCGACGGCCGCTATCAGCTCCGGTCCCATGGCCTGCTGGTAGGCCTTGCGCAGAGCGAGCACGAGTTGCGCGCCGCCGTCGCGATAGAGGCTGCGCTCGCCGGTCGTCATCGTGTCGCTCAGGACGACGCTGATCAACTCGTCGCTCACGAACGTGTGGGCCTTCGTCGGGCCTCTGCCGGTGAACTTGTTCAGCAGGTGGCCTGTCGCCTTCGCGATGGCCGGGCCGAGCGCGCCGCGACGGTCGTACTCGCGTTGCGTATCAGGCATGCGAAGCTCGATTCTCGCCTCTCTCCTGAAGCGCGGGGGCCCGGCGAAGGTAGGAGGAGACGGATGGATCCGTCCGCCAAGCCCGAGCTCCCAGGTGCTGCGCGCACGCATGCGGCCGCCCCGGACTCACGTCTTGACAGCCTAGCTGCTGTCGAGGAGCCGACCGGCGGGCGGCGCACGCCTGCAAGCGTCCGCCCCGGGCGATCGGCCCTGCGCCGAGGCGCGGGAACGGCCACCCGGGGCGGGTAGCTCCTAGAGGGCCAAAGAGACGAAGGCCATCGCCAAAGCTACTTCCCGCGCCCGTCATCGAGCGTGAGAAAACGCACATATGCGAGCCGGCCGGCGGCCAGTACAGCTAGACGCGGCTCGCCACCCGCCCACGCCGCGTTCTCGGCAGCGAACGCGGCGGGCGCTGTCTGGCCGGCCGCACGGCCCGACGGGTGCGGGCGGCGCGCGCGCTCTCGGCGTCCTCGGCGTCGCTGATCGCCCACGCGAGACGCTCGACGAGCTGCGCGGCGGCGTGGCCGCTGCTCAGATGGACTGAGTGCACGCGCTCGTCAAGCAGCACGGGCGCGTCGTCGGGGAGCTGGGAGGGGTCGGTGGTGACGATGATTCTGGGCATGGGGGCTCCTTGAAAGATGGGGTGTGATCGAGTGCGGATGCGCCCCGCAGCGGGGGTCTTGCATCGGTGAGAGGGTGGTCCGGGGAGGGCTGCTTCGCCCTCCCCGGACCGAGGAGGAGGTCTACACGTCAGGAGGGGAGACATCGCTCGATCACGCCGGTCAGCGCCGGTAGGGCGTCGACCACGCCTATCGACCGGACACCTTCGTCCCGTCGGTGGCTGTAGGTGCGATCCAGCATTGCCCACTAAATATATCAAGAAACTGATCATAGGGGGGAGCGCCTCGAATCGATAGCCTGCGCGCTGTGCCCGACCGACCGGCAAGCGCAGGCGAGTCCGACGATTTCAGCCAGCCGGCACCGGCCGGCGCCGCCGGCTCGTCGTCCGGCGGCACGAGCCCTTCGTCCGGCGGCGCCGGCGCCCGCGACAGCTCCGGCGGGCCCAGCTCGCTGGACGGCGTGACCGGCTTCATGGGCATGCGCTGGGACGACCCGGAGACTGTGCGCCTGACGATCCGTCCGGAGCTGATCAACCGCGGCGGCCTGCTGTCAGGCGTCGCGAGCTTCGCGCTCGTCGACTACTGCATGGGCTCGACACTGTGGGCGCAGACGAGCGAGGGGGAGCGCATCGCGACGATCAACATCTCGATCAACTACGTCCAGACGGCCGTCGAGGGCGACGTCGTCTGTCATACGACGCTCGACCGACGCAATCGCCGGACCGCCGTGATGCGCAGCGAGGTCCGCCACGAGGACGGCCGCCTCTTGGCGACGGCGATCGGCAGCTACACGATCTTCCAGCCGCGCGCCAGCGCGCCCGCACCGGCGCAGCGCTCGGCCGCGCCGGCAGCCTGAGCGGGGCGATGGGGGCGCCGACCCCTAGGCCGCCCGGCGGTGAAGCCACGCGCAGGGTGCTGTCGATCGCCGGCTCGGACTCCGGCGGCGGCGCCGGGATCCAGGCCGACCTGAAGGCGTTCGCTCGCTGCGGCGTGCACGGCATGACGGCCGTCACCGCGATCACCGCGCAGAACACCGTGGGCGTCAGCGTGGTCGCGCCGGTCGCGCCGGAGGTCGTCCTCGAGCAGATCCGCTGCGTGCTCGAAGACATCGGGGTCGACGCGGTCAAGGTCGGCATGCTGGGCACCGTGGAGGTGACGCTCGCGGTGGCGCGGGCGCTCGATCAGCTGCCACCGGCGACCCCGGTGGTCGTGGACCAGGTGATGGTGTCGGAGTCGGGCGCGAGCCTTCTCGATCCCGACGCGCAGCGTGTCCTGCTGGCGGAGATCCTCCCACGCGCGACAGTGCTCACGCCCAACGTGTCAGAGGCGCGCGTGCTCGCCGGAGAGGCTGCGGAGCCGGCCGACGATGACGCCGCGGCGCAGGCGCTCGCCCGGGCCGTGCTGGCGCTCGGGCCGCGCATCGTCGTCCTGACGGGCGGACATCGCAGCAGCGCCTCGGACCTGTTCCTGGACTCCGCCGACCCAGGGTCGGTCGTGAGCATCGAGGGGCGCCGGCACCCTGACGGCGCCGCGCACGGCTCGGGCTGCACGCACTCGTCGACCCTCGCGGCGCACCTGGCGCTGGGCGACGATCCGCTCAGCGCCGCGCGCGCGGCGAAGGCGATCGCGAGCGCGGCCGTGCGCGACGGCCTGCGCTCGGTGGGCGGCGGAACGGGACCCGTGGACGTCTTCGGGCTGGCCGCGCGCTTCCGCCGAAGATCCGCACCAGATGCGCCCGGGCCTTTGACATAATCGCCGTGCATGAGGTTCCTGCGGATGAAGCCCGGGCATGGCGAGGTCCTCCTCGCGGAAGGCGACATCGCGCTGGAGCAGGACGAGGAGCGCCTCGTGGACGAGTTCCGCCGGCAGCTCGACCTCGGCATGTGGGCCGCGGTCCCCGAGCAGGGCGAAGGCGGGCGGCGCCAGGCGCGGATGGTCAAGGCGTTCGACCAGATCCCGCGGGACGCCGAGCGCGTGATCTTCTTCCCTCGCGCCGCAGGCGGCGCCTGACAAGCGGGCGGGAGGACTCACTCATGCTGCTGCCCCTCGCCGCCACCACGATCGTGATCGTTGCGCTGCTGTGGGACCTCGCGCTCCCACCGCTCCGCGAGGCGTGGGAGCGCCATCGGGCCCGCCGGGCGCTGATCCCCACCGACCACTACGACCCCGGGCGAGAGCGGCGCGCCGAGCAACGCGCCCGGACCCTCCTGCGCTCGTGCGTCAACGAGGAGG
>JAOPZB010000148.1 GCA_025964355.1 Solirubrobacterales bacterium | reverse complement strand
CGCGGCAGCTCGCTTGCCGCCTCGCCGGCGGTACTCGTGGCGGTCGAGGTCAGTCGAGTAGAGCGCGCGATCGAGTAAGCCCGAGTCCACGAGCTTGCGATGCCGAGGCGAGAGCGTCGGTCGCGGGACGTCGGGGTCGTGGCGGATCTGCCCGGCCGAGCCGGGCGCGTTAAGCATCTACTGTCATGGCAGCGATGTCCGCGCAAGCCGCAGCCCTGGCACCAGCACCCGAGACGACGACGCCGCCGCGGCGGCCGGCGATCGTCGCCGTCGATGACGAGCCGGCGGTGCTGGCGGCGGTCGCTCGCGATCTGCGCGTGGGCTTCGGCGAGCGCTTCAGGGTGCTTCGCGCGAAATCGGGAAGCGAAGGCCTGGACGTTCTTCGGGAGCTGCGCCGGCGCGGTGATCAGGTGGCCATGCTGATCGCCGACCAGCGGATGCCGGGCATGGCGGGGACGGAGTATCTGGTCGAGGCCCGGGAGATCGTCCCGGACGCCAAGCGCGTGCTGCTGACCGCCTACGCCGACACCGAGGCTGCGATCGCGGCGATCAACGACGTCGCTCTGGACTACTACCTCCTCAAGCCATGGGATCCGCCGGAGGAGCAGCTCTTCCCGGTCGTCGAGGATCTGCTGACGACGTGGGAGTCGGGGGCGGCGCTGGCCTCCGGCGGCATTCGCCTGGTCGGGCACAGGTTCTCCAAGGAGTCGCACGACCTGCGCGACTTCTTGGTGCGCAACCGGGTGCCGGCGCGGTGGCTGGACGTCGAGCGCGACGCCGAGGCGCGGGAGCTGCTGAAGGTCGCCGGAGTGGACCCTGACCGGCTGCCGGTCGCTCTGCTCGAGGACGGAGCCGTCCTCGAGCGCCCCACGATCCTCGAGCTGGCCGAGCGCCTCGGCGTCGCCGGGGCTCCCGCGCAGGATCATTACGACCTGGTCGTGGTCGGGGGCGGACCCGCCGGGCTCGCCGCCGCCGTCTACGGCGCGTCGGAGGGCCTGAAGACGGTCATGGTCGAGCGCGAGGCGCCGGGCGGGCAGGCCGGACAGTCAAGCCGGATCGAGAACTACCTCGGATTCCCCGCCGGCTTGACCGGCTCAGACCTGGCTCGGCGTGCGACCGACCAGGCGCGGCGACTCGGCGCGGAGCTCCTCACGGTCAAGGAGGCCGTCGGGCTGCGGGCTGAGGGTGCGGCGCGCCTGGTGGAGCTGAGCGGCGGCGATGTCCTGAGCGCCAGCTCGGTCCTCGTAGCCTCAGGCGTCTCCTACCGCCAACTGGACACGCCGGGCTTCCCGGAGCGGACCGGTGCGGGGATCTACTACGGCGCCGCGATGACCGAGGCGCGCGCTTGCTCCGAACAGCGGATAGTCGTCATCGGCGGCGCCAACTCCGCCGGCCAGGCGGCCGTTTACTTCAGCGGCTATGCCGCGCACGTGACGATGCTCGTGCGGGCACCGTCACTCGATTCCTCGATGTCGCATTATCTCATCGAGCAGATCGAGGAATTGCCCAACGTCGACGTCCTCACCGGCAGCTCGGCGATCGCGGCCGAGGGCGAGGACGGGCGACTGCGGACATTGCGAGTCACAGGTCCCGACGGTGAGCAGACGCTCGACGCGGATGCCTGCTTCGTCTTCATCGGAGCCTCTCCCCGGACCGACTGGTTGGCGGGCGTCCTGGCGCGCGATGAGCGCGGCTTCATCCTCGCCGGGCGCGACGCGCAGGCCAACGGCTGGCCGCTGGAGCGCGAACCCTACGTACTCGAGACGACCGTTCCCGGCGTGTTCGTCGCGGGGGATGTGCGGGCGCGCTCGATCAAGCGCGTCGCCAGCGCCGTCGGCGAGGGGTCGATGGCGGTGTCGCTGATCCACGAATACCTGGTGGAGGCATGACAGAGTCGCCGGTCACGCCAGAGGAGCTGCGCACGGTGGACCTGTTCGATGGACTCGACGACGCCGAGCTCGCCGAGTGGGTGAAGGTCAGCCGCACCTACCGTGCGGCGCCCGGAGATGTGATCGCCGAGCAGGGCGAGGAGCCACGCGGCATGCAGCTCCTGCTCACCGGCGACGCTCAGGCGCTGATCGTCGACAACGGGCGAAGCGAACCGGTGGGACGGCAGCACGCGCCGACCTGGCTGGGCGCCATCTCGGTACTGACCGACAGCCCGCTGGGGGTGCGGATGCAGGCCGAGACGGCCTGCCGCATGGCGATCGTCGCGCCCGATGACTTTCGTCGCCTCGCGTTTGCGCAGCCGTCGATCCACCGCCGGGTGATGCAGCAGGTGGCGCCGGTGATGGCCCGGGTCACCGAGTTGGAGCAGAGCCGCGAGCGGCTCGCGTCGCTCGGCACGATGGCAGCTGGTCTGGCTCACGAGCTGAACAACCCGGCAGCCGCGGCGCGCCGCGCCGCGGATCAGCTGACCGAGGCACTCGACGCGATCGGCTCGGCGATGGCGAGCTTCGTGGAGGCAGGGGTGGAGCGCGAGGAGGCGGCGCAGCTCGTGCGCCTGCAGGAGCAGGCGATCGCGGGCGCGGCGTCGTGCAGCGCACTCGATGCGTTGGATGCTGCCGACGCCGAGGATGAGCTGCTCACGCGCCTGGAGGCGCTCGGTATCGAGGAGCCCTGGCGCCTGGCCGAGCCGCTGGCGATCGCACGCGTCGGAGACGAGTGGCTCGAGCGGGTCGCCGAGCTGGCCGGGCCGGCGACGGGGGCCGCGCTTCGCTGGATCGCAGCATCGCTGACGGCGGGACGGCTGGCCATCGAGCTGCAGGAGTCAACGGAGCGCATGTCGACCCTGGTGGCCGCGGTGAAGTCCTACGCGTACATGGACCGCGGCGGTCTCGTCGAGATCGATCTTCATGAGGGCCTCGAGACGACGCTCGCGGTGCTGGGCTACAAGCTCAAGAACACCGAGATCGACGTCGTGCGCGACTATGACCGCACGCTGCCGAAGCTCACGCTGCAAGGATCGGAGCTCAACCAGGTGTGGACGAACCTGCTCGACAACGCGATCGACGCACTCGGCGAGCGGGGGACGATCACGATCGCCACGAGCTCCGACGGCGCGTGCGCCGTCATCGAGATCAGCGACGACGGCCCCGGGGTACCCGACGACATCGCGGCGCGGATCTTCGACCCGTTCTTCACGACGAAGGACGTCGGCCAGGGCACCGGCCTCGGGCTGGCCACCGCAAGGCGAATCGTCGTGGATCGACACGACGGCTCGCTCACGCTCGACAGCAGGCCGGGCCGCACGACCTTCCGCGTGCGCCTGCCGTTCACCGCACACAGCGACGGCGCTGCCGCGGGCGGCGGCGCTGCCGCGACCGCAGCCGCCGACGCGACGGGCTAACCGGGCAGCGACGGCCTCCCAACGAAGGTCACGCGCCAGTCTCGCGCGATCTGTCTCTGGGCGGTGCGCAGGCCCACCGAGCCGGCGCACACCGCGTCGTGCAGCCGGTTCTCGATCCCATCCTTTCGGTGGTAGCCCGGAGCGACCTCGGGCCAGAGATTGGCGATGTCGTTGCTGCCACCGAGCTCGAGCGACACGAGATGGTCAACCTCATAGCTGCCCGGCGTATGGCTCTTGATCCCGTACTCGGCATAGACGCTTCGCTTGAGCGAGGCTGGCACATTGCGAACCGAGCGCGAATACCCTGGCGTGCAGATCTGACTCACCGTCGCCTTGGTGAAGATCGAGCCGGGCGTGCAGCCGGCGTCGGGCAGCAGCTTGGAGACGTGACAGCCGGTGGACTTGGTCCGGTGCCCCAGCGTCGCCGTTTGACCCGCCCCGATCTGCAGCGCGGCCAATACGAGCGCGGGGAGAGCGGCGAGAGCGTGCGAGTTTTTCATGGCCATGGGATGCGAAGCCGTGTGCCGGCGAACCCGGCGGCTCGGGTCCTTTCTCGAAGGGCGCGGGCAGAAGCTAGCTCATCAGGCGCCGCGGGCCGCGTGAGATACTCGGGGTGTGGCACACGTTCCCCCCGCACGTCATCTGCTGCGGGCCAGGGACGCCGCCGACAGCCGCTACTTCGAGCCGCTCGGCGTGGAGGACCTGGCGCGCGCCGCGGGACTCTCACGCGCCCATTTCAGCCGCGAGTTCCGCCGCGCCTTCGGCGAGTCCCCGCATGCGTACCTGTTGACACGGCGCCTGGAGCGTGCGGCGGCATTGCTGCGGACCACCGACCGCTCCGTGGCCGACATCTGCCTCTCCGTCGGCCTGCAGAGCATCGGCTCGTTCACCACCAGCTTCTCGCGCACGTATCGTGTCTCGCCGACGGCCTACCGGGCGGCGTTCCCGCCGGCGGCGCAGCATGCCCTCGTCCCGACGTGCGTCCTGCGCGCCCGCGGGCGCCCGCAACACCGCACGTTTCGAGAAGACAGCGAGCCGGCGCTGAACTAGCGTGACGAGCGACCGTTCATTCCACCGCTAAGGAGCAACCGATGATCAGGATCGCCAACGCGCAGCTCTGGGTCCACGACCAGGACGAGGCGCTCGCGTTCTACACAGACAAGCTGGGTATGGAGGTGCGCGCGGATGTCACGCTCGCGGAGATGGGTGATTTTCGCTGGCTCACCGTCGGCCCCGCCGGGCAGCCGGACTTCGCGATCGTGCTGATGGCGATCCCTGGGCCGCCGGTGATGGATCCCGAGACGGCCGAGCAGGTCGGCACGCTCGTGGCGAAGGGCTTCGCCGGGACGGTCTTTTTGACGACCGACGACTGCCAGGCCTCATACGAGGAGCTCATGGCTCGCGGCGTCGAGTTCACAGAGCAGCCGGAAGAGCGCCCGTATGGCATCGACTCGGGGTTTCGCGACCCGTCCGGCAACAGCCTGAGGCTGACCGAGGTTCGCCTGCCCGCGTCTGTCTGAGACCGCGCGGCGCGCAGCGGGACGGGCGGCTCAGGCCTCGCTGGAGGATGCCCACAGGTTGATGCCGCCCTCCTGCGCGTACTTGTCGATCTCCTCCAGTTCCTCGGAGTCGAACTGGACGTGTTCCAGCGCGGCGACGTTCTGCTCGAGCTGTTTGACGCTGCTGGCACCCAGCAGGGCCGAGGTCACGCGATCGTCGCGCAGCGCCCAGGAGATGGCGAGCTGGGCGAGCGTCTGCCCACGTCGCGAGGCGATCTCGTTGAGAGCACGGGCGCGCGCGAGGTTCTCCTCGGTCAGCAGTTCGTCGGAGAAGTAGTTGCCGCTGCGCACACGTGAGTCCTCCTGCACGCCCTGCAGGTATCTGTCCGTCAGCAGCCCCTGCGCCAGCGGCGAGAACACGATCGCGCCGATCCCCTCACGAGCGAGGACGTCGAGCAGTTCCGCCTCGATCCAGCGGTTGAGCATCGAGTAGGACGGCTGATGGATCAGCAGCGGGGTGCCGAGCTCCCTCAGGATGTGCGCCGCCTGTTCGGTTCTCTCGGGACCGTAGGAGGAGATCCCCACGTAGCGTGCCTTGCCGCTGCGCACGGCCGTGTCGAGGGCGCCCATCGTCTCCTCCAGCGGTGTCTGGGGATCGAACCGGTGCGAGTAGAAGATGTCGACCTGCTCGAGGCCCATGCGCTTCAGGCTCTGATCGAGGCTCGCCAGCAGGTACTTGCGCGACCCCCACTCGCCGTAGGGCCCCGGCCACATGTCGTAGCCGGCCTTCGTAGAGATGACGAGCTCGTCGCGGTAGGGCTTGAAGTCCTCGGCGAAGATGCGCCCGAAGTTGGTCTCGGCGCTGCCGTAGGGCGGTCCGTAGTTGTTGGCGAGATCGAAGTGGGTGATCCCCAGATCGAAGGCCCGCCGCAGGATCGCGCGGCTGTTGGCCAGCGGGCGGTCGTCGCCGAAGTTCTGCCACAGCCCCAGCGAGATCGCCGGCAGCTGCAGGCCGCTGCGTCCGCAGCGTCGATAGGTCATCGCGTCGTAGCGCTCGCTTGCGGGCACGTACAGTGAGGGGCCTAGATCGGCGTTGTAGGTCATCGTGTGATTATCCCACGGGACGTGACCCGCTCTTTTCTGGTGACGGCAATGCTCGCAGTCGCGCTCGCCGTGCTGGGGGGATGCGGCGGGCAGGCCGGCAGAGCGGCGGCGCCCGGCTCGACGGGCAGTCGCGCGCTCGCTCGAGCGCCGGCGCCCAACGCTGTGGCGACGGCCGCCGCCGCACGGCCTGCGACGCCGCCGGCCCCGTCGAAGCCAACGGCATCAGTCCCTCTGCCACCCATCCACCAGTGGCCGATTCCCTATGGCGCGGCGCGCAAGCTGCAGATGGCCGCCTACTCGCTGCGCCACTACGGCGAAAACACATTCGTGCTCAGTCATCCGAAAGTGATCGTCGAGCACTACACCGAGACGGCTGATGCGCTGCAAGCGTTCAACACGTTCGCCCCCGACGTCCCCGACAGCGAGTTCCACGAGCTGCCGAACACCTGCGCCCAGTTCTTGGTGGAGCGAAACGGGAGGATCGACCAGCTCGTGGCGCTCTCGCTTCGCTGCCGACACACGACCGGTCTCAACTGGACGGCGATCGGAATCGAGCATGTCGGCTTCTCGGATGCGGCGATTCTCGGCGATCCAGTCCAGATGTCGGCTTCCCTACGGTTGACCCGCTGGCTTCGCTGCCGCTACGGCATCTCGCTGAGGAACGTGATCGGCCATAACGAGAGCCTGTCTTCGCCGTTTCACCGTGATGCCGTGCCCGCGTTCGCGCACCAGACCCACTCCGACTGGAGCCACGCCGACATGGGCCGCTACCGCGCGCTGCTCGCCCGGCGGCCCTGCCCGTCGACCTCCTGAGGGAGCGGCGCATCGGGATGGGCCTGTTTGGCTCGGCGCGATAGGGGTAGATACCTGACCAACTTGCGGGGGTCGGGGCTGACACGTCGGGATCTGTTGCGGGCCGGGGCGGCGGCCGGTGCGCTGGCGGGCGTCGAGTCGCTCGCCGCGCCCGCCCAGGTGCTTGAACGCGTGCTCGCCGCATCGACCACGTGCGGGCGCCTCTCCGACATCCAGCATGTCGTGATCTTCATCAACGAGAACCGCTCGTTCGACAGCTACTTCGGCACCTATCGAGGCGTGCGTGGCTTCTCTGATCCCAGCGCGCTGAAACTCACCGACGGCAGCGGCAAAACGGTCTTCAACCAGCCCTTCCCCGGTTCGGCCGGCGTGCCTTACAAAGGGCACCTGCGTCCCTTCCGCTTCGACACGACCAAGGGCGGCGAGTGCGTCAACGACATCTCCCACGAGTGGGCCGCGCTTCACGAGTGCTGGAACAACGGCGCCATGGACTCGTTCGTCTCCGTCCATGTCAACCCGGAAGTAAACGGGCTGCGCGACGGCCCCAACACGATGGGCTACTACACGCGCGAAGACCTGCCGTTCTTCCACGCCCTCGCCGACAACTTCACGATCTGCGACGGCTACCACTGCTCGGTGATCGGCCCGACCGACCCCAACCGCCTGTACTCGATGAGCGCGACCATCGACCCCGAAGGCAACAATGGCGGCCCGTCGCTGGAGACACTCGTGTCAAACCGCGAGCAGCAGTACGGCAAGTTCACCTGGCGCACCTACCCCGAGCAGCTGCAGTCGGCCGGCATCAGCTGGAAGATCTATTCGACGCCCGACGGGGACTACGGGGACAACGTGCTTCCGTACTTCAAGGCCTACCAGGAAAACGCGCAGCTGGCGGCCAACGCCATGGCGCCGCAGTTTCCCGCCGACTTCCTCGCCGACTGCGCCGCGGGAACGCTGCCGCAGGTCTCATGGGTTCTCGCCTCGCTGGTGCAGAGCGAGCACCCACCGGCGCCGGTGACCTACGGCGAGGTTGCCCTCTCGGAAGTTCTTCACGGGCTGACATCCAACCCGGCCCTCTGGTCCAAGACGGCCGTCTTCGCGACCTACGACGAGAACGGCGGCTTCTTCGACCATGTGCCCCCGCCCGTCGCACCGGCGGCGACGCCGGGGGAGTACCTCACGGTGCAACCGCTGCCGAGCATCGCCGGCGGCATCGCCGGACCGATCGGGCTCGGCTTCCGCGTGCCGATGCTCGTGATCTCGCCCTTCTCGCGCGGCGGCCTCGTCTGCTCGAACACCTTCGACCACACCTCGCTGCTGCGATTCCTCGAGACACGCTTCGGACCTGAAGTCCCCAACCTGAGCGCCTGGCGGCGGTCGGTGACCGGAGATCTCACGAGCGCCTTCAACTTCGCAAAACCCAACACGAGCGTGCCGGTCCTGCCCAGCCCCTCGGCCGCCGACCCGCGTGTGCTGACCAGCGACTGCCCCACGCAGGCGCCGGACACCGGCAGCGCCAGCTTCCCGACGGTCACCGG
>JAOPZB010000082.1 GCA_025964355.1 Solirubrobacterales bacterium | reverse complement strand
CCGGCGGACCGCGGGCGGGCGAGCACGCCGGCGACGGGACCACGCTAGCCCCAGCCGCCGGCCCGGGGCGTCGCTGAATGGGCCGCATCCTCTTCGGTGGCACAGCAGCGCTGCTGATCTGCATATTCCTCAGCCCCAGGTTCATCGGGTTCCTGCGCGAGCGCGAGTTCGGCCAGCACATCCGTGAGGACGGTCCCGAGGGCCACCACCAGAAGGCGGGCACGCCGACGATGGGGGGGATCATCCTCTTCCTCGCCGTATCCGTTCCGTTCCTGATCCTCACCGACTACGAATGGCGCTCGGTCGGCGTGTTCGCCGCTGCGATCGCCTGTGCGCTGCTCGGCTTCGCCGACGACTACACAAAGCTCGTCAAGCGCCGCTCGCTGGGGCTGCGGGCGCGGACGAAGCTCGGCGTGACGATCGCGATCTCGCTCGGCCTGTGGTTCATCGCGACCCAGGAGGCGCATCTCCCGTCGACCCTGTGGCTGCGCTTCGTCGACTACCACATCGATCTCGGACCCCTCTACCCACTTCTGATCTACCTCGTCGTCGCCGGCACGACGAGCGCCGTGAACCTCACCGACGGGCTCGACGGGCTGGCGGCCGGCTGCGCCGCGATCGCGCTGCTCGCCTACATCGGCATCACCTTCCTGGCCGGGGACTTCGACCTCGCGATGCTCGCCGGCTGTCTCGTCGGCGGCTGCATCGGCTTTCTCTGGTTCAACGCCTTCCCGGCGACGATCTTCATGGGGGATACCGGCTCGCTCGGGCTCGGCGGCGCGATCGCCGGGCTGGCCGTGATGACCAAGACCGAGGTGCTCCTGATCCTGCTCGGCGGCATCTTCGTGATCGAGGCCCTCTCTGTCGTCATCCAGGTCATCTCCTTTCAGATGACCCGCAAGCGCGTATTCCTGATGGCCCCGATCCATCACCACTTCGAGCTCAAGGCCTGGTCGGAGACGAAGATCATCCTGCGTTTCTGGATAGTCGCCTCCATCTGCGCGGCGATCGGCTTCACGCTCTACCGCCAGAGCCGCGGTGTCTGAGCGTTGCGAGGCTCTGTCCCCGCCATCCGCTGGCGCCGTTTGTCCCGTGCCGCATCGAACCCATCCACACGGGTAGTGCTCCTAAGACGCCAAACCATCTCCCGGAGGTCGCGATGCTCGGTCTAGCAGCGCTGCGCGCAGTGGTAGGAAGCCTGTTCATGGGCCATGGTCTGCAGAAGCTCGCCGGCTGGTTTGAAGGCCACGGCCTGCAGGCGACTGGTGAAAGCTTCGAGTCGATGGGCCTGCGGCCGGGGAAGGTCCACGCCACCGGCGCCGGGGTGAGCGAGACGCTCGGCGGCGCGCTTATCGCGGCCGGTCTGCTCACCCCCCTTGGCGCCTCCCTGCTCAGCGGGACGATGATCACGGCGATACGCAAGGTCCACGCCCCCAACGGCCCGTGGGCCGCCAAAGGCGGCTACGAGTACAACCTCGTGCTGCTCGCGGCCGTCTTCGCGATCACCGACCTCGGCCCAGGGGAGTGGTCGCTCGACGAGAAGCTCGGCATTCGCCGCGCCGGGCCCGGCTGGGCGATCGCCCAGCTCGCAGCGGGCGCGATCGGCTCCTCGGCGACGCTGGCGTTCGCCGAACGCCAGCCCATGACCGCTCCATCGGCGTCCGCGGCAGCGCCCGCGAGCGCGCAGGCCACCCCCAATGGGGCGGCCGCGTCCGGCGAAGAGGAAGCGGCGGCCCAGGTCTGATCGGCGGCGGCGCCGAACGCGGGCTCATACCCGCGGCCAGCCGCGAGAGGCTTCGCCGCACGGGCGTCGAAATGACCTGGGATGCCAGCAGCCGCAGCCCGGGGACGCCGTACGGCGGGAGCCTCCTCACCTCGCGCTGAAAAGCGCCTCGGCCGCCCGCGCAAGTCGGCCGCGACGCAGCGCTCGCTCGAGCACCGCATCCTGATCACCGCGACGCTCTGCCTGCTCGCCTTCGGCGCGGTGATGGTCTACAGCTCATCGTCGGCGACCACGCTGCTCAAGGGCCACGGCTACGGCAGCGGCTACCTCGTCAAGTACCTCGTATACGGAGCGGTGGGCCTGATCGTCATGCGCGTGCTCGCCCGCGATGGGGTCTCAAAAGTGCAGAGCATCACCGCGCCGCTGCTGGTCGTGTCCTTCGTCCTCGTCGTGGCCGTCCACATCCCGCACGTCGGAGTGAGCGTCAACGGCGCCCGCCGCTGGATCGGGCCGGGCCAGCTGCAGTTCCAGCCGTCCGAGCTGATGAAGCTCGCGCTGGTGCTCTACTCGGCGACGCTCCTGGCCAGACGGCCGCAGCGCGTACACGACCTGCGCGAGCTTGCCAAACCGCTGCTGTTCGTCGTCGGCGCCGCATGCCTGCTGGTGTTCACGCAGCCTGATCTCGGCACCGCGATGGTGATCGCGTTCACCGTCAGCGCGCTGCTCGTGGCGGCCGGCATCCCGATGCGCAAGCTCGCGATGATGGCGGCGGGCGTCCTTGGGATCGTCCTGCTCTACGCCCTCGTTCGTCCCTACGCTCGCGCACGACTGACGTCGTTCCTCGACCCCTGGGCACACGCCTCCTCGAGCGGCTTTCAGGCCGTGCAGGGGCAGATCGCGATCGGCTCCGGAGGCATGTTCGGGGTCGGACCGGGCCAGTCGGTGCAGAAGATCTTCTACCTCCCGGAGGCGCCGACCGACTTCATCCTCGCCGTCATCGCCGAGGAGCTCGGGGTCGTCGGCGTGTGCGCACTGCTGTTTCTCTACGGCCTCATCGGCTACGCGGGGCTGCGCGCGGCAAAGGCGGCACGCAGCCTCTACAGCGCTCTGATCGCCGTCGGCGTCACAGCGCTGATCCTCTCGCAGGCCATTCTCAACATCTTCGCCGTGCTCGGGATCGCGCCGCTCACCGGCGTTCCGCTGCCGTTCGTCTCCTACGGCTCGAGCAGCCTGATCGTGATGCTCGCCGCGATGGGCCTGCTGCTGAACGTCGCGGCCGGGGCGACGGGGCACGTCCGGGCCGTCGCCCCCGCACGCGGGCGCTCTGACGACACCCGTGCGCGCGAATCGGCACGATGGGGCGGTGAGCGCAGCGCCGACGAGGATCGTGATCGCCGCCGGCGGGACCGCCGGGCACGTGGTGCCGGCGCTGGCGGTGGCCGAAGCGCTGCGGGCTGAGGGCGCCGAGGTCACGTTCATCGGCGGCGGCCGCGCCGAGGCGCAACTCGTTCCCGCCGCCAACTTCCCCCTCTACACCATCTCCGTCGAAGGGCTCAGCCGCTCGCAGCCGCTGCGGGCCCTGCGGGCGG
>JAOPZB010000095.1 GCA_025964355.1 Solirubrobacterales bacterium | reverse complement strand
CGCCCGCCGGTCGAGGTTCTCGGCGAGGCTCTGTGGACCCTGACCGCGTTCGCCACGGAGCTCGCCGCCCACCGGGAACAGAAGCCCGCCGACGATCTGATGACGGCGCTGGTCCAGGCCGAGGTGGACGGCGAGCGGCTCACCCACGCGGAGATCGCGGCCTTCTTCGTGCTGCTGTCGGTCGCCGGCAACGACACGACCCGCCACACCACCTCGCATGCGATGCGCGCGCTCACCGTCCACCCGGAGCAGCGCGCGCTGCTGATGGAGGATCTCGACGAGCGCCTGCCGGCGGCAGTAGAGGAGTTCGTGCGGTGGGCCTCGCCGGTGATGACCTTCCGCCGCACCACGACCCGCGAGGTCGAGATCCACGGCGAGCGTCTTCCCCCCGGGGAGAAGGTCGTGCTCTTCTACAACTCCGCCAACCGGGACGACCGGGCGTTCGAGGACCCATGGCGCTTCGACGTCACGCGGGAGCCGAACCGCCACGTGGGCTTCGGCGGGGGCGGCCCGCATTACTGTCTCGGCGCCTCCCTGGCGCGGACCCAGCTTCGCTCGATCTTCGGCGAGCTGCTGCGCGTCGTCCCCGACATCGAGGCCGGCGAGCCCGAGCTGCTGCGCAGTGCATTCATCCACGGGGTCAAGCGGATGGATTGCAGCTTCTCAGCGCGAGCTTGACCCGGGATCTGCTGCACCTCGCGTGAGGCTCGCAAAGGGCGTACGCTGAGAGCGCGTCCGGCTTTCGGGACACCGCGTCGAGGAACCAGGGGAGTGACCGCGATGAGCACGCAAACGACCGTCGACAGCAACGAGCTCTTCATCGGGGGTGGGTGGATCGAGCCGCGCGGCTCGGAGCGCATCACCGTCGTCTCGGCGAGCACGGAGGATCTAGCCGGCTCGGTGCCCGAGGGCACGAACGCGGACATCGATGGCGCAGTGAGCGCCGCGCGCCAGGCGTTCGACGACCCAGACGGCTGGTCGTCCTGGGCGGCCGACGATCGCGCCCAGGCGCTCGAGCGGCTGGCGGACGCGCTCGAAAGCCGCGGCGAGGAGACCGCGCAGCGCGTCTCGCTGCAGAACGGCATGCCGATCTCGATCGCGATGCAGACCGAGGCGGTCTTCCCGGCAGTGCTCGCGCGCTACTACGCGGGCCTGATCCGCCAGACGACGCTCGAGGAAGAGCGCCAGGGGCTGCTCGGCGGCACGATCCAGGTGCTGCGCAAGCCGGTCGGCGTCGTCGGCGCGATCGTGCCATGGAACTTCCCCCAGTGCCTGTCGATGTTCAAGCTCGGTCCGCTGCTTGCCAGCGGCTGCACCGCAGTGATCAAGCCGAGCCCCGAGACGGTGCTCGACAGCCTCCTGCTCGCCGAGGCGATCATCGAAGCGGGGCTGCCGCCCGGCGTTGTGAACATCGTGCCCGGCGGGCGCGAGCTCGGCGCCTACCTGGTCGAGCACCCGGGCGTGGACAAGGTCGCGTTCACCGGCTCGACCGCTGCGGGGCGCAAGATCGCGCGGCGCTGCGGAGAGCTGCTGCGCCCCGTCACGCTCGAGCTCGGTGGCAAGTCGGCGGCGATCGTGCTCGACGACGCCGACCTCTCTCAGTCCGTGGAAGCCCTGTTCGGCGCGACGCTGCTGAACAACGGGCAGACGTGCTACCTCGGCACGCGCGTGCTCGCGCCGCGCGCCCGCTATGACGAGGTCGTCGAGATGTTCGCCGGCCTCGCCGGGGCGCTGGCCGTCGGCGACTCGCTGGACCCGGCGACGCAGATCGGCCCGATGGTGAGCGCCCGCCAGCGCGAGCGTGTCGAGGGCTACATCGAGGAGGGTCGAGCGCAGGGCGCGCGCATCGTCGCCGGCGGCGGTCGCCCGGAGAGCCAGGACCGCGGATGGTTCGTGGAGCCGACGGTCTTCGCCGACGTTCGCAACGACCACACGATCGCCCGTGAGGAGATCTTCGGGCCGGTGCTCTCGCTGATCCCCTACGACGGAGTCGAGGACGCGATCGCGCTTGCCAACGACTCGGAGTTCGGCCTCGGCGG
Organism: Solirubrobacterales bacterium; assembly: GCA_025964355.1. Taxonomy (GTDB): domain Bacteria; phylum Actinomycetota; class Thermoleophilia; order Solirubrobacterales; family Solirubrobacteraceae; genus Palsa-744. The sequence goes on along the minus strand of JAOPZB010000095.1, from coordinate 13,117 downwards.
CAGCGTCTGGACGAACGACCAGGAGCGCGGCGAAGACGTCGCCAGGCGCGTGCAGACCGGGAGCATCGGGATCAACCACTTCGTGATCGACCCGGCCGCGCCCTTCGGCGGGGTCAAGGCCAGCGGCATCGGGCGCGAGCTCGGCCCCGAGGGCCTCGCCGCCTACCTGCAGCTGCAGACGATCTACAAGACGCCGCCTCTGCAGCCGGACGCTGCCCCCTGAGCATCTAGACAACGCGCCCGTCGTCCTGTTCGACGCGGCCGAGCGACGTCGACGCTCAGCTACGACCTAGCCGCCGGTCGGCAGCTCGAGCGTCCATTCGCCGTCGAGGACGACGAGATGGCGTTCGGGCAGGCTCACGATCCGCATGGCGGCAGCGTCGCACGCCGGGCAGCGCAGGACGGCGCCCGCGCCGAGATAGGCACGGTGGGCTCCGAGCGCGCTCTGCGTCCCGCACGAGTGGCAGCGGCGCTCCGCGGCGGTCATCTCCGCTCCGAAGCACTCATGCAGGAGTCCTGCGAGCGCGTTGCCGTCGAGCCACAGGAATTTCGAGCTCGCGTCGCTGCTCACGTGGGACCGAACCGCTCGGCATGGATGGTGGCTGGGCGATGTCCGAGCCCGACCAGCAGGTCGGCCGCCTGCTCGACGAAGGCGGTCGGCCCGCACACGAAGACCCTCGGGTGCTCGTCGCTGCCAGGGCCCAGCGAGTCCAGCATCTCCGCGTCGAGGCGTCGATCGTAACCCTCCCAGCCATCGGGCTGCGCGCGCGTCAGGGTAATGCGAACCGTGACCCCGGGCTCTTGGGAGAGTCGCGAGAGCTCCTCGCGGTAGAGCACCTCCTCCAAGGTCCGGCTTGAGAGCAGCAGCCGCGCGTCCACCGTGGCCTCTTGAGCCGCGCGGTGGCGAAGCATCGCCATCAGAGGGACTAGTCCCGAGCCGCCGGCGACGAGCAGCAGCGGACCGCCATCCTCCACGCGCCACGTGAAGTGCCCGCCCACCGGGCCGCGCAGCTCGAACTGGTCGCCGACGCGCAGCTCGCCGGTCAGGTAGGGGGAGACCTCGCCCTCGTCGAACCGCACGATCGTCAACTCGACCTCCGGCTCCTCCGGCGCCGAGCCGATCGAATAGGACCGCTGTGCCTGGTAGCCGTCCTCAGCCGTCAGGCGGAGATCCACGTGCTGCCCCGCCACATGCCCCGGCCAGTCGGGTACCTCCGCCACGATCGTCCGCGCGCTGGCGGTCTCCTCGACGATCGCGCTCACGCTCGCCGTGTGCCAGACGATCGGCGTCCGGCCGAGGGTCAGTCGTTCCAGTACCGCTGCTCTTTCCACGGGTCGCCGCGGTTGTGGTAGCCGGCCGACTCCCAGAAGCCGGGCTCGTCCTGCGCTGTCAGCGTCAGGCCGCGGACCCACTTGGCGCTCTTCCAGAAGTACAGGTGCGGCACCAGCAGCCGGGCGGGGCCGCCGTGCTCGGCTTCCAGGGGCTGGTCAGCGAAGGAGTAGACGACCCAGGCGCGGCCGGACGTCAGGTCTGCGAGGGGCAGGTTGGTGGTGTAGCCGCCGTCCGACCATGCGGTGACGTGGCTGGCCTCGGTGTCCAGTCCCTCCAGCAGCGTGTCGACGGATACGCCGGTCCAGCTCGTGCCGAGCTTGGACCACTTCGTAACGCAGTGGATGTCGACCGTGAACGTCTCCGACGGCAGCGCGAGGAACTCCTCCCACGGCCATGACACCGGCCGGTCGACCGCGCCGTCGATCGTGAAGCTCCACTCGTCGAGCGCCGTGCGCGGAGTCGGCCCTGCCGAAAGCACAGGGAAGTCGTCGACGACGTACTGCCCGGGCGGGATCCGGGCTGGATCGACATCGCGGCGCGGGCGGCCGCGAAAACCACGGGAAAAGGGCGGCATCGCTGCTCCGATCTGGAGCCATCGATGGTAGACGATGAGGGCGGGGTGCGGCAGGCGCCTCGCGGCCGCGTGCCGCTTGAAAGCCCGGCGGTCCCGAGTGCCAAACTGCGCAGATGGCCGACAGCCTGCCCGAGCTGATCGTCGTCGATCACACCGCCTGGCGTGATTGGCTAAGCGAGCACCATGACGAGGACGGCGGTGTCTGGCTTGTCCTCGGCAAGAAGGGCACGACCGAGCCGACCAGTCTGACCTATGACCAGGCGCTCGAGGAGGCCCTCTGTCACGGCTGGATCGACGGTCAGACGAGCCGTCGCGACGAGCGCACCTACCGTCAGCGCTTCACGCCACGGCGAGCCCGAAGCTCGTGGTCCAAGCGCAACGTGGGGATCGTCGAACGGCTGCTCGCCGATGGCCGAGTTCACCCGAGAGGGCTGGCCGCGGTGGAGCAGGCCAGGGCGGACGGCAGGTGGGAGTCCGCCTACCACGGGTCAAGAACCATCAGGGTGCCTCCCGACCTCGCGGCGGCACTGGCCGCGGAGCCGAGGGCGCAGGCGATGTTCGAGATCCTCACGAGCCAGAACAGGTACGCGGTGCTCTACCGGATCGACACGGCCAAGCGCAGCGATACCCGCGCCCGGCGCATCGCTCGGTTCGTTGCGATGCTGGCCAGGGGCGAGACCGTTCATCCCCAGAGGCGCAAGCTTCCCGGGTGACAGCCAGGCGCTCCGGGCACGGAGGTATGCCCTGAAGTGACCGTCGCGGCGCCGCACCGAGGCAGGCGCAGATACGGCCGCGATGACTTTGGGGGCCGCTCGGCGTCTGCATTAGAGCCCGATGACGGAGGAGAGCAGACCGACGACGAACAGCGGTCGGCCGATGGGTCCCTGCCCGACGCCGACGGTCACGCTGGCTATCACCGGCCCGCTCTCGCGGTCCGACCTGCCGCAGCTGTTCGCGCACACCTGTCGTCTGCTAGCGGCAGACGGGGTGCAGCTGCTGCGCTGTGAGGTCTCTGACCTAGCGGCCGACGCCGTCGCCGTTGACGCACTGGCACGCCTCGCGCTGGCCGCACGCCGCCGGGGGTGCCGTCTGGAGCTGCGCGGTGCGTCCGCAGAGCTGCGGGAGCTCGTCGCGTTCATCGGACTCGCGGACGTGCTCGGCGACAGCCGCCCGGCCCGGCCCTCGGCCCAAGAGCTGACCTAGCCGTCGAGATGCGCAGGCAGCCCAAACAGCGGGAAGATCGTGTCCGTGCCCAGGAAGAACGTGAACTCGACGATCCGCCCCTGCGCGATCTCGAGCACCTGCAGCGCCCACGGGTCGTAGCCGGAACCGGACTCGCTGGGCTTGTATTGCCCGAAGGCGGGCGCGCCATTGGCCGTCGTCGCCGGGATCACACGCGAGCCGCGGCACCCGGCGCCGGGACCCAGCCACCAGCCCAAGATGTCCTCACGACCGCGGAGCCAGAGCTCGTATGGCGGCATCGACTGCGTGGCGTCCTCGTGGATGAGAGCCGTGAGCGCGTCCATGTCATAGCGCTGAAATGCGTCGACGTAACGGACCAGGAGCTCGCGATCGTGCTCACCCAGTTCCCCGCCGGCGCCGGAGACGTCGACGGCGTCGAGCGTCGCTCGGGCGCGCTGCAGCGCGCTGTTGACGGCCGCCACGCTCGTCTCCAGAAGCTGCGCGACCTCCGAGGCCCGCCACTGCAGAACCTCGCAGAGAATCAGCACGGCACGCTGGCGCGGCGGGAGATGTTGCAGCGCCGCGACGAACGCGAGGCGGATCGTGTCCCGGGACTCCGCCACCTGGGCGGGGTCGCCGTCGGAGACGACCTTGCCGTCGGGAACAGGCTCGATCCACGTCACCTCCGGCAGGATCTCGCCGACCGGCCCGTCGGGTGAGCGCGCCGGTCCGAGGTCCATCGGGCGGGCGCGGCGGTCCCTGCCGGTCAGCATGTCGAGACAGACGTTGGTTGCGATCCGGTACAGCCACGAGCGCAGAGACGCGCGGCCCTCGAAGCGGTCGAGCGCGCGCCAGGCGCGCAGAAGCGTGTCCTGGACGGCGTCCTCGGCCTCGAACGGGGAGCCGAGCATGCGGTAGCAATAGGCGGTCAGCTCCCGCCGATGGCGCTCGAGGTCGCCGAAGGCCTGACCCACCGCAATCGTCGTCGAACCCTCCACGCGACAATCCTACGACGTTCATCGTTAGCGTTTGCCGGCGATGGTCTTCTCACGGCATCTGCGCCTCGGCGGGGGAAGCGACCTCGCGATCGATCTTGGCACCGCCAACACGCTGGTGTACGTCAGGGGGCACGGAATAGCGGTCTCGGAGCCGTCAGTGGTCGCCCAGCACACCGGGAGCGGCCGCGTACTCGCCGTCGGTGATGAGGCCAAGAGGATGATCGGGCGCACCCCGGCCACCATCACGGCGAGTCGCCCGCTGCGCCACGGCGTGATCGCCGATCTCGAGGTGACCGAGGAAATGCTGCGCCAGTTCATCACGCGCGTGCACCGTGGCCGCCTGACGCATCCACGCGTGGTCATGTGCGTTCCCTCGGGGCTCACGGAGGTCGAGTTGAGCGCTGTGCAGGAGGCGTGCCTGTCGGCCGGCGCATTGGAGGTGCACCTGATCGACGAGCCCATCGCTGCGGCAGTCGGCGCCGGCCTGGACATCTCGGCGCCGACCGGGCGGATGGTCGTCGACATCGGCGGTGGCACCAGTGAGGTCGCGATCATCTCGATGGGCGCGATGGTCGTGCAGCGCTCCCTGCGTATCGCCGGGTACGACTTCGACGACGCCATCATCTCCTGGCTGCGTCGCAGTCGCGGGCTGATCGTCGGCCAGCCCACCGCCGAGGCGCTGAAGGTCGAGATCGGCTCGGCGGCTCCGCAGGCCACGCAGGTGGGCGAGGTGCGCGGCCGCGACGCCGTGTCCGGCCTCCCGCGCGCGCTGGAGGTCAGCAGCGACGAGGTGCGAGAGGCGCTGCACGAGGCTGTGCAGGCCATCGTCGACACGGTGCGAGCCGCGCTGGAGCAGACGCCGCCGGAGCTCTCCGGCGACGTGGCCGACACCGGCATCCTGCTGGCCGGCGGAAGCTCGCTGCTGGCGGGCTTCCCTGAACGGCTGAGCCAGCAAACGGGAATGCCCGCGCGACTGGTGGACTCACCCCTGACCTGCGTGGCCGAGGGAGCCGGTCGTTCGCTGGAGGGGCTGCGCGGGCTGACCCGCAAGGCGCGGATATCGCGGCGCTACAGCGCAACGTCGCCCTATCGACGCCCGACGACCGCAGCCGACCGGGCGGCGCAGGCAGGGCAGCGCGACTGACGCAGCCGTGTGTGTCAAGCCGCCTGCCTGCCCGCGGTGTACGTCCGCGGGCAGGCGCGACGACTCAGAGCGCTACGGCAGAACAGCCTCGACTTCCGAGGTGAACTCTTTCTGGCCTTTGACGTTCGGGTGGTAGCTTTCTTCGAGCGGGTTCGACTGCCCGTTGAGCCACTCTTCCGACGAGCACACCTCGTGCGCCAGGAAGGCGCTGCGGTCATCCACGAACGTGAAGCCGTGGGCTTCGGCGCGCGCTTTCACCACGCCGTCGAGTTTGTCACCTGTTTCGTTTAGTTTCTTCTCGTTTGACGACGTCAGGAAGTTGACGTTGCACGTCGCCCCCGTCGAGGTGAAGAGATGGGGATAACCGAGCACCACGACGTGAGCCGCAGTCGCTCGCGAGCGGATGTTGTTGTAGGTCGTGTCGAGCAACCCCGCCAGTTTCGTCGCGATGAAGTTGTTCGCTTCGTTGATCGCGCCCCCGCAGGTGAAGTAGTAGAGCGCGCAGTTGATGATCACGTTGCTGAAGCCGGCGTCGTTGCCGCCGATCGTGATCGTCACCAGGCTCGTGGTGCTCGTGAGCGTGCCGAGCTGGTTGTTGTTCACGTCTGTCGTCTTGGCGCCACTGCACGCCTGGAAGCTCAGTGCGTAGCCCCGCTGCGCCGCGACTTTCGGGCCGAACGCTTCCGGGCTTCGCTTGCAGCTCCCTGATTCCGAGTAGAACACGCGCGTCCCCACGCCCGACGAGTACGAGTCACCCAGCGCGACATATGACGGCAGGGCCGACGCGGCCGCGACGGGCGTGAGCACGCCCAAGCACAGCACTACCAAACCGACGATCCGGTTCCGGTTTCCCATCCCTCTCCCTCTCGCTTTATGGATTTCACCCGCGCATGCCGCAACCCTCTCCCCCGGCTCGCAGGCGCTGTCGGGCAAACCTAACCGGCACGAGAGGTCGCCGTCAATACCTCAAATGCGCGCCGTGAACCTCAGCTCGTCTGTTTGCCGAGTAGCGCGTCAAGAGCGTCCTCGACCGGGTGCTCGCCGGCGTTCACGTAGAGAGTCACCTGGCTGGCGCGCGGCCGCTGCAGCAGCGCGTCCAGGACGGCCGCAACATCGTCGCGCGGCACCTCGCCGTGGAAGGGCTCGACATCGACCCGGACACGACCGCGCCCCGGGTCGTCGGTGAGTCGACCCGGCCGGACGATCGTCCAGTCGCGGTCGCTCGCCTCGACGGCCGCGTCCGCTTCGGCCTTGGCGCGGAGATAGACGCCGAAGACGTCGTCCCGGTCCGGCGGGTTCTCGGCGCCGATCGAGCTGATGATGAGATAGCGCCCCACGTCGGCCGACGCGCAGGCCGCCAGCAGCTTGATGGCCCCATCACGGTCAGTCGTCAGCTTGCGCTCGGCCCCGCTGCCGGGTCCTGCCCCAGCGGCGAAAACAGCGGCGCTCGACCCGGTGATGGCGGCGGAGATGTCCGCCACCGAGGCGCGCTCGAGGTCGCAGACGACGGGCTGAGCGCCGATCGCACGGATGTCCTCGGCATGGGCGGGATTGCGAATCAACCCGATGACCGCCACGCCGCGTGCGATGAGCCGCCTGGTCAGCCTCATCGCGATCTTTCCATGAGCTCCGGCGATCGCAACCTGCATCTGTCCCTAGCCTAACGCCACCCGGAGCTACGGTCGGGCATCCTGGCCTCACCGCGTGGACGGCCGTCCTGACCGATCCGGGCCTCGATGACTATCGCCGTGCCGGCGCGTCCTAGTTTCAGTACGCAGACGTCACCCCCCTGAGAGAGGAACGCCCATGTTTGAGAACACAAAGGCCTTCAGCGGCTTTGCAGTGAGCGATCTGGACGAGGCCAGGGACTTCTACGGCCAGACGCTTGGCCTGAAGACCTCCGAGGACCATGGCCTGCTGACCCTGCACATTGCAGGTGACCGCGACACGCTCGTCTATCCCAAGCCCGACCACGCTCCCGCGAGCTACACGATCCTCAACTTCCCGGTCGACGACATCGACGCAGCCGTCGAGGAGCTGGCCGGGCGGGGCGTGCGCTGCGAGCGTTATGACGGCTTCGAGCAGGACGAGAAAGGCGTCTTTCGCGGCGGCGGCCCCTATATCGCCTGGTTCAAGGATCCGGCCGGCAACGTGTTGTCCGTGCTGCAGGAGAGGTAGGGCTGGCCGAGGCCGAACGGGCGCTCAACGATTCGCTCCGTCATGACGAGCAGCGCGAGGACGGCGATGGCCGGTCGGGCACCGGCGAGGGGTTCTCGACATCGACGTGATCGCCCTGATGCGCCTCAACTACGACAGGGCGCTCGCCCGCCACCAGACACCGGCGCAGAGTGGAGGCTGATCGGTGCGGACGCTGCGCCACCGCGCCCGACCTATCGCACAGGCTCGTATGTGAGGACCAAGACCCCATCCGGGCCGACGGGCGTCGAGTCTGTCAGCCGCAGCACGCGACGGGGGAACCCGTCGGTGAAGAGACGCTTGCCGCCGCCGAGCACCAGCGGGAACACCATCAGCCGGTACTCGTCGACGAGATCCTGCTCCGCCAGACCTCGCGCCAGCTGAGCGCTGCCCGCCACGAGAACGTCGCCGGCCACCCCCTGCTTGACCTCGGAGACTTCGGAGGCGAGGTCGCCGCGGATCACCGTGGAGTTCTGCCAGCCGGCGTCCTCGTCGCCGAGCGTCGTCGAGACGACGTACTTCGGCATGTCGTTCATCCTGCCCCCGAAGGGGTTGTCGCCCATGGAAGGCCACGCCTTCGCGAAGCCCTGGTAGGTGACCCGCCCGAGCAGCTGCGCGTCGGAGGCCATCAGCTCGTCAAGCTTGAACTTGTCACCCTCCGGGCCCCGATCGAACTTGAACGACCAGCCGCCGTGCTCAAAGTCCTCGGCGCCTCCCGGATCCTCGATCACTCCGTCCAACGTGATGAACTCGGTTACGACCAGCTTTCCCATCAGTTCTCCATTTCGTTCGCTTGCCCATGAGACCGGAGCGGATGGCACAACTCATCGGCCAGCCACGCGGACGACCCGCCCGCGCGAGGCCGCGCCACTCGCGCACGGACGACCCTCCACCGACTAGCATGCCGATCGTCCGGTCGAAAGGAGACGAGATGGCTGTCAGCCCAAGCATGCCGAAGGCTGTCGCCCACGGCATCGAGGACGTCCGTGCGCTGAAGGATCAGGTGGTCGGACCCAGCCAGTGGCTCGAGGTCACGCAGGAGATGGTCAACCGCTTCGCCGATCTGGTCGGCGATGACCAGTGGATCCACGTCGACGTCGAGCGTGCCAAGCTCGAGAGCCCGTTCGGGACGACCGTGGCCCACGGGAACCTCACGCTCTCGCTGATCGACGGCATGCGAAGGGATCTCGCAGAGTGGAGCGGCTTCAGGCTCGGCGTGAACTACGGCTGGAACAAGGTCCGCTTTCCGGCGCCGGTGATCGTCGGAGCGCGTGTGCGCTGCTATTCGCAGATCGTGGACGTCTCGGAGGTCGGGGGAGGCTGGTACCAGGTGGTGACGCGCTTCACCGTCGAGATCGAGGGCGGCGAGAAGCCGGCGTGCGTCGCGGACAGCGTCGGACGCGTGCTTGTCGACGAGGGCTGAGCAACGCAGCCGGCCGCTCAGTACGGGCATGCCGCGGGTTGAGCACCAGACGATCCTGATCACGGGGGCCACCGACGGCCTCGGGCGTGCCCTCGCCGGCGAGCTCGCCGCGGCCGGCGCGACCCTGCTCCTCCACGCACGCGATCAGGGGCGCGGCGAGGAGACGATCGCGGAGATCCGGGACAAGAGCGCTAACGACGACCTGCATCTGCTCCTCGCCGACTTCGCGTCGCTTGAACAGGTGCGGCGCCTGGCGCAGCAGGTATCCCGCGAGAACGATCGGCTCGACGTGCTCGTCAACAACGCCGGCATCGGCACGACGCTGCCCGGCGACGGTCGCCGGATGGAGAGCGCGGACGGGTACGAGCTGCGCTTCGCCGTCAACTACCTCGCCGGCTACCTGCTGACGAGGATGCTGCTGGCGCTGCTCGAGCGCTCGGCGCCCGCGCGCGTGGTCAACGTGAGCTCGGCCGGGCAGGCGCCGATCGACTTCGACGACGTCATGCTCGAGCACCGCTACGACGGCGTCCAGGCCTACTGCCAGAGCAAGCTCGCCCAGATCATGTTCACCGTCGATCTCGCCGATGAGCTGCGCACCCGCGGCGTCACCGCCACATGCCTGCATCCCGCCACCTACATGCCGACGAAGATGGTCCGCGCCGCCGGCGTTCACCCGATCAGCTCGCTGGACGAGGGCGTGCAGGCCACCGTGCGGCTCATCGGCGATCCGCAGCTCGAGGGGGTGACCGGGCGCTATTTCGACGGACAGAGGGCCGCCGAGCCCCACCCGCAGGCCCGCGACCCTGACGCACGCCGTCGGCTGCGGGAGCTCAGCGAAAGGCTCTGCGGCCCGGAGGTTCGACCCACGAGCTGATGCGGGACGGTCGCGGCCTCGGTCAGGGCTTGCCTGCGGTCGCCGAGACGAGCTCGTGCCCGGCCCCGATGTGTCGGTCGTTGGGCGCCGGCGGCGCCTCGTAGGGCAACCGCAACCGCATCAACGTGCCGCCGCCGGCCGCCTGCTCAGCGACGATGGTGCCGCCGTGCTGGCCGGCGACCTGGCGCACGATCGCCAGTCCCAGCCCCGAGCCGGGTCGGCCGCGGGCGTCCGCGCCGCGGTAGAAGCGGTCGAAGATATGAGGCAGGTCCACGCTCGAGATGCCGGGACCGTGATCGCGGACCGTCAACTCGCCCGCCCGCAGGCCCACCTCCAGCGGCGCGCCCTTGTGGCCGTACTTGATGGCGTTGTCGATCAGGTTGCCGACGGCCCGCTCGAGTCTGTCTGGCACGCCCTTGACGATCGTGGGCTCGAGCTCGAGGCTCAGGCGACTATCGGTGGATCTGCGCCGCGCGCGCGCGGCGACCTCGTGGACGAGCAGATCGAGACGTAGCTCCTCGGTGTCGAGGCGCGGCTCCTCGCCCCGGGCCAGGTCGATCAGGTCGTTGACGAGGAGCGTCAGCTCCTCGATCTGCTCGACGATGTCGGCAAGTAGCCTCGCCCGTTCCTGCGGATCAACCTCGCCTCCCTGCCGTTGCAGGATCTCGATGTTCGTGCGCAGGCTCGTGACGGGCGTGCGCAGCTCGTGCGAGGCGTCGGCCACGAGTTGGCGCTGGGCATGGACGGAGGCGTCGAGCGCGCTCATCGATCCCTCCAGCGCATCGAGCATGGCGTTGAAGCTGCCGGCCAGCCGGCCGAGCTCGTCGACGCCGGCGGGCTCGATGCGCTGGCTGAGATCCTGCGTGACGGCGACGTGCTCGGTGGTCTCCGTCAGGCGCTTCAACGGTCGCACAGCGGCTCCGGCGACGATGCGTCCCAGCAGTGCAGCCAGCGCGATGCCGCCGGCACCGAGCAGGAGGAGGATCAGGCGCAGGCGTCCCAGCAGGCTGTCGACTTCGGTGAGCGGCTGCGCCAGCTGGAGCACTCGCCCGCCGCTCAGCGGCTCGGCGAGCAAGCGCAGGTGGATGCCATGCACCTGGGCGTCGCGGAAGAACGAGGCGCCGCCGGCCTTCGAAAGCCGCCGTGTCCGGGCATCGATCGGGAGCGTGACACCGGGGGCCGAGCGGGCGACGATCGAGCCATCCGAGGTGAGGACCTGCTGGTAGCCCCGCACCTGCCCCGGGTTTGGCGGGAGCTTGCCGGAGAGGCTGAACGGCTCCAGGCGGGGCGTCCCGCGGCTGGTCACGGCGCCCCCAGCCGGCGCCGGGAGCTCGGCGGGTCCCTGCGGCACAGACCGCGCCGCAAGCCCAACCCGCTGGGGCTGTGCGGCGCCGAGGAAGCGCAGCACCTGCTGGGCGTTTCGGCCACGGCTTCGCAGCTGGGAGTCGACCTGGCTGCGCAGCTGCTGCGAGGTCAGCAGGTACACGAGCAGCGACGCAAGCAGCACTGCAACCGCAACCGCGGACGCGGATGCGATCGCGATCCGGCGGCGGAAGCTCATCGCTCGGCTCGCAGCACGTAGCCGACACCACGTACCGTGTGCACGAGGCGGGGCTCGCCGCCGAGCTCGGTCTTGCGCCGCAGATAGCCGATGTAGACGCCGAGGGAGTTCGAGCTCGAACCGAAGTCGTATCCCCACACCTGCTCGAAGATCGCCGAGCGGGTGAGCACGTGCCGCGGGTGACTCATGAACATCTCCAGCAGCAGGAACTCAGTGCGCGTCAGCTCCAGGCGCCTGTCGCCCCGCCACACCTCGTGCGCCGACATGTCCATTCTCAGGTCCTCGAAGGTGAGCTGATTGTCGCCTCCGTCTACGTCGCCGCCCCGCCTGAGCAGTGCGCGCACCCGCGCGAGCAGCTCCCGCAGCGCGAACGGCTTGACCAGGTAGTCGTCTGCGCCCGCGTCAAGGCCGGCGACACGGTCATCGATCTCGCCGCGGGCGGTCAGCATCAGGACGGGCGTCCTGTCGCCGGCGGCACGCAGCCGCCGGCAGACCTCCAGGCCATCGACATGCGGCAGCGCGATGTCGAGGATCACGGCTTCATAGGAGTCGCCTCCAAGCCGCTGAAGCGCCTCGCGGCCGTCCATTGCGCGCTCAACCTCGTAGCGTTCGAGCGCCAGCGCTCGAGCCAGGGCCTTCTGCACCGCCGGCTCGTCCTCAACCACCAGTATTTGCGCTCGCTCGGCCATGATCTTCGTCCGCCCGCGGCTGGGCGTCCGCACCACCGGGCCGCGCGCTCGCATCAGCGTGACGCCCAGAGCGCTGTCGCGGCTAAGCAGAAGCTAAGAGGAGGCTAAGAACTGCCTCCCCCGGCCCCGCTCCCTCCAGGCAGGGCGCTCCGGCACTTCGCCTCCGCAGCGGTGAAGGCTGAGCTTTTGACGTTGATGCCTTTCGTGTTGAACACGGGACCGCTGCCGGAGGTGTTTGGCGCCGGCAGGTTCACGCCGTTTTCGCGCATGCAAGCGGCGAACCTGGTGAGCGCCGCCTTCGAGCCCGCGCCGTTGAACCGGTTGCCGCCGGGGCCGTTGCCGGCGCCACATTTTTTCAGGGCGGCCTGATACTGAGTGCGGCTCACGCCGCTGGGAAGCTGAGGCCCTCCCGCACCGCCGAACGGGCGTCCTCCGGGCACCGCGGGGCCGCCTTGCGACGGCGGACGGCGCCCGGCCGGCGGCGTGGGCAGCGTGATGCCCTGTTTCGCAAGGCACGACCTCAGCGCTGCGAAGCGCTGTGGGTTGCGCGCGCCCGCTTTCCCGGCAGACGCGCTCGTGCTCGTGCCTTTGGAGCTGGCGCTGCTCGACGAGCCGCATGCCACGACCGTCAGCGACAGCAGGACCGCCAGCAGCGCGCCGGCGAAGGCGTGACGGCGCTCGATGCGCGGCTGACGGTTCGGATGTGCGTTCGGATCTGTTGGCACTTCTTGTCTCCTTTTCGTCTTCATCAATTTGCTATTCACCGAACAGCGCCTTCTGTGGGGCGGCCGAGCCGCCTTTGCCAGTGGTCGGCGTGCTGCTCCCGCCGGCGGCACTGCCGGAGCCGCCGGCGCTGATCGCGACGGAGCTGGCCGCGATGCTGCCGCCGCTGCCCGGACTGCCTTGAACGACGACGGTTTCGCCGGGATGGATGCCACCAACGTTGGTCGAGACGCTCCTCGTCAGCCTCGAGGCCGCCGAGGTGCTGACCTTCTTCGTGGTGCCCTGGCTGTCGGTCACATAGAGCGTGCTGCCGCGAACGTAAGACACTTCACCGCCTGTCACGGTGGTGCCTGCGCCGCCGCCCGCGCGGCCGCCGAGGGGAAACCCGGCCGCCCCGCCGCCCGGGGCCGCGCGGGAGCC
>JAOPZB010000076.1 GCA_025964355.1 Solirubrobacterales bacterium | reverse complement strand
CGTCCAACCCGAGCTGGTCGGCGAGCTCGGCCTCCTCCATCAGGTCCCGCATGCGCTGCGCCGGGGTAATTCCGCTGGCAAGGTCCGCGAAGGTGGCAAGCCCGAGTTCCATACCAGCAGCCTATCGTGCGATGGTTGCGTGCGCAACTATCGCTGGATATCGAGAACGCTTGGAAAGCGGGGCTTAGCCACGACTTCGTACTACGTTGGTAGGAAAGCGGATTACGAATCGATCGAGGAGCAGGCATGCCCGACAACGAGTCTCCACGGCAGCGAGACGTGCATGAATCGCTCAACCAGCCCGCCTCGGATCCCGATCCGAGCGAGTGGCCGGACCCGTACGACACGCGACCCGACCCGCGCGACCCGGCTGCTGACGCCGACGAGATGGATTTCGGCGACGTGCATACCGCTACCGGCGGCACGAGCACGAGCGAACCTCACCACGAGGTGGACCCGCAGGTCGACCCCCGCAAGGCGAACCCGCACGAGCCACGCCGCACACGACATCGAGGGGCCAGGTGATCGCCCAGCTCGCGCCGGAGTGCAGCAGTGGACCGTGCGACGCCCAACGTCGCTGAGCTCGTCCGTAGCGAGTCGGCGTCGAGCTAGAGGCAGCCCGACAAGCGTCGTCGTCGTGCCGTTCGCCCGGAGCTCGCCAGCTACGGCGTGAGCAAGGGCCACGGCCTGTAGCGTTGCTGTCGTGCTCGCCCGGTTGACATCGGTAAGACTCATCGCTGTCTCGGCGCTGGTGGTGATCCTGGTGCTCGTCTGGAGTCTGGCCACGGCGCTCGACAGCGGTGCAACCCGCGCCACGGCCGGCCTCAGCGAGGCTGCCAATCGGCGCATTGGCGTCAGCGATAGCCATCGTCTACTCGGCCGGCTCGTACTCCCGCCGGGCACGAGAAGCTCGCAACGGGAGCCGCGGGGAGGCGGCCCGGCGCTGGCTCACGGGGACCCGGGCGCCGCGACGCCCAACATCGTCGATCAGCACGCATGGTGGGTTGTTCCACGCCGGGCGCAAGACGTGCTGGCGTTCGTCCGCGCCCACCGTCCGGCCGGGGCGCTCAGCGAGCTGTCTGGTAGCACGAGCCTCCGCGGGATCACGACTTCATGGTTCGTGAGGTTCAAGTGGCGACCGATCGGCGGGGCGCTGTCCGAACGCGCGCTGGTCGTGCAGTTCGTCCGGCTGCCTCACGGCTCAACGGGAGTGCGTGCCGACGCGCAGGACGTCTGGGTCATCCCGCGGCCGGCGGGCGAGCAGATCCCCTCCTCGGCACGCGTGCTCGACGTGACTGTCGGCCGCAGGAGCAACCCTCCGTCGCTGTCGATGACCGTCGCCGACACGGCCAAGGTCTCGAAGATCGCGGCCATGATCAACGGCCTGGCGACGGTGCAGCCGGGAGCCATCTCCTGCCCGGCCTTTCCAGGTGACGGCCCCTTTGTCACATTCAATTTCCGGGCGACGCAAGGCGGCCCGCTGCTCGCGCAGGCCACTGAGCCGGGGTGGGCGCGCGAGCCCACCACGGCCTGCGACCCCATGGCACTAACGATCCTTGGGCACGCGTGGACTCCGCTGCTTGGTGGCGCGTCCGTCGTTCGCAGATCCCAGGCGCTGCTGGGTGTGACCCTGCAGACGCCGCTATGACGGCATGAGCGCTTAGTTGTTTGGCTGTCCCGCCGCTGTGCCGCCGGTCTGGACGGCATAGCCGGTGTAGGTGCCGGACCCGCCGAGGGCGGGGCTGTCGTGTGAGTAGGCGATGTGCGCCCAGCCGGCGCTGTCGGTGTCCACGCCGAAGTCGTCGAACAGCTGACGGCCCGTCGTGCAGGTGACGCCTTCCTCGCAGACCGCGCCCTTGTGTACGGGCATGAGCCTCTGGGGCGCGCCCCAGCCGGTCGGGGTGCCGGCGACGTTCTGGACGAAGTTGACATAGAACGTTTGGTTCTTGCTGGTCGGCGCGCCGTAGTAGACGAGATCGACACCGGCGGAGGTGGCGGCCAGCCAGGGGAATATCGCCTGCGCCGAGCCGGTGCTCACAGATCCGGAGCACGTCCAGGTCTTGCCACGGTCGGTCGACTTCGCGGTCCGGATGCTGCGGTTGCTCGACCACGCGTACCAGACGTTGCCCGCCGGGTCGACGGAAACGTTCGGGAAGTTGTGGTCGAGGTCGGTCGAGGCGGACGCCACGCTGCAGGGGATCGGCCGGTCGGTCCAGGTGTGGCCGCCGTCGGGGGACACGGCGAGGAAGGCCTCGTTGTAGTGCGAGCCCCCTGGTTTCGAGGGAGCCACGAACGACTGGTAGGCATAGAAGTTCCCGCTCTGGTCGGGCAGGTTGCGATGGTCGATGACGATGTTTCCGAGCTCGTTGTTCGCTTCCTTGTAGTCACCCGACGGGATCGCCGTCGCGATCTGCGTGTAGACCGTGCCGCCATTGTCGGAGCGCAGCACGTCGATGTTGTTCGTCGCGACGTCGTGATAGGTCAGAAGCGAGGTTTGCGCGCCGAACGCCGCGATCCACTCTCGATCGTCGACTGGCAGACCGGCTTGGACCGGCGTCTGGCTAAAGGTCGTGCCGTTGTCGGTGGAGGTCGCCACGTTCACCGAGGCCAGGTTGAGGCTCGAGACATACAGGTTGTAGTTTCCGGCGGCGTTGGGGGCGCTCGCGATGGCAACGTCGATATCGCCGCCGGAGGCGCCGACGCCGGACACCGCGTTGGGCTGCCCGCGGTATTCCAGCCCGCAGCCTGACGCGCCGGCGCCTCCAAGCGCGCCGAGGCCACGCCACAGTTCGCTTCCGCCTCCGAGGCCGTTCTCGGACCCCGCGAACACGTTGTTCGCGCGCGAGACGTGGATCGCGGGCTCACCGGCGTTGTTCGCGCCGCACCCCGTGCTGCCGACCGTGCCGGACGCGAGCTCTCCAAATGAGAAGTTGCCCACCGTTTCGGCGGAGGCGCGCCCGGCGCTGATCCCACATGCGGCCGCGCCAAACAGCGACAGCCCCGCGAAAATGGCGATCAGCGAACGAGCGTGCGTCAATGGGAAGCAGCGAGCCAACACGTTGGTCCTCCTCTGGAAGTCGTCTGGGCCAGCGGGCCGCTTACCCGCGATCAGGGGGCCGCAAACAGACGCGCAGGCCGCGGGGCCGCCACGCCGGTTGAACTCGTACAGACGTCTATGCCGGGGAGGCGCCGCGGCTGGCGAGCTGCCCGGCGAGGCGCATCGTCCGCGGCATCCGGCGCGCGAGCGTGACTGCAACCCGGTCCGAGCGGCGCATGTACGGCGCAGCGCCGTCGAGCTCGACCCGCGGCGTTCGCTCCTCTCCCAGGCAGTACAGGCGCCACGTGCCCGGGACACCCTTGAGCTCGTGCTCGCCGCGGTCGGAGAACTGCATGTCCGAGCCGACCACGAGCTCCTTGACGGTGGAGGACACGACGATCTCGCCGGGGCCGGCAAGCGAGCTGACGCGAGCGCCGATGTGGACAGCCAGCCCGCCGAGGTCATCCCCGATGGCCTCACACTCGCCGGTGTGGATGCCGCTGCGAAGCTCGATGCCGATGTCCGCCACGCCGTCACGCAGCGCCTCGGCGCATCGCATTGCCATCGCGGGCCCGTCGAAAGCGGACAGCGCTCCGTCGCCGATGTGCTTGACGACGCGCCCGCCGTGTTCCGCGACCGTGCGGTCGACCAGCGCGTCGTGGCGCGCGAGCACCTCACGCCAGGCGCTGTCGCCGAGCTCAGCGGCGCGCGTCGTCGACGCCACGATGTCGGTGAACAGCACGCTGGACAGAACCCGGTCCGGGGCGGCGGGCGCGACGGCGCCGGTGACGAACTGCTCGATCTGATCGACGATCTCATCTGCCATCGCCCTCATCTGGCCGAGCCAGAAGACGTGGTCGGTTCCAGGAAACTTCATGAAGCGCGCGCCCGGGATACCGGCCGCGAGCAGTTCGCCGGCCTCGAGCGGTATTGCGCGATCGCCGTCGAGATGCAGGACGAGCGTCGGCACGTGCACCGAGGACAGCACGTCGCGCACGTCGATCTTCATGACGGTGCGGACAAGCGCTTGCGCCATCCGTGGGCTCGCGGCCGCCCTGGCGAAAGTGCCCCAGATGCGCATCTGACGCTCGCCGAGGCTGGGGGCGAAGACCCGCGCCAACCTAACGCCGTCACCCCAGTGCTTGATGGCGTCCCGTACCTGGTTGGCCTCGGCCTCCGTGCGTTCGGTCACCTCGGGCGTATAGGCCTCGGGCGCCGCCTGTGGCATGACGGCGAACGTCCCGTAGAGAATGAGAGAGCTGATCCGCTCCGGCCGCGTGGCGGCGAGCAGGACCGACGTGGGGCCGCCCTCGGAGACGCCGAACAGCACCGTCCGTGTGGAGCCCGCGGCATCGAGGACCGCCTCGATGTCTGCCCCCCGCTCCTCCAGAGTCGGGAGGTTGGGAACCGGATCCGACAGGCCGGTACCCGGCTTGTCGTAGAGGATCAGCCGCGCGAACGAGGCCAGCCGGCCGAGCAGCCGCGAGGTCCCGGGGTCCGTCCAGGCCAGATCGAGGTGGGAGATGAAGCCGGGTGACAGGAGCAGGTCCACGGGGCCGTCCCCCAACACCTGAAATGCGATGGAGACTCCATCCCGCTCCACGTACTCAGTCGGCGGCGGCTGCATTCGACGATTCTACGGTCGGCGACCACGTCAAACCACGCCGAGGTGGGTGGCCCCCGTCCCGACGCTCGTGACCCGCCAACCCAAGCTGCAGGTCATCGGCGGCGCTAGTCAGGTTGCGTCTGCAGTTGCCTCGGCGGACGGCACGACGATTGGGCCATCCGGAGGCTGTGTGAAGCGGAGCGGGTTCCCGAAGGGGTCGCGCAACGCGCAGTCGGTCCCGTAGAAGCGCTCCGTCGGCTCTTGCGTGAACTCGACGCCCGCTGCCCGCAGGCTCTCGTAGGTGCCGCGGCAGTCGTCGGTCTCGAAGATCATGCCGCCGCTGGCTGCCCCCTTTGTGACTAGCTCGCGGATTTGCGCGGCGGTCGTGTCGTCGTAGGCGGGCGGACCGGGGGCCATCAGGACCAGCTCGACGTCGGGCTGGTCCGGAAAGTTCACCGTCAGAAAGCGCATGACGCCCAGATCGGCGTCGGTGTGTACGACCATCCCGAGCTTGCCGACGTAGAAGTCGAGCGCCTCGTCCTGGTCGAGAACGTGGATGAATGTGTGACTGATTCGCTTGAGCATGCCGGCAACGTTAGAGGGCGGCGTCGCCGCCCGCTTCTCCGAACCTGCTCTCTAACCCGCCGGGCGCGTCCACGCCATCGCCCAGCAAGCAGGCACACGCAAGCCAGCGCCGTCGGCCCCGAAACGTGCGCGGTACATCGACGGCGGCTCGCCGACGATCGCTCGAAACGTCCGGCTGAACGTGCCCAGGCTGTTGAAGCCGACGTCGAAGCAGACCTCGGTCACGGGACGGTCGGTTTCACGCAGGAGCTCCATCGCACGCTCAACCCGACGGCGCTGCAGGTAGCGGTGCGGTGTCTCGCCGAACGTCGCGCGGAACTGGCGGCTGAAGTGGGCTGGCGAGACATGGGCGACACGCGCCAGCGCCGGAACGTCGAGCGGCTGTGCGAACGCGCGGTCCATCGCGTCGCGCGTCCGCAGCATGCGACGGTTGCGGTCCTCTGAGGCGCGCGACATCCGCCCAAGCGTACGACCGGTGCGTCGCGAGATCGGTCGGGAGCGATCGACGACCTCGAAGCCGCCGGCCTGGCCAAGCGCCGGCCGTGTCTGCGGGATCGGCGGGCCCGCGAGGTTGCGATCACCCCCAAGGGTCGGCGGCTCCTCGAGCAGGGCCGGCGAATGGCGCGTCAGGTGGAAGACGAAGTCTTGAGTGGCTTGACGGCGGATGAACGTCGCCACCTGCAGGCGCTGCTGCGGCGTGCGCTCGACTCAGCGCCCTCGCAGTCGCCGTGGCGCGCAGAGGAGGGCGATTGGGGCCTGCGGGACCATGACGTCAGCGGTTCGACTCCCAGGAAACCCGCGCGCGACGCGAACGGTCTGCTCAGAGCGCGTTGCCAGGCTACGTCCACCGCAGTTGAATCAGGACACCACAAGAAGAGGTCCGATGCTTTTCAGCCGGAAAACGTCATTTATCGCGGTGCTCGTTGCCGCGTCGGTGGGTGCCCCGCCGCTCGGGCGTCCACCGGTGGCGGCGCATGGCAACTCGGGCCAGCCGCCGGTCATCGGGGTCGCGGTCCTGCCCGAGCGCATGCGGGTGCGAAGACGGGCTCGCTTCGCAAGGTTCCGCGCGATCGTGTGGCGAGTTCTCCGTCGCAGACGCCAGGCCGCCGCTCGGATCGAGGCGCAGCGCCCGAGCCTCTCCTCGCGTAGGCCGTTACGTGACTCCTACGCGCGCGGTCCCCCGCGCGGGCCAGATCCTGCCTCCGCTTCCTCCATAGCCGGGCGGCGTCACGCCGCCCGGCTATGAGCGCGGCACGCTTCCCGTCGGCCCATCGAAGCTGGACAGGACACGATCACACCTGGCCCCCGTCCGGAGGCAGGCGAAGTATCTCCCGCGGCTCGGCTCCTGCGGCCGCGGCGGCTGGGTCGCCTTGGGCAGCGATAACACGGACCTGCGGCGGAAGACGGGGTACGCCGTAGGCGTGCAACAGCCCCTCGTGCATGTCGCGCTCCGCGGCGAAGACGATCTGCTCCCTGCCCGGATACTGCCAATCGACTGGATACTCGCCGGCGTATGCGCGACAGGCTCGCAGCATGGAGTCGGCGGCTCTCGCGCAGTCTCGTGCGCGCGGACGGTCACGGCAGACGAACACGACGAGTGGCACCGCCTCCCTCCTGCGTCCATAGCGCCTCGTGTGCACAGACCATCCCGCCAGGAAGTGGTCGTAGCGCTCGAGCTTGCCCGAGCGTCCAGCTCGGGGAACCCTGTCGTCGAGCTCGACGATCACGTCCAATGCCACCTCGCCGACGCTCGCGGAGCCTCCTTCGGTGGTAGGGATGACCGGCCTACGCATGCTCGTATCGGCGCCCGACGCGAGGCTCGTACCCGGCGCCGCACCGCGAACCGCGACGATCGCGTCAGGGCGGACCGTCTCAAACCGCTCGACCTCTGCCGTCTCACCCGTGCCGTCGGTGCGCAGGAAGTCGTGTGGCGTCCGTCCACCGGGCAGGCGCAGGTCTCCGGCGCAGAGCAGCGGCCGCCCGTCGGAGCCCGTCCGCGAGGGCGGGGATATGACGGATTCTTCCCGCCCCCGGACGGTCGCGCATCTCGCCCCGACGACACGCTCGAGCGCAAGGACCCAGGCGGCGAGATGGACGTCGAGGCGAGCCTGTCTCAGCAGCCGGCCGCCAGCCCCGGATCGCGCTTCGGGAAACGCGGCCTCGGTTCCCGATCGGAGGGGGCCGGACGAACGATCGTTGGATTCCAGAAGCCGCAGGCCGTCGCCGGTGAGCGAGCAGCACATCGGGACACCTCCCCCATCTCGGCGATGGAACTGCAGGCGCCGTATCAAGCCGGCATCCGACAGACGCTTGAGCCGCCGCTGGGTCGTAGTCGCCGCCCGCCCGTGGTTGAAGCGACGGTGGATCTGGCTGGTCAGCAGATATCCCAGCCGCGCTATCAGCTCCAGGATCTCGACATCCATCGGATCGGCGTCGAGCGTTTGAGCGGGGCTCGGGCGCTTGGCCCAGCGGGCGCTGGCAGCGCCGTCGAGCGCCAACAGCTCGCGGTAGCTTTCCGGAGGGGTGGCGGCGAGCCGTGGCGCGCGAGGTTTCGAAGTCCCCTTCTCCAGCACATGAGCGTCGGGCTCCGTCGTGATCGTGTGGTCTCGAGTGCTGTCCGGCGGGCGAGCTGTTGTGAGACCGCCATCCGCCGCTTGGCTCCTACGCTCCCAGTGTGGCTGGCGCAGATCCGCCAGATGCTGTCCCCCACGCTCGATCTGGCGCGCCGCATGCAGCGCGAGGCGGTCGCGATCGACCTGGAGGGGAATCGTCTGCGCGACGAACGGCGACTGTCGTCCGGCGGCGGTCGTCCAGCTGGCGATTGCGTGGTGCTTGGGGAGGTGCAGGCGCACGTCCGGATGGCCGAGGGCTGATAGGTGCTCGATGCCGGGGCGGACGGTGTCCGAGAACTCGGCCATCGTGAGGGCGACGGCGGCTCGCGCGTCGCGTGCGGAGGCTGTCGCGAAATAAACGCGATGCGCGAAGAGCGCGTCGAGCTGGTCGCGGACCTCCCGATCGACCCACTGAGCATCGGTCTGCCAGCAGGCGACCGTCTCGAGCCCGGCGGACCGCTTCAACGCCATCGTCTCGGCGAAGCCGCGGTTCAGAACGAGCGGCGCCTCGTCGATCTTCAGCGCAACGCTGACCCGAGCCTCTGCGCCGCGGAGGTCCTGCTGGCGGGCGAGGGAGGCATCGAGCATGCCCACGAGGAGCTGCATCAGCACGGAGGTGTTGCCGGCGCCCATCGCACCGAGCGCGCCCTTGACGACCAGGACCTCTTCGCCGGCGATCAACTGATCGAAATCCACGCGCAGCGCGTCGTTGAGCAGCACCCGCTTGATCGATGGCGAGTTGAGCAGCCGCGCGAGCTTGTTGACGGGTGCGTCGAGCTTTGCGGTCGTGGTGCTGCGCGCGTCGGCGAGCTGTGCCGTGAGCTCGGCGGTGAAGAACTCCGAGATCTCCTTGATCTCTGGCAGGGTCCGCACGCGTGCGCCGACGCTACGCCTGTATGCATAGCCCTCCTCCCCCACCGACAGCAGTCGAGCCGCGTCCCACAGCGTCGACTCGCGGTCGTATGCGAGCACTGCGATGATCGCGTTGCGCAGGTAGCGATCCGAGGACGCCCGGATGTCGGCGTCCGTGAACAGATTCTTCAAAGCGCCCACGACATAGTCGGCGATGACGTCGGCCGGCGCATCGACGGCGAGCGGGTTGAAGCCGCAGGTGGGGTGTGAGAAGTCCAGCAGCGTGCACGTTCGCGCCGGCGGCACGAGGCTCACAGCGGCCTCGGCCGCATCTCCCTTCGGGTCGAGCACGATCACGGCGCATCGCTCCCGACGCAGGTCCTCCGCGACGGTGGCTACGAGATAGCTGGTCTTTCCCTGCTCGACCGTTCCGGGCACGGCCGTGTTCTGCTTGCGCATGGCGACGTGAATCGAGACCGGCCCGAGGGCGTCCCTCAGGGCGCCATCGGCGTCGCGCGGCCGCAAGACGCCGGGGGGCGCCGGCGCCAACGGCAGCGCCGCACGCGCGAATGGGACGGTCGCGTAGTCGATGGACGGCAGCTGCCAGAGTGCGGCAAGCTCCGTCGACGCGAAAACGCCCTTGTGAATTGAGGGAAGCGGATTGCCCTCGCCCCGTTGCACTCGCCGGCCATAGAGACCGAGCAGGCCGTGACGCACGGCGGTGCCGCGCTCGACGAGACTGTTCTCGGCAGCCTCCGCCCGCAGCTCGGACGCTATCCGCTCGCACGATCGGCGGTCGCGAGCGACCACGCGAAGATCGGCGAAGAAGAGCGGCCGATGCTGAATCTCGAGGCCGCCACGCAGCTCAGCGTCGTCCACCATCGAACGGTCGCGCGCGACCAGATGCTCCCTGCGCATCCGCGCCAGATGGGCCTCATGCTGCTTGTAGCGGTGGCGCGCGAACCGCTCGAACAGCGCCGGCGCGGGCGTCATGGCGATCTGCACGAACGCCGGCTCCCCACATGCGCCCATGACGGTCATCAATCGGTTCACGGCTGGCTCGCGCTGTTGAGCGAAGTGGTCGATCACCTTCACGCGCTTGATGAAGTCAAAGCGCTTCTTCAAACGCAGCACCACCGGCGGGGGCCCCAGCGACCGGACCGCCGGATGCACACGACAGTTGGGGTAGGCCGCCCGGAGCGCCGCCTCGACCATCTGCTTGGACTCGCGCGGGCACGCGACGGCTAGCCACACCGAGGCGGGAGCCGGCCCCTCGGCATGCGTCTGGTCTTCGGATAAGGCGCTACCCGTGTGATGCACCTCCAGCGCGACGGATGGCTGACCGGCAAGCAGGCGACGCCACCAGCGTCGCAGCAGGCGCTTGTGCAGGGCGCCGAACATCGTCACTAGAGCGGCTGCCGTGGCTTGGTCGGTGCGGTATGGCTCGACCGCCATGCGTATGTAGCTACGGCCAGACCTCGCTCGCCACCGCACCAACAAGACCGAGCCCGACAGCAAACAGAGCACCGGCAGGAGCAGTCTCCAGACAGAAGCGCCAACGACGGGACTCAATGGCCACGACGCCTCTGCCAGTCCCGAGACCAGAGTTGCGCCAAGCGAAACTGGGACGTGTAGCGAGGGCGCGCCGTCTCCGCGCAGCACGCGCCCGGGTCCCCCGCCGACGAACCATGCGATCAGCGCAGCTCCTAGGAGCACGGCGAGCAGACCCAGCAGTCGCCACAGTAGGAAGCGCAGCACCTCGCGCTCTCCTACGACCGGCGACGCTTGCCGGGACGGTGGGGCTCAGCCGCGGGGGCGGCCTCTGCATCGAACGCGATCTGTCCGGATCAGGGTGCCCGCGTGGCGCGCTCGACCCGCTCGCCACGTGCGGTCAGGTGCCACGCGTTCGACGCCCCCCGCTCCTGCCCGTCACCGGCGTTCTCTATCAGCGCGAGTCGCGCGAGCCGGGACAAAAGCTTGGATATCTGGCCCTGGTCGGCGATGCCCGAACCTTCGGCGATCTCACGATTGCTCGCTCCGGGGCGTTCCCGGATGACCATCAGCACTCGCACCGTCCTGTACGTGAGGCGCATGTTCAGGCCCTCGAGCGGATCGCTGCGCCCGTCAGGTCCGGGCGTGCGCCCGTCTGGCCGAATCTCGAGTGGGGGGCGCCTCATCTCACGGCTCGCCGCACTCGCTCCGAGATAGGGAAGGACGATCATGCTCATCAACGGCCCCTGTAGATCCGCGAGCGACTCATTGCAGCCGTCCAGGACGCGTGCATGCAGTACCGCGAAGACCGCGCCAACGATTCCCTCGGCGGTCACCTCGGGCGGTTCGCCGGTGGCATTCGCGTCGAAGCGGCCACGGTCTACTACGCGCGCGAACTCGCCGAGCGTCCGCGCGCGATACTCCAGCACCCGCTCGCCTGCCCCAAGCGCCTCGACCACGCACAACTTGGCGAGACTCGGCTGTGCGTCTATCAGGGCCAGTAGCCTCGCCAGGCCCGACCGGACACCCTCGCACCAGCTCGGCTCGCGCTCGTATGCCTCTCTGGCGAGCATCGATGCGTCGTCGAGCGCCTGCTTGAACGCGGACAGGAAGCAGTCCTCGCGGTCGGCGAAGACGTCGTAGAACGTCTTGCGCGAGACCCTGGCGCGACTGATGACCTGCGCGACCGTCAGACGCGCATAGCCGAGCTCCTCGACGGTCTCTACGGCGGCCGCCAGCATTCGCCTACGCTGAATCTCGGTCACTTGGCCCCGCGGCAGTCCGCCGGGACCCGGGCGCAGTCGAAGGTGCGCGCGACGCGGTTGGTGTCTGAGATCTGTCTGGTCCGTGTTCATCGCTTGCTCACCGGCCGCTACCTGCATGGTGGGGCATCTGAGCTCTCGTCGCCTCTGGAATCCGTCGGCATACGCCGAATGCGTAGGAGAGATTCACCGATTGAGCCGGCGAAGTCGAGCCGCGTCTCCGACTATTGCACCTCACCATGCCGCGTGGCCTGGGCAGCGACGCGATGTAACGCCCGGTTCTCGATGCATTTTGCGGGCATACCAACACGGAAGACCGTCTCTGCAGGTCATTGAGCGACTCGCATGGGCCGTTGGGCCGTCGAAGATCCTGAGGCCACCGCGCGCGAGGACCAGGTGGCCCGAGACGACCACGCCGCTCCCGACCCGGCGCAGTCCACGCCTGCGTAGCGGGCGGAGCCGCGGCTAGCGCCGCGCGTCGCGAAGAAACTCATATCCGATCCACACGAGAACCGCCACGACGAGGATCAGGACGATCACTTCCCGCGCGGCGAGGATGATGCTTTCACGCGCGACCATAGTCCTCCTTGCACCGACGTACCGAGGGTAGCGCGGTTGCGACGGCGAGACGTGGCTCCTGATCGTCACGATCTCAATCAGGGTCCTGCCGCCGTTGCAAGCCCCGGGGCGAGTCGGGGGCCGGCATCGCCGTCTACGACAGTACCGCTACGGGGATTCGAACCCCGGTTTCCGCCATGAGAGGGCGGCGTCCTAGTCCCCTGGACGATAGCGGCGCGCGATCGATTGAGCCGAGGCTAGCAAAGCGCGGGCACCGACTCTCGTGCGAAACGGCCCGAGCCGGCAGCCACTCGGCGGTCTGCCGTTGGTCGCACCCGCCCATCGCGGTGCGCTATCTTCGCATCCCACCAGCACGCGGATGTGGCGGAATTGGTAGACGCGCACGGTTCAGGTCCGTGTCCAGGCAACTGGGTGGAGGTTCGAGTCCTCTCATCCGCATCGAGAAGCCCCTGCGGGTTGGCAGGTCGGGCACCACGCGTCGGGTTCGAGACAGAGGCTCAGGCGCCTGACGACAGCTCGGGCCGCTGCACTCCCGGCTGGCGAGCCGCCCGAGGCCGCCGCGGCCTGCATGGGCGGCAAGGCCGGCCGATGGCCGGCGTCCGCCCACGATCGCTCGCGTGTGCTCAGCTGCCGTCGCGACGGTGGCGACGCTGCAGCCCGACTATCGCAAATCCGGCGCCCATCAGGAGCAGTCCCACGGCGATCGTCCAGCGCAGATCCAAGCCGGTGAACGGAAGCGTGGATTTC
>JAOPZB010000069.1 GCA_025964355.1 Solirubrobacterales bacterium | reverse complement strand
TCTCGGTGAAGCTGCGCGACCCGCAGTTCGAGGGCCAGACGAAGACCAAGCTCGGCAACCCCGGCATGGCTGGTTTCGTCGAGTCGATCGTCAACACCGGCCTCGGCGAGTTCCTCGAGGAGAACCCTAGTGAGGCACGCGCGGTGATCATGAAGTCCGTCCAGGCGCAGCGCGCCCGGGAGGCCGCCCGCAAGGCGCGCGATCTGACGAGGCGCAAGTCGGCGCTCGAGAACTCGACGCTGCCCGGGAAGCTCGCCGACTGCTCGGTCAAGGACCCACGCCTGGCCGAGCTGTTCGTGGTCGAGGGCGACTCCGCCGGCGGCTCGGCCAAGCAGGGCCGGGACCGCAACACGCAGGCGGTGCTACCGCTGCGTGGCAAGATCCTGAACGTCGAGAAGTCGCGCATCGACAAGGTCCTGCAGAACGTCGAGATCCAGGCGCTGATCACCGCGATCGGCACCGGCGTTCGCGACGAGTTCAACATCGAGAACGCGCGCTACCACAAGGTGATCCTGATGACCGACGCCGATGTCGATGGCGCGCACATCAGGACGCTCGCGCTCACGCTCCTGTTCAGGGAGATGAAAGAGCTGATCGAGGAAGGCTACGTCTACATCGCCAAGCCGCCGCTCTACAAGCTCAAACAGGGCTCGCGTGAGCGCTACATCGAGAGAGAGTCCGAACTGGAAGAGATCCTGCTCGCCGAGAAGTGGGACAAGATCCTGGTCTTCGACCGGCACGGAAAGCAGTTCAAGCTGACCGAGGCGCGCTGGCAGCGCTTCACCCGGCTGCTCAAGCAGTACGAAGGTTGGGCGCTGGCCCTGCGTGGCCAGCATGGCCATGACGTCGTGCAGTTCCTCGAGGAGTCCTCGCTGCTCGGCGAGCAGGTCAAGAGCGCCGAGGATGCCGTCAAGCTGCTGAGCCGCGCCGACGTCGACGGAGACTCCCACCGGACGGCGATGGTAGACGAGGACCCGATCGAGATCCGCGTAAAGGCCGTCGAGGCGAGCACCGGCTTCGCTCGCACGCACCGCATCAAGCGGACGCTGTTCGATTCGCCCGAGTACCGCCAGCTGGTGAAGGTCCACGAGCAGCTGATCGAGCTCGCTGGCACGCCCCCCTTCGAGGTCTCGCTCGGCGACGCGCACGAGACGGCGCTCTCGTTCGAGGCGCTCCACGAGGCCGTGATGACCGTCGCCCGCAAAGGCGCCAACGTGCAGCGCTTCAAGGGGCTCGGTGAGATGAACGCCGACCAGCTGGGCGAAACGACGATGGCGCCGTCGACGCGCGTGCTGGCCCAGGTGACGCTCGAGGATGCCGTCGCCGCCGACCGCATCTTCTCGAAGCTGATGGGCGATCAGGTCGAGCCGCGCCGCGAATTCATCGAAGAGAACGCAAGGGCGGTAGCGAACCTCGATGTCTGAGGAGGTGAGCAATGGCATCTGCTGACGTGATCGGCGGCGGCCACATCGAACCGCGCGCGCTCGAGGAGGAGATGCGCACGGCCTACCTCGACTACGCGATGTCGGTGATCGTCGGGCGGGCGCTGCCCGACGTGCGCGACGGGCTCAAGCCCGTGCACCGCCGCGTGCTCTACGCGATGAACGAGCTCGGTCTCGGCCCGACGCGCTCGTACTCCAAGTGCGCGCTGATCGTCGGCGAGGTGATGGGGAAGTACCACCCTCACGGCGACTCGGCCATCTACGACACGCTCGTGCGGATGGCACAGGAGTTCTCGATGCGAAACGAGCTCGTCGATGGCCAGGGCAACTTCGGCTCGATCGACGACGACCCGGCAGCCGCGATGAGATACACCGAGGCGCGTCTGGCGCGGATCGCGACCGAGATGCTGCGCGACCTCGACATGGACACGGTCGACTTCACGCCGAACTACGACGGCAAAAAGCAGGAACCGGTTGTCCTGCCCTCCCGCTTCCCCAACCTGCTCGTCAACGGCTCCTCGGGCATCGCCGTGGGTATGGCCACGAACATCCCACCGCACAATCTGCGGGAGGTCATCGCGGCGACGATCGCCTACATCGACGACCCGTCGATCGGCGTCGACGGGCTGATGCAACACATCACCGGCCCGGACTTCCCAACGGGCGGCGTGATCCTCGGACACGCCGGCATCCGCGACGCCTACGAAACCGGCCGCGGGCGCGTCCGGCTGCAGGCACGCGCCCATATCGAGCCCCTCACCCATGGCAAAGAGGCGATCGTCGTCACCGAGCTGCCGTTCCAGGTCAAGAAGGGCGGCGACGGCGGCCTGATCCAGAAGATCGCCGACCTCGTCAAAGACGGACGCATCACCGAGATCGCCAACATCGAGGACCACTCCGACAAGCGCGGCATGCGCCTCGTGATCGAGCTCAAGCGCGACGCGATCCCCAAGGTCGTGCTCAACAAGCTCTACAAGCACACGCCGATGCAGAACACCTTCGGCGTCAACATGGTCGCCCTCGTCGACAACGTCCCCCGTACGCTCGACCTGCGGGCCGTGATCCACAACTACGTGGCCCATCAGCGTGAAGTGATCGTGCGGCGGACGAAGCACGAGCTGCGCGAAAAGGAGGACCGCGCCCACATCCTCGAGGGGCTGCTCACTGCCCTCGATCACCTCGACGAGATCATCAGCCTGATCCGCAGCTCACGTGATCGCGAAAGCGCCCGCGAGCAGCTCATCGAGCGCTTCGAGCTGACGGCCATCCAGGCGACGGCGATCCTGGATCTGCGCCTGTCGCAGCTGACCGCGCTGGAGGCGGACAGCATCAAACAGGAGCACGCCGATGTAACAGAGCGCATCGCCGAGCTGCGATCGATCCTCGGCGATGAGACGCGCGTGCTCGCGGTGATCAAGGAGGAGCTCACCGAGATCGGGGAGCGCTTCGGAGATGAGCGGAGGACGGAGATCAGCCACTCCGAGGATGAGATCGACATCGAGGACCTGATCGCCGACCAGCAGATGGTGATCACGATCACGCAGAGCGGCTACATCAAGTCGCTCCCCCTGGCCACCTATCGCCAGCAGCAGCGCGGCGGGCGCGGCGTCACGGGCATGGACATGAAGGACGGCGACTTCATCGAGCACCTGTTCGTCTGCTCATCTCATGACTACCTCCTGTTCTTCTCCAACCGCGGCAAGGTCTACCGCTCCAAGGTCTACGAGCTCCCCGAGGCGCAGCGGACCGCCAAGGGCCGGGCGCTCGTTAACATCCTTCCCCTGCGCGAAGGCGAGCGCATCCAGGCGGTCGTCTCGACGCGCGACTTCACAGAGACGAGCTACCTCGTCTTCGCGACGCGCAACGGCACCGTCAAGAAGACCGAGCTCCAGGCCTACAACACGCCGATCAAAGCCGACGGGATCATCGCGATCAACATCCGCGACGACGACGAGCTGCTCGCCGTGCGCGCCGTCGATCCCAACGACGAGATCATCATGGTCTCCCGAGCCGGCCTGACGGTCCGCTTCGCCGAGTCGGATGCGCGCGCGATGGGTCGCGACACGACGGGCGTCCGCGGAATGGACGTCGGAAAGGGCGGGAGGGTCATCGCCATGGACGTCGCGCGCGACGACATGGACCTCCTCGTCGTCACCGAAAACGGCTACGGCAAGCGGACCCAGATAGCCCAGTACCGCAAGACCAACCGTGGCGCCAAAGGCGTCAAGACGATCGGTCTCACCGAGAAAAAGGGAGGCCTCGCCGGTGCGCTCGTGGTGCGCGAGCACCAGGAGCTCGTCTTCATCAGCGTCGAGGGCATGGTCCAGCGGACGGCGGCGGGGGGCATCTCCCAGCAGGGCCGCTCGGCCACGGGCGTGCGCGTGATGAACCTCCGCGACGACGACCTCGTGAGCGCCGTGGCGCTCGTCGTCGACACGGGCGAGGAGGGCGCAGCGCTTGTCGCCGACGCGGGCGAGGACACCGCAGCGCTCGACGACGACGACTCGGCCCCCGAGATCGACCCCTCGCCGGCCGAGGAGTCCTAGGCGCCGAGAAGGCGATCGCCGACCTGGCGGTCCCCTTCCACCTGTCCAGAGTCCGCGCGGCGCACTCAGATAGGCGCAAATTGCGGTCGACAGGCAGAGGGTGCGCCACTTCGTCCTCCTGCTCACGACGGCCGTCTCGATGTTCGGCTGCGCCCTGATGGGTCTCTCCGCGGATGCGGCCGTCGCCCGGTCTGCCGTGGCGCGGGGCAAGGCGCCCGCACCTCCGCAGGCGCGCGCCGACGGCTCGCGCGGCCATCGTCTGGCCGACGCAGCGTGCGTCCCCAGGCGAGGGCGCGTCTGCCAGGCGAGCGCTAAGAGCCAGCGTCGCGCCAGCCGCCCGAGGCACCTCTCCCCGGCACCGTCTGGAGCAGTCAAGCCGGCCAAGCAGACGGGGGCCGTCAAGCCGACGAAGGCCACGGCGGGGGAGACGGCGGCGGCGACGGTGCGAGCCGGGCAGATCGCCGGGGTGCTCGCGACCCGCTGCGAAAACACCGAACTGACGCCTGAAGCGGGCAACCTCGGCCTCATTCGCGCGGCCGTCCTCTGCCTGGTCAACGTCAAGCGTGCCCAGAATGGCGAGAGCCCGCTGAGGCTGAGCGCCCAGCTCGGACAGGCCGCCGAAGGCCACGACCACGAACTCATCTCAGCCGACTACTTCGCGCATGTGTCCCCCAGCGGTCTGACGCCCGTGGATCGCGTGCGCGGAACCGGCTACATCCCCGGTCGGTCGGTGGGCTATGTGATCGGCGAGAACCTCGCATGGGGAACCTACGGGCTGTCGACCCCGGCGGCGATCGTGTCCGCCTGGATCGCCTCGCCCGGTCACCTCGCGAACATCCTCGAAAGCCAGTACACCGAAACAGGAATCAGCGTGTTGGCGCAGGTTCCGCCGTCGCTCGCCAACGGCGCTCCCGGGGCGACCTACGCCCAGGAGTTCGGCGTCATCGTCCACTGAGCCGCCTCCCTTCCAGACGGGACACGCGTCGTCCGCGTTCGCTACTCTGGCGAGACCAGAGAAAGGAGGTGGTCCTAACGTTGAGTGACAGTTTTTGCGGGACCCTGGAGGTGACCGGCCGCTAGGTCGGACCCCCGTAACTGGGGGCAGGAAGGCTGGACCGCTTAGCGGAATCCAACCCGGGACACCCCGAGACGACTGCCGGACCCGGTCCCTCCGGCCGCCTCTTTCGCCGTCTCGGTCTTTCCAGTCAGTGCAGTATCGCGAAGGGCGTCGTAGTGCAGGCGCCCTTCGCCATTTTCAGCACCGCGTCAGGCGCCGTTTTACGAGGGAGCGCGTAGCGTGGGCACTCCGTCGGGCAGCGCGGTTCCGGGCCCTCGGTCAGGCAGCCTGGGGCAGGTACTGCAGCCAGGCCGTCGGGATCGTCGGGCTGGCGACCTGGATGAAGATCTCAGCCCGCGGCGTGCGCGGCGCGCGACGGGGATGCATGCCTGCCTGCCGCGGCAGCCTGTCGCCCTTGCGCCGGTTGCAGGGCGCGCACGAGGCGACGATGTTCTCCCAGCTCGACGAGCCGCCCTTGGAGCGGGGAATGACGTGGTCGACGGTCAGGTTCGAGCGAGACCCGCAGTACTGGCACGTCCAGCTGTCTCTCGCGAAGACGGCGCGGCGCGTGATCTTTCGCCGGTGGGCGTCACGCGGCACCTTCACGAAGCTCACCAGGCGGATGACGACGGGCCTGGCCAGCGTGGAGCTCTCGGAGTGCAGCTCCCAAAGGCCGCGCTCCAGCAGCTCCGCCTTTTCCTTGAGCAGGAGCACGACGGCGCGTCGCACCGTGCACACGTTGATCGGCTCGAACGTGGCATTCAAGACCAGCACCCGACCGCTCATCGCCCTCGTGGGCGATGTCTCAGGTCCGTGCCGCTGGTGCTGTGAAGGCGACACGGACCCCACCGGCGCTGGTGGGACGGTGCTCTCCATGTTCAGCGCCGGAGTGTAGCGGGGGAAGTGACATCTCGGCGCGCAAACCCCCCGTTTCTCAGGCGCTGCGCTCATCGGCGACGCCCGCCGAGCGGTAAGAGCCGAGGACGCGCACCTGGTCGCACATCGCCGCGACCCCCGTGACGGCCTCGTCGACGCCCGCTTCCCCAACGCGTCCGGCGAGGTCCACGAAGAACATGTAGCTGCCGAGCTCGCGCCGGCGCGGGCGCGACTCGATCTTTGTGAGGTTGATGCCGCGACGCGCGAACTCGTCCAGGCAGCGGACCAGCCAGCCGGGACGCTCGGCGCCGGGCCCCCAGAAGACGACCGACACCTTCCACTCCCCCGCGGCGTCCTCGCGCAACGGCGGGGGATCGCCGTCACCCGTCCGCGCGAGCCACACGAAACGGGTCGAGTTGTCGTGACGGTCCTCCACGCCCTCGCGCAGGACCGTCGCACCGTAGATCGCGGCCGCCAGCGGGGTCCCGAGCGCGGCCTGCTCGCGCTTTGCGTCGGCCGCGATGATCCGCACCGCCTCGGCCGTCGAGCTCGCCGGCAGGATCTGCGCCTGTGCAAGCTCGTCCTGCAGGAACCGGGTGCACTGCCCCGGCACCTGGGGATGGGTGATGACCGTCTCGATCTCCTCCAGGCCGACGGGTGCCGATCCGATCAGCGAATGCCTGACTCGCAGCAGGGCCTCGCCGACGATCGTCACGTCGCCCGGCTCCTCCGCCAACAGATCGAGGGTGGCGTTGATCGAGCCCTCGAGCGAGTTCTCGATCGGCACGATCGCCCACCGCACCTCGCCGCTGCGCAGCTCGGCCACCGTCTGCGGGATGCTTGCAAGCGGATAGGGCTCGATCGCGTGATCGGCGGCGCTCGCGAGCAGCGCCTCCTCGCTGAAGGTCCCCTCGGGGCCGAGATAGGCGACGCGCGGCCGCTGCGGCGGCATCTCAGGCGGGCGGTTCGGCGGCGTCCGTCGCCAGACCGTCGCCCAGGCCCCCGCCGGCGAGCGCGAGACGCACGGCCTCCGCCTCCTCCGGGGAGAGCTCGAGCTCGCCGCGTCCTGCGCGCACCTGCTTGCCGTACACGCGCGCCTGGTCGCGGTGGTGGATGCACGACAGCACGATCCCCGACTGCTCCTCGTCGAGCAGCGCGATCGACATCGACTGCTGTCCCGAGAGCTCGTTGTAGGCGTCATAGCGCACGAGCGCGCGGTGGGCGATCGTCCCGCGCAGCGACGCCTCCACGCCGGCGAGCCGTGCGTCAAGCCGCACGGTCGTTTCGTCGACGTACTCGCGAAGGGCTTCGAAGGCGTCCTGCATGGCGGCGGAGTGCGCCACCACGTCTCCCGGCTGCCCGTCCCCTAGCACGAGCCGCTGCGCGCGCCGCAGTCGCCGCAGCGAGACACCCAGCGCGATGGCGCCGAGCAGCGCCACGCAGGCGACGGCGGCCGCCGCGATGGCGATGATCCCCTGGGTGTCGGTGATCGACGCGAGCATCGGCACAAGTTAGCCGCTTCCGAGGGCGGTAAGCAGCCGTCCCGGCGACGGCTCGCGAGCCGGCCCAGGCGGCCGCCCTATTGGCTGAAGATCGCCAGGTAGGTGTTCTTGTTTTTTTCCAGGTCGTTCTCGCCCGGCACGCCCTCGATGTTCACCTGGATCTTCGAGGCGGGCCCGAGGGGGACTCCCGCGACGGGGATTTCGACGTTGACGGTCTTGCCGGGTTCGGTGTTGTTGATCACATGCGAGGCGTTGAACTGCTTGCCCGCTGCCGTGACGGTGATGTCGACCTTCACGTTCGTCTCCGGGGATTCGCCCGAGTTTTCGACCATCACCGTGAACGTCGGGCTGCTCCCACCGGTTATGTGATTGAGGGTTGGTTCTGGTGCGAGCGTGTTCGTGCCCACGCTAACCCCCTTCAGCGCGCTGCCGTGGTTGCCCGTGACCGCGGTGTTCTGCGTCGCGTTCGCACCTTTGCCGGTGATGCGCGCCAGCGTCGTGGCGGGGTCAAGCCAGCCGAGATTTGGAAGGGATCGGCTGGAGGACGTGCTCAGGCCCTGAATTCCGTTGGACGTCAGCACCTGCTTGATGAGTGGCACGATCCGCTGAGAGAAGAGCACGTCCGAGGCCAGGAACATCTCGTTGTCCCCGGCGATCTTCGTGCTGGCCTGGGTCCCCTGGCCGCCCAGGGCTGTCGGCACGAGCGCCGCGATCTTCGTCATGCCTTCGACGCGCAGGTTCATAGCCAGCAGCAGGTTGCGCTGTGCGGCCACCATGTCGCCGGGCACGCTCAGGTTCTTCGCGCGGGAGGCGAGGTTCTGGGCCTGGATGCGCAGCTGGTCTATCTGCACCTCGACATCCAGCGCCGACTTGCCCCCGGCGCCCGCGAGCGCCGTGAACAGAGGGCGCGAGACCTGCGTGTCAGACGCCAGGGCTAGCTGGCTGACGTTTTTGTTGTAGTCCTTCAGCGACTGCTTCGCCTGGCTTTTCAAGCAGCCGTTGATCAGCAGCACGATCACGATCACGATCACCACGGCTACCCCTGCGGCCACGCGGCGACGGACCATCAGCGTGTGGTGGTCGAGCCCGGTCGGGCCACCCGCGTGCTGCGGTCGCCTTGGGAGCGGCCGGCGAGGTGCCCCTCCGGCCGAGGGCCGGGGGCGCGTTGCACGGCTTGACGTTCGAGGCTCTGTCTCCTCGCCGTCGTCGAAGAACGACAAAAGCTCGCTCCTTGCAGGATTCCGGAAGGGCCGAAGTATGACTGCCGGCCCCACTGCTTGCTCTGCTGCAACTTCTCAGTCAGCGCAAGTGTTATGGCTTCGAGCGGCAGGAACGTGGCCTACGGACGGCGAACGCACGACCCGGTGGAGTCCCCCCGAACGCTTCTACATTCGCCACCCGCGTGGGATTCCTCGGCAGCGGAGGGGGGCCTGCGCCGACGCGTCGCGCGCGCCGACCCTGCTGCGGCGGGTGGCGACCCTGCCATGGCGCAGGCGCCCGTCCTCGGACGCTACCGCCTGCTCGAGCGCCTCGGAAGTGGCGGCTTCGGGGAGGTGTGGCGCGCTCATGACGAGCTGCTGCATCGCGAGGTCGCGGTCAAGCGCATCCTCCTCGGCCCCGCCGGGGACACCGAACGCGCCACCCGCGAGGCGCTCGCCGCCGCGCGCCTGTCGCATCCCGCGATCGTCGCGCTCTACGAGGCCTGCGCGGTCGACGACGCCTTCTACCTGATCAGCGAGCTCGTCGACGGCGAGACCCTCGCCGAGTTGATCGCCTCAGAGCAGCTCGACGACGAGGAGGCGGTCGAGATCGGGATCGCGCTGACCGGCGCGCTGTCCCATGCGCACGCGCGCGGCGTCATCCACCGCGACATCAAGCCGCAGAACGTGCTCGTCCCGCACAGGCCCGAAGGCCCAGGAGGCACGGCGAAGCTCACCGACTTCGGCGGCGCGAGCCTCGCCGGCGAGGACGCGCTCACCCGCACCGGCGACGTCCTCGGCACGCTTGCCTACATGGCGCCCGAGCAGAGCGAAGGCAGGGAGGTGGGCGAGGAGGCCGACCTGTATGCGCTGGCGCTCGTGCTCTACGAGGCGCTCAGCGGCGTTAACCCCGTGCGCGGGCCCACGCCGGCCGCGACCGCCCGGCGCATCGGCGAAGAGCTCGAGCCGCTCGAGCGCAGGCGAAGGGACCTCCCGCGAACGCTCACGCGCGCGATCGACACCGCGCTGGCGCCCGACCCGGCAGATCGTGAGACCACGCACCTGCTGCGCGAGGCGCTCGAGGAGTCGCGCGAGCACGGCCTCGGCGGCTCCCGGCGCAGGCGCCGGACCCGTTCGCGAGAGCCGCGCTTCCCCGAGCCCCGGCGCGAGTACGCGCACCCGGCGGCCCC
>JAOPZB010000028.1 GCA_025964355.1 Solirubrobacterales bacterium | reverse complement strand
GATCGTCCACGGCGAGAGCGGCGTGCTGCTCGACGACCCGCGGGACCTGGAAGCCTTCGGCGCGGCGGTCACGGACCTACTCCGAGACTCCTAGCAGGCTCAGCTGATGGGCAGCAGGGCCCGCGAGCGCGTGCGCGACCTGTTCACGAGTCCGCGCAGCCTGCTCGACTACCTGGCCGTGATCCGCAGGGTTCTCGCCCACCCGCGCGAAGGTGCAGCGGCTTGAGCGCCCACGGCAGACGTGGCAGGCCGCGCTGGTGGCTGATCGACATGGACGGCGTGCTCACGTACGAGGAGCTCGCGATCCCGGGGGCTGACCGGTTCCTGGCGCGCCTGCACGACCTGGAGATCTCGTTTCTCGTCCTGACGAACAACTCGATCTACACCCGCCGGGACCTGGCGGCACGTCTGCGGGCCAGCGGACTCGACGTAACCGAGGACACGATCTGGACATCCGCGCTCGCCACCGCGCGCTTTCTGGAAGAGCAGCGCCCGGGTGGCAGCGCGTTCGCGATAGGCGAGGTGGGCCTCACGACAGCGCTGCATCAGGCCGGCTACACGCTCACCGAGCGCGACCCCGACTACGTCGTACTGGGCGAGACGCGGACCTACAGCTTCGAGCGGATCACGCGTGCGATCCGGCTCATCCTCAAGGGCGCCCGCTTTATCGCCACGAACCCCGATCCGACCGGGCCGTCAGCAGCAGGCCCGCTGCCGGCGACGGGGTCTGTGGCGGCGTTGATCAACCGAGCCACGGGCGTTTCACCGTACTTCCTCGGAAAGCCAAACCCGCTGATGATGCGCTACGCCCTCAACACACTTGGCGCCCACTCGGAAAGCACCACCATCATCGGCGACCGGATGGACACCGACGTGGTTGCCGGCCTGGAGGCCGGCCTGGAGACCATCCTCGTCCTCAGCGGCGTGACCACGCGCGAGGAAGCGGAGCGCTACCCGTACCGTGCCTCGAGCATCGTCGACTCCGTCTCGGATCTCGTCGGCGAGCTCGACCGCCCGCATGGCCGGGTCCTTGCCTGAAACACGGCTCGTCCGGCGCCTGGAACGCAAGCGCCGTCGATCTAGTACACGAGGTGGTGTCCGTTCGCGGAGGCCTCAAGCAACCAGGCAAGACAAGAAGGAGGCCCTATGGCCAGCAACGACCCACAGGCCAACGATCAGCAGCGCGACAGGCTGCGCGACATCTCGGAGAGCGACGATTCAGCGATTGCCAGCCTGGTCGCCATCCGAGTAGCGGAGGCGGTCGACGGTTCAGACCTGGACGCCAAGACGTTCGAGCTCGTGAACATCGCCGCGTTGATAGCCACAGGCGGCGACGAAGCCTCGTATCTCCTTCACGTGCAAGCGGCCCTCGACGCTGGCGCATCGGTAGACGAGGTAACAGCGATCTTGACGGCGGTCGGACCCAATGTCGGCGTGTTCAAGATGGTCGCCGCGGCAGACCCGCTCGCCACGGCGCTCGGCATCAATCTTGCCGCAGAAGAGGCCGACGCGGAAGAACGCGGCCGGGGATAGTTCCTGCGGCTACTCGAGCTCGCCGGTGCCGGCGGGCGCCCCGTCGCGGGGCGCCCACCCCAGCCCGTTCTCCCAGGAATGCCGGCGTAGCGCGTTGTTGGAGACCGCGGTGACGGTTGCCGAGCCGCGATCGAGCTTGGCCTCGAGTGCCGCCGCGACGACTCCCGCGCAATCTCGGTGGCTCAACCAGACGCTCCGCTCGGCCACATCGTCTGCTGGCGGTTTGTCGAGTGGGTTCACGCCGCCGAAGCGGATTGCGACGGTCTCGAGACCATGGGCGGCAGCCCAGCGGCAGAGCGCCTCGCCGAAGAGCTTCGAGGCCCCGTACGGGCTGTCCGGAACGGGCGCACGCTCGGTCTCATTGCCGAGTAGGCCACCGGATAGCTCGACCAGCGCTTCGGCCGGCGCGAATGTGTGTGCGTGCACGGAGCTGGCGAACACGAAGCGGCGCACGCCTGCGGCGAGTGATGCGCTCAGCATGTTGAACGTCATCTGCACGTTATCGAGGCAGAGCGCCTCAGACTGAACGCCTTCGGCCTTTGTGTCCCAGGCGAGGTGGACCACCCTCTCGCACCCCTCCACAGCCTCCGCCGCGACCCGGGGGTCGCGCAGGTCGACGTCAGGCAGGTCCGCGCATCGAAGCTCGTGGTTGCGAAGCCGGTCTACGAGCACGCTGCCGATGATTCCGCGGGCACCTGTTATCAGGACGATGCTCATCGCTCCAAGGCTACGGCGGATCAGGCCATTCGCGAGGGGTGAGCGAGGGGACTCGAACCCCCGACCGCCTGGACCACAACCAGGAGCTCTACCAACTGAGCTACGCCCACCATGGGTTTGCGAGAGGCAAGTCTAGCGTCGAGTCAGCCGTGATTTCCAGGGCGGACGATCTCGCGTTCGGCCAGCGCGAGGCTCTCGCTCGGGGAGAGCTCGGGACGTGCGGCTACTGCGTCCCGCCAGGCGGCGAGCAGGCGGGCGGGGTCGTCGCCGAGCAGCGAGGCGAGCTGGACGCCGAGCGCGAGCGGGTCGGCGAGCCCACTGGGGCCGGCGGCGCCACCGGCGTGCGCCTCGGCGGCGACGACGCGCCTGGCCTCGTCGAGCAGGCGCTCGGTCACGTCCTCGCCGTCACGCTGCGCGGTGCGCCAGCCTCGCCCCATGGAGAGCTGCTCGACCGGGATCTGCGGCCCCTCGAGGATCGTGAGTTTCGCCTGCTGCGGGCTCCACTTGCGTTCTCCGACCTCGACGACCTGCTCGCGCGCCCAGGGCAGCGTGAGCGCGCGGAGCTCGGGCTCGGTCAGGTTGAAGCGGCTGTGGTTGTGCGGGAACTGGCGCAGCTCGACGTGATACATCGGCCACAGGCTCGCATGTCGCGCCGGCGCGCGATGGCCGCGTCAGACGCCGGAGGGCGCGGCGGAGGCGGTGTGCTCGGCGGCGGGGCCGCAGAGGCGCGCGCGCATCACCTCGACGGCCCGAGGGTTGGAGTCGATCAGCAGGTAGCGGCGCCCGAGCTGGGCGGCGACGGCGCCGAGGGTGCCGCTGCCGGCGAAGAAGTCCAGGCAGCGGTCGCCGGGGCGCGTGGAGGCGGCGACGATGCGCCTGACTATGCCCTCGGGCTTCTGGGTGGGGTAGCCGGTCTTCTCGCGCCCGTTGGTCGGCACGATCGTGTGCCACCAGACGTCGGTCGGCAGCTTGCCGCGCGCGGCCTTCTCGGGCGAGACGAGGCCGGGCGCCATGTAGGGCTCGCGGTCGACGCCGTCGGAGTCGAAGTAGTAGAGCGCGGGATCCTTGACGTAGACGAGGATCGTGTCGTGCTTGGCCGGCCAGCGGCGGCTGGTGCGCGCGCCGTAGTCATAGGCCCAGATGATCTCGTTGAGGAAGCAGTCGGCTCCGAAGATGTCGTCGAGCAGCAGCTTGCAGCGGTGGGCCTCGCGATAGTCGATATGGAAGTAAAGCGTGCCGTCAGGTCGCAGCAGGCGGTGGGCGTGCCGTAGGCGCGGCGCGAGAAAGGCGAGGTAGTCGTCGAAGCTGTCGCCGTAGGAGGAGACGGCTTGCAGCTCGGTGCGGTAGCGGCGGCCCTGAAAGCCGGTGCGCTCGCCGTCCTCGTCGCGCACGGCGGCCAGCGTCCTGCGCGTCTGCGTCGAGCCGGTGTTGAAGGGCG
The DNA here is from genome assembly GCA_025964355.1 of Solirubrobacterales bacterium. Classification (GTDB taxonomy): domain Bacteria; phylum Actinomycetota; class Thermoleophilia; order Solirubrobacterales; family Solirubrobacteraceae; genus Palsa-744. Next base: position 253 of record JAOPZB010000028.1, on the reverse strand, counting down.
GGTCGATGTAGATCAGCTGGAAGGACTCCGCGGGCAGGCCGGGCAGCAGGGCGAGGTTGTCGCCGAGCAGGATCTGGTCGACCGCTTGGGATCCGCCGGGAGCCGCCATCTCGCAGAGGCTATGGCGCGCGCCCGACGGAGAGGATGGGGAGGCAATCCCGCCGGGCGGACCGCCCCGCGGGCAGCGGTCCCGGCCGCGGCGGCCGTTGCGGCGAGCAGTGCGCGGCGAGCGGTGGCACGCGGACGGGGGCGG
>JAOPZB010000253.1 GCA_025964355.1 Solirubrobacterales bacterium | reverse complement strand
TTCCGATCTCGCCGACGGCGTCTTTGATCCTGTCGAGGAGCGAGACGAGACCGGCTATGTCGTACGGCGGGGCGACGGCGACAGTGATATCATAGCCGGTCATGATCGCTATGTCGTCGACCGCGAGCACGTTCGAGGGGTCGGCCATGGCGACCAGCAGGGTGCGCTTGTCGGCGAAGGCGACCGGAACGGCTTGATAGCGCTTGGCGATCGCCGTCGTCACCAGGTTGGCCGCGGCCATGTCCACCGAGAAGATGCCGAGGTCGAGATGGTCGAGCCCGTAGCGCTCGGCAAGTGCGCGCGCGAGACCGTCCTGTGTGATCGCGCCGTGTTCGAGCAGCACGCGCTCGGGGGTCGTGCCGGAGACGCGCGCGGTCTCCAGCGCGTCATCGACCTGCCCGCGGGAGGCCAGGCCCATGTCGACGATCACGTCGGTGAGGAAGCGCGGCGAGGAGCCGCGGCGCGACGGGCTCGTGACGCCGCTGAACTCACCGGGGCCCGGGGGGGGCGGCGCCTGCGGAACCCCCTCCACCTCGACCTCGGCGGCGATCGGCTCAAGCACCTGATCAAGGTCCACCGTGTGCACACCGGCGTCGCTGTCGTTGCCGGCTTGCGGCTCGGCGAACCGCACGTCGGGTTCGCCGGCGGGGGGCTGCGGCCCTTCGACCTCGCCCGGATCGAGACCGACGCTCGCCTGCACCTCGGCGCCGGCCTCGATCGCGTCCTCGTCGTCGTCCTGGGTGCGGCGCTCGAGCGAGATCACGGGCTCGGGGCCTGCGGCGGGCTCGCCGTCGATGCCGAAGATGACGTGCAGGTCGGGTCCGGTCTGCTGAGAGGCGTCGCTCATCGCGTCGAGGCTCCTCTTGCGGGTCTATCAGTACGCGTGTTCCGCGTGGTCCTGGCCTGCCGCACGCCGCATGACCTCCAGGGGCGGCTGCCTGCCGGTCCACAGCTCGAAGCTGAGCGCGCCCTGGGCGACGAGGATCTCGAGCCCGTCGAGCGTGCGTGAACCATGCGCTGTGGCAGCTGCGAGCAGCGCGGTGGATCCGGACCGGTAGACCAAGTCGACGACATAGGGGTACTCACCGACCTGATCGAACGTCAGTCCGAGTTGGTTGAGCGCCTCGCCCTCACTGGCCGAGCGTTCTAGCTGCAGGCCGACGGAGGTGCAGTTGATGAGCAGATCGGCTGCCGTGGGCTCCGCGACCGCCTGCGCCCCAAACTCGCTCGCCAGCGCCCGCGCTCGCTCCGACGTGCGGTTCCAGACCAAGATCTCACTGGCGCCGCCCTGTCGCAGCGCCCACAGCGCCGCTCGAGCACTGCCACCGGCGCCGAGAACGAGCGCGCGGGCGCCCCGGGCCGAGGATCCGAGCGCCGCGAGCAGCCCGGGGCCGTCCGTGTTCTCCGCCGCGATCTCGCCGTCGGCGTGGAACGTGAGCGTGTTGGCCGCCCCGATCGCGCTGGCCGTCTCGCTCACCGGGCCGGCGAGGGCCAGTGCCGCCTGCTTGTGTGGGATCGTCACGTTCGCCCCCACGAATCCAGACGCCCGCAGCGATCGTGTCGTCTCGACGAACAGGCTCGGGGGCACCGGCAGTCGCTGATAACGCCACCCGTCCATCGCGAGCGACGCGAGCGCGGCGTTGTGGATGGCCGGCGAGCGGCTGTGCGCGACCGGCCAGCCGAGGACGCCGAGCCGCGGCATCACTTCTTCTTGCAGGTCGGGGGCCGCCCACCGTTGCGTTTGACCGCGGCCTGGTAAGCCGCGGCATTGGCTTCGAAGTCGGCAAGGGTCGTCGAGAAGACGTGCTCGCCGCAGCCGTCGGCCGCGGCCACGTAGTAGAGATAGGGGGCGTGCGCCGGGTGGGCGGCGGCCTGTATCGATGCCACGCCCGGATTCGAGATCGGCGTTGGAGGCAGGCCGGGACGGGTTCGTGTGTTGTACGGCGAGTCGATGTGGAGCTGGGATTCGCTCAGTTCGCGCGTGTAGGTGGCGATCCCGTCGCGCAGCTCGACGGCGTAGTAGATCGTGGCGTCGACGCCGAGCGGCATCCCGCGATGCAGGCGGTTGTAGATAACGGCCGCGATCTTCGCCCTGTCGCCCGCGATCTCCGCCTCGCGCTCGATCATCGACGCGACCGTCAGCAGCTGGTACGGCGTGATGTGCAGAGCCCGTGCTCGCTGTATCTCAGCGGGTCCGAAGTGTTCGTTGAAGGCGGCGAGCTGCTCGTCGACAAGACGACCGACGGGCGCCCCGGAGGTCATGTCGTAGGTCGCGGGGAACAGGAAGCCCTCGAGGTCAGGGGTGGAACTAGGGGCCCCATAGTGCGCAGGATCCAGGAGCGCCGATCGTCTGGTGGCGGACCTGTAGCTCCCCGTCAGGCCGGCGGCGGAGGCGATCTGCGCGATCTGCACGCGCGTCTTTCCCTCGGGAATGAGGACCCTCACCGGGGCCGGTTTTGAGACGGTCGCGGTGTGCCCAGAGCCGCTCAACGATCGAACCAGCAGGACCACCGCGGCGACAACGAGCGCCAGCGCGGCGAGCGCCGCCAGGCGAGCGATCGGCGAGCGGCGAGATCGCAGGCGCCGAGGCGCCGATCCGAATGGCGGCGGTGGCGGTGGCGGTGGGGGTGGCTGGGATGCCCGCCGGGGCGCCGTCGGCGTGGGCGTCACCTGCGGCGATGGCGCCGGCGCGGATGGGTATGAAGGCGCCGGCTCGGGCTCCTGATGCAGCGAACCGGCCTCGATGTCCCGGGAGACGTCCGGCTCCGCCGGTGGCTGCGCGGGATCGGCCGACTGCGGATATACGTCGGCCGGCGCAGCGTAGGAATCCGTCGCTGGCCGCTGATCAGCGGGCGCCTGCAGCTCCGCGGGCGCAAGGTCGAGATCCGCCGGCGGCGCAGGCTGAGCCGGAGGCAAGTCCGGATCCGCGGCGGGCGGCGCGTACGGCGGCTCGTCGGAGGACTCCGGCGTCGCCTGGGAGTGCGCGCGCCAACTCGGCTCTATGCCCTGGGGCGCCGACGCTGGTTCGACCGCGGCGTCAGGCTCATGGGCCGCCACGGCTTGGGCGTCGTGCTCGGCCTGCGCACCGG
>JAOPZB010000251.1 GCA_025964355.1 Solirubrobacterales bacterium | reverse complement strand
AGAAGGAGAGGGCCTGCTCGAACAGGCCGGCGGCGTCGATCGCCCGGGCGCGCTCGCCGTCGGGGTCCAGCCCGAACTGCGCCCGCATGGCCACGCGCAGGGCGAGCCGTCGCGTGGCGGCGTAGAGGTCGACGACGCCACCGACCGTGAACTGGTCGAGCGCCCGCGTGGTCTCCTCGACGATCACGTCGACGGAGGCGGCGATGTGCTCGCGGTGGAAGGCCGGCAGCATGATCAGCCGCGAGCGGCGGTGGAACTCGCCGTCGATCGTCAGCAGACCGTCGCCCATCAGGCCGATGAGGTCACGGAAGTGGCCTTCGCGCCAGAGGAAGTTGGAGGCGTGGGAGACGGTCATGTAGTGGTTGGCGGCCGGTCCGAGCATGAACACGACGTTGCTGTGGAACAGGCGCAGCGTGAAGACCGGCCCAAAGCGCTCGTAGGCGTCGAGCAGCATCGGCAGTGGCTCGGCGGCGAAGCGCCGCGTGCGCTTCATCGACAGGCGCGTTTCGCCCGGCGGGAACGGGACGGTGGCGGCTCGCTCGTCGCGCAGGTCGCTGAGCAGCACCGACAGCGGGCTCGAGTTCAGCAGCGGAGGAGGCCCGACGAGCGCCACCTGGCAAGCGTAGTCGAAACTGGCCAGCCGGCCAAGGTCGCCGGCGACGAGACGCAGCTCGAGCCCTGGCATACTGGTCGAGTGCGGAAGACCGGCCAGGTCGTCCGGGCAACCGCGGGGGCGTAGCTCAGCAGGTTAGAGCGCTGCCCTGTCACGGCAGAGGTCGCGGGTTCGAGTCCCGTCGCTCCCGTACTTTCCCCCGCCCGCTGGTCGGCTGGCCGCCGCGATCTTGGTTGCGGCGGCGTCAATGTGGTCGCGTTCAGATGAGTTGCGCCACGCTCGCACGATGCGATCGGGGGAGCCTCCGCGTCGGGGAGATGAACGCCGATCTTGCGCTGGTGCGCCTCACACGCGGTAATATCCTCACTTTCTCGACCTACATAGTCAAGTTAGGAGCCACGAGTGTCGACGAGAATGGACCGGCGGTCGTTCATCAAGAGGGCCGCGGCGGCCGGCGGGGGGCTGGTCGCGTCGCAGGTGCTCGCGCCGTTCGCCGCGGCGGCGAACTCTCAACGGCGACCGAACATCTTGGTGATCATCGTCGACCAGCTGCGCACGCCGCAGTGGTTCCCCGCCCAGCAGACACTCGACGCGCTGCTGCCCAATCTGGCGCGAATCCGGAGCCGGGCGACCTCGTTCGAGAGCCACTACACGGCGTCCAACATGTGCGTGGCCTCCAGGGGCGGCCTGCTGACTGGGCTCTATCCCCATCAGACGGGTTGCATGCTGACCAACTCGGGCACCAGCAGCACGCTGAGCCCGAAGTTCCCGACGTGGGGAACGATGCTGCGCGAACAGGGCTATGGGACGGCATGGTGGGGAAAGTGGCACCTCGGCCCCAAGCCCGACAAGACGCCCGGAGGGCTCGAGGAATACGGGTTCGACGGTGGCACCTACCCGTCGCCGAATGGCGAACCGGGGCAGGGGTCCGAAAAGGACCCGACGATCGTCGACCAGTTCGCCGGCTGGCTCGCCGCCGCCGGCAACGGCCCATGGTGCACCACTGTCTCGCTCGTCAACCCGCATGACATCAACTGGTGGCCGCGTTTCACAACCGCCGACGAACTACTCGCCCCGGTCGACTACCGCTTCACCGGCGGCCCACCGAACGTCGAGACCGCGGCGCAGCTGCGCGCGAGCAAGCCGCGGCTGCAGACCGCGCTGCAGGAGACCATCGCGATGGCCAACGGGCCGGTGCCCGACGAAGGCGGTCCGCTTCAAGAAGCGAGCTGGGCACAGATGCTCACGCTCTATCTCGTCTACCAGCAGAAAGTCGATGCGCAGATCGGGCGCGTGCTCGACGCGCTGCACTCGCGGCCGGACGTCGAGGCCAACACGATCGTGATCTTCACCGCCGATCATGGCGAGTACGCAGGCTCGCATGGGCTGCGCGCGAAGGGCGGGGCCGTGTACGAGGAGGCGATCCACGTGCCGTTGTACATCTTCGATCCGCGCGGCCAGCTGTCAAGCGGTGTCGCGAGCACCCGCTCGCAGCTGACGTCGACGGTGGACCTCGCTGCGCTGCTGCTGACGATCGCACACGGATCGTCGAGCTGGCGCACCGACGCGCGCTACTCGCAGATCGCGAAGCGCGCCGACATCGCGCGGATCGCCAGCAACCCGTCCGCCAACGGGCGCCCCTGGATCGCCCACGTGACCGACGAGACGACGATCGAGGAGCTCTCCTACACCTACAGCTTCGCCAACCAAGCCCCGCATCACGTCGCCGCCGTACGAACTCCGACGGCGAAGTACGCCGTCTACTCCGCATGGAAGAACGGCACGATCGAAGTGGATCCTTCCGATCAGGACTTCGAGCTCTACGACTACTCGACCGGCGACGGGAGACGCGAGCTCACCAACCTGGCCGGGGCCGGCTCGAAGCTCCAGCCGGAACTGGCCCAGCTGCTCGAGAGCAAGGTCATCCCGCACGAGGTTCGCGCGCCCCTGCCCAGCCGCCTGCTGGCTGCCCAACAGGAAGGGCTGGCTGACTACTACGCGCGAACCGCCGAAACCGTGCCGTGAGGGGTGGACGACCCTGCCTACGAGGCGACGAACACCGTCGCTCCCGCTTTATCGCACAAGCACCTCGACGCTCATTCGCTGCGTACCGGGTTCGTCAGCGTGCCGAGGCCATCGACCTCGACCTCGACCGTGTCCCCGGAGCGGAGAAAGCGCCCCTGGGCAGCGCCCACACCCGCCGGAGTCCCGGTCGCGATGATGTCGCCGGGCGCAAGCGTCATCGTGCGCGACAGCCACGCGACGAGCTCGGCTGGACCGAAGATCATGTTCGAGGTACTGCCCTGCTGCAGGGTCTCGCCGTTGATGCGGGTGCGCAGGCCGAGGTTGCCGAGGTCGCCTGCCTCATCGAGAGTCACGAGGGCTGGTCCGCACGGAGCGAACGTGTCGATCGCCTTGCCGCTCGTCCACAGCGGGTTCTGCATCTGCAGGTCGCGCGCGCTCACGTCGTTGAAGGGCATCGCCCCGGCAATGCAGGACAAGGCGTGCTCGTCGGTGACGTTGCGTGTCCGGCGTCCGATGACGAGCGCCAGCTCTGCCTCGTAGTCGACGTACTCGGGGTGTGCGGCAGGCAAAACGACCGGCTGGCCGCTACCGCACAGCGAGTTTGCGAACTTCGCGAACCACATCGGAGCGGCCGGTATGTCCTGTCCCGTCTCCTCGGCATGATCGCGATAGTTCAGCCCGATGCAGATGATCTTCTGCGGATCGGGCACAGGTGCGCACAGGCTCACGTCGGTCAGGCGGATCGACACGGCACTGGCGTCGGCGGCCCGTGCACCCAGCTCACCCAGGCTCGCCGCGTCCGATTCCGCGAGCAGTCCTCGCACGGTCGGGGCCGCGCCCAGAGCCGACGTCGCCACGAGCCGATCGCCGAGCAGAACCGCCGCTTGAGGATCGCCGCCGTCCGTGAAGCTGACGAGCCGCAATGCTCAGGCCCCGGTGGCGGGGTCGGCCGTGTTTCGTCTCACCATGCGATCGAGGCGCTGGTTTCGTGACGTAGGCCGGGGCCGACGTCGGCCTCGCTGTGGACGTGGCGCGGCGGCGTATAGAAGGTGGCGTACGGGCGTAGCCGGAGCGCCACCCGGTTCTCCTGGCGCGCTCCCTCGGCCACCATCGGGCGTACGTCCTCTGACATGGGTGTGCCAGCCATCACGCCGGCGATTCGCATCATGACGTCGACGACCGCATCGAAGTCTGTGTCGACGACCGCGTCGCAATAGACCTGGAGGTAGCTGGGCGGCCATTGCTCGTCGAGCACGCAGAGGGACACCTTCGGACTGCGTCCGACGGCCTTGGCCTTGGCCCGCTCGGCCATCGTCGAGACGAGGATCTCGTCCTCGTCGATGCAGTAGAAGACGATCGACATCGCCGGACCGTCCTTGGCGCGGTTGTAGCCAAAGATCGCGGTGCGGTGATCGAGTACGAACTGCTTGCGCTGCTCTCGCGTCATGGTCCTGACGTTCTGGGTTCGACGTTTACCCTAGCGTCGGGCACGACGATCGTCGCCGCGCACGAGGTAGTTGCGCTTGTACACGATCGCCATGTCGTAGCTCGGCTACGGGGCATTGAACGTCGCCCGCTCGCTCGGGGTCAGCGTCCTTACGCTCTGCGCCGCCGCCAGCTTGGCCAGACGCGTCGGGTTCTCGCATACATCGCACGTGTCCCAGAGCCGCAGGACATCGCTCGTGTCGACGACCGCAAGCTCCCGGCTGTCGGGCGAGAAGACCAGGGTCTTGACCGCGTTGGCGAGCGCGCGGTGGCGAACCACTCGCAACGATCGCGCGTTGTACTCGTCGACCGTACCGTCCTCGCGGCCGATCGCGTAGAAGCGGCTGTCGGGCGAGACGGCGAGCGCGTTGCCCGGCGCCTTCGTGCCTGGAACCTCGACGATCGCACCCGAGGCGAGGTCGGCGCGCGCGAACGCCCCGCCGGGCACGGGTACGAGGACGTACCGTCCGTTGGGCGAGATCACGACGGAACTGCTTGCGTGCTCCGGCAGAAGGACCGTTCTGCGCACCTGCCCGGTTCGCACATCCCACACGACGACATGGGTGCAGCCGTCGACGATCGCCATCAGATGGCCGTCTGGCGTGAACGACGGCGTGGTTGCGAAGCAGCCCACGCTGCTCGCCCCCGGCGCGAAGGCGCGGACGTGCCCGGAACGCGGGTCGATCACCTGAGCGAACAGCTGGCCCGATTCGACGTATGTCGCGACGATCCGACCGTCGGGCGCCACGCCCTGCGCTTCCAGCCGGTGGACCGTCACGGCTGCGACGCGACGGCCGGTGCGGCCTTCGATCTCGACGATCCGCGGACTCGCCGATGCGGGGTCCGGGTAGGTGAGCCATCCGAGCTCGGGTGACGCCGCGAAGCACGAATTGCAGTAGTTGAAGACGCTGCCGGCAGGGAACCCGGGGAACCTGCGCACGATGGCGCCCGAGCGGTCGACTATCTCGCCCGCGTTGCCGATTAGGACGAGGTTCTTGCCATCAGGGGTGAAGTCGACCGCGGTGTTGGCCGGCGCTTGCAGGCGCAACCGTTCGCTCCCTCGCGCCGACCACGTTCGAAGCAGCCCGTCCAGCGAGGCGGTGACGAGCAGCTTGTCCCCGGCAGCCAAGGCGAGATCGCCCGAGGCGACCGTGCTGCTGCTCGAGTCGCGCACGACGAGACGGCCGGTGGCCGCGTCGAGCACGTCTGCTGCGCCGGTGCTGTAGCCGACGGCGACGAGCCGCCCGTCCGGCGAGGTCTGTACCGGGCTGGCGAACGCGCCCGGCGGCCCTGTAGCGGTCCACCGCACCCGTCGCGCACGCGCGTCGATCGCCCAGGTCGTTGCGACCTGGTCGTTGTGCTGTGCGTTGACCTCGCCACCGGTGATGAACCACATCCGTCCGTCGGGCGAGACCCGCAGGTACACGACCGCGGCGACGTGCGGCGGGGACGTCAACGGCACCGTCCACCGCCTGCCGTTGAGGACGTCCAGCGCGGTGAGCCTCGGTAGCAGGTCGCCGTGACCTTGACTCTGCCCGGTGGAGGCGATCAGCACGACGTGGGAGCCGGCCGACATCATCCCGTTGACACCGTTGACGCTCGTGTCGCCATGTGCGATCACTCGCGTCCTGCCGCGACGCAGGTCTACCAGCGCGATCCGTTCCCGATCAGCGATCGCGAGGAAGTCGCCCGGCGGACCGGCCACCTGTTCTATTTCGAAGGGGGCCGTGAAGATCCGGCGCACGCGGCCGGTGCGCACGTCGACGGTGACCAGGTTTCGCCCGCTGGCCACGATCAGCGCCCGTCCGGATCGGTCCAGGATCATGTCGGTCGTGCTGGGCCCGATGTGCACGCGCCTGATGATCCGGTTGTTGGCGAGGTCGGCGAAAGCCACGCTGCCGTCGCAGGTGTTGTCCGCGGCGATCCGCCCGCGGTCGAGCAGCACCAGGTAGTTGGAGCTTGCGCAGCCCTGCACTCCAAGTGAGGGAAGCTGCGACCGCGCCGTGTTGGCGTCCAGGGCCTCTGACGCGGCGAGCTGCGCTTGCGTGGTGGGCGCGCTGGCGAGCGCCGCGCGGCCCAGCAGCAGCGCGAGCTGTGGATCGCGCCCAACCTGCGCCTGCGACTCCGCGGCCAGCGCTTGCGACCGCGCCGACGCCGACGCCCGGACCGCGTCGTGACGGCTCGCCAGGGCGAACACGAGCGATGCGAGCGCCGCGACGAGCAGGCCCGCGCCCGCGACGAGTGCGCGACGCAGCCGGCGGTTGGCGGTCTCCCTGCTGCGCAATGCCTGCGCCGATTCCTCGACGGAGGCATTTAGAAAGTCCCGCTCGGTCTCGTTGAGCAGCGCGCCGTTCGTCTCTGCCCACTCGAGCGCCGAATCCAGTCGCGTCCCGCGGTAGAGGTCGCCGGGCTCACGGCCGGCTGCGTCCCAGAGGCGAGCGGCATCGCACAGTCGCCGATAGAGGTGGATCCCCTCGCGGTCCTCCTCCAGCCACCGGCGCAGCGTCGGCCAGCGACGGATCAGCACCTCGTGCGCGAGCTCCGCGGTCCCCTCAGTCAAGGGTCACCAGCCGCGCGTCGGCCAGCCTGTCGAGCAATGTTTTCACCGCGTCGCTCGAGGTGCCCTGCGGAACGAGCTCCTGGATGCGAACGCGACGGCGCGTGTCCTCCACGCCGTCCCCCAGCTCGGTTAGGCGCAGGAAGATGTTTCGCAGCAGCGGCCGATCTGACTCCGGTGTCGCGTCCAGGACCGCGTCGGCCGTGCGTGCGACCGCCGAGCTGACACCGCCGCTCGCCTCATACGCCTCGACCGTGAGCGTTCTGCCGTCCCGGCGCTCCCAGGTCTCGCGCAGCGCGTGTGAGATCAGCGGCAGAGCACCGGGTTCTCCGGCGGCGTCACGCAGCACCAGGTCGACCAGGCCGGGCTCGAGCCGCAGCCCGGCCAGCACAGCGGGTTCGCAGATCGCGCGTCGGAGATCGTCCTCGCGCATCGGGCCGAGCAGCACCTGGTTGTCGGCGACGGCGCTCGCGAGCCGGGCGTTCGTGCTCATCGCGCCATAGAAGTCGGCCCTCACTCCGATCACCACGGGTGCCGTCCGGGACAGCAGAGCTTCGATGAAGAGGGTTCTCCGCTGAAGATCATTGCACTGCGCGTAGAGCTCCTCGAACTGGTCGACGACCAGCAGCTCGCCCTCGCGCCCGTCGAGATCGAGTGGAGGCTCAGCTCCCGGTGTGATCAACCGGGCGCAACCTACGCCGGTGAGCTCGCCGGCCTCTACGGCGGCGATCACGCCGGCTCGCAGCACCGACGATTTCCCGCTCCCCGACGCCCCGACCACGGCGAGCGGCCGGCCGGGCGCGATCCGCTCCAGCACCTCGCTCACGACCTTCTCGCGGCCGAAGAACAGGCGGCGATCACGCGATTGGAACGCGAGCAGCCCACGGTACGGGCATTCGGCGGCCGTCCGCGCCGTCTGCAGACCGGGACCGGCGAGCGCCTTGATCGCCTCCGGTCGCTTGATGCCCTTGAGGGTGTGAGGGCCGAGATCGACGATCGTGTAGCCGGGAGGGAGGTTGTCGCTGACAACTGTCGCGGTCGTCTCCGAGAGCAGGATCTCGCCTCCGCGAGCTTCGCCGCGTACGCGCGCGACCAGATTCACCGGGGAGCCGAAGTAGTCGCCGCCACGCTTCTGGGCCTCCCCGGTGTGCAGCCCGAAGCGAGCCCGGATCGGAGCGCCGTTGGGCCATGTCGTGCCGCCGAGTGCGCGCGCGGCGTCGATCGCCGCCCTGACGGCCTGCACCGCCGATTCGAACACCGACGTCGTGGCGTCGCCTTCGCCCATCGACTTCACGAAATGGCCGCCGCGTTCTTCGACGATGCCTGCGATCAACTCGTCATGACGGACGAGGGCCTCGGCCATCGCCCCCGGATGGCTCTCCCACAGCCCGGTGGAGCCCTCGACGTCGGACATCAGGAAGGTCATCACGCCGGTCGGGAGGGTCGAGGCCCAGCCCGAACGCAGACGCTCGACAAGCTCGCCGGGAGTCGCCGGACGGCGGTCCGGATCGGCCTCGAGACCGGCCTTGATCACCGACTCCAGGCGCGCCGCCTGGGGGCCGTCAAATCCCTCCCACGGCGGCGGTGCGTCCGCCGGCGGCGCGCCGGCGAGCAGCGCGTAGGCGGTCGCCGCGAGCGCGTAGACGTCGCTCGCGCGCGAAGGCGGTGCTCCGTCGTGGAGCTCCGGCGCCCTGAAACCCGCGGTGCTGCTCCGCTGACCACCCGTTCCGAGCGTCGAGGAGAGCCCGAAATCGACCAGCTTGACACGGCCGCCGCGGGTCAGGATCAGATTGGCCGGCTTGACGTCGCCGTGAATGATCGGCGGGTCCTGTGTGTGTAGGAACGTCAGTGCCTCGGCAGCTTCTGCGAGGTAGGTGAGCACGCTCGACAGTGCGAGCCCGGGCGTGCCCTTGTCCCACAGCAGTCTTGCGAGGTCGGTGCCGTCGACCCAATCCATCACGATCACGTACTGATCGCCCTCGAAGAAGTCCTCTCGCACCAGCGGCAGCGCCGGATGTGGCGCCAGGCCGAGCAGCACCCTGGCCTCTCGGAGCAGGTCGTCGCGACCCTCCTCGCTCGCCACCGTCCTCAGCTTCAACGCCACCGTGCGCGCGTGCTGGTGGTCGAGCGCCTTCACCACTCGGGCCTCGCCGCCGGATCCCAGCGTCTCGAGCAACTCGTAGCGGTCTCTGAGCAGGACGACCCGTGTGCCCGCCACCTCGGACATCAGTCACCGCAACGATCGCCAACGCAAAAGGCCGGCCCCCCAAAGGCCATGGCGACATTATGACCGTTCAGCAAGCCAATTACCACCCTCCGAAGACGGCAGCACGCTCAGGCTGCCGGAAGCGCGACGGTGAAGCGCCCGCCCGTCCCGTTCGCCTCGGCCTCGACATCTCCGCCGGCTGCGCGGGCAAGGCGTCGCGCGAGCGCGAGTCCGAGCCCGGCTCCGTCCCCGCGGGACGGTTCGTTCGCGGTGCCGCGGCGACCCGGCTCGAAGATCGCCTCGCGCTCATCTGCGGCGATGCCGGGCCCGTCGTCGGCGACGGTGAAACGCACGACACCGTTGTCGCGCTCGACCGTCACCGCGACCTTCTGCCGGCCATAGCGGCAGCCGTTCTCGATCAGCGGGGCGAGCACACGCTCCGCGATGTCCGCGTCGACGCCCACACGGACCGGCGCAGGGAGCCGTCCCACCCGCACCTCGATGCCGCGCTGCGCCGCGATCGCGGCGCAGCCGCTGGCCGCTGTCCGTGCCACGGTGGCGGCATCGCCGGTGCCGCGTGCAGGCTGTGACCCGACGCGTGCGGCCGCGAGCAGCGTGTCGAGGGTTCGACGCATCTGCTGTGCGCTGGCGACGATCTGCTCGTAGCCGGCGCGGTACTCCTGCGAGGTGCGCGCATGGCGCAGCGCGTACTGGGCCTCGGCGACGACGTTCGTGAGCGGCGTCCTCAGCTCATGCGAGAGCTCGGCCGAAAAGCGCTGCTCGTGGCGCAGGCTCCTGGCGATGCGATCGAGCAGCCCGTCCAGCGTGGCGGCGAGCTGGGTGAGCTCGTCGCGCGGCGTCCCGAGATCGAAGCGACCCCCGGTGTCCGCATCGCTCCATGCCGCGGCCTGCGCGGTCATCCGCGCGACCGGGCGCAGCGCCCCGGCGATCAACAGCCGCGCGGCCACACCCACGATCGCGAGCACGGTGAAACCAAGCACGATCGAGGCGATCAGAGCCGTCTGCTCGGTGCGTTCGTAGGGCCTGAGCGACACCGCCGCGACCACTGCGCCAAGGCGCCTGCCCCCGATCACGACGGGCACCGCATACAGCCGTGTGTGGGTTGACGCGACGTCGAGCGAGCGCCGCCCGCCGGTCGCGAGCAGCGCCGCGGCGCGTTCGTTGGCGCTGGGCGCTCGGGGATGCTCGAGCGTGCTGTGGCCCGAGAACACCCATGCCTGGCCGTCGAGCGCCGCCGCGTCGTGAACCTCTGGCACGCTCAGCCGCCCGCTGTTGACATGCAGTGCAGCCAGCTCGGCCGAAGACCGTGCGAACAGCGCGCTGTCGGCCTCGTGACGCAGGCGTCCCTGCAGCACGAGGTTGAAGCCGGCGATCAGCACGATCAGCGCGATCGCGACCGCGGCGAGGACCGACAGCAGCAGGCGACGGCGCAGTCCCGGCCCGGCGCGCAGCCCGCTCATGGCTCGAGCCTGTAGCCGGTGCCGTGAACCGTCACGATCGCCGGCGCGCCCGGTAGCGCTCGAAGCTTGCGCCGCAGCCGCGCGATGTAGACGTCGAGCGTGTTGTCATGGACGATCGCGCCGTGCGGCCAACCGCTGCGCACGAGCGCAAGGCGCGCGAGCGCCCGGCCGGGGCGCGCGGCGAGCGCCGCGAGCAGCCGGAACTCCGTCGGCGTCAGCGTGACCGTCGCCTTTGCGTCCGACGCCGTGTGCTCGGCGGGGTCGAGCCGCAGGCCGCTCGCCTCGGGCACCGGACCCTCGCCCGAGCGGCGCACGAGCGCGTGCAGTCGCGCGACGAGCTCCTCGATGTCGAATGGCTTACACATGTAGTCATCGCCGCCGGCGCTGAAGCCCGCGAGTCGGTCGACGAGTCCGTCGCGCGCCGTCAGGAACAACACCGGCGCGCCCACGCCCTGAGCGCGCAGCGCCTGGCAGACGTCGCGCCCGTCGGCATCGGGCAGCCCGATGTCGATCACGAACGCGTCCGGCGCCGCGTTCCCGGCCCGCTCGAGCAGCTCGCGGCCGGTCGCGACAGCGCTCGCCTGAAAGCCCTCCGCACGCAGGCTGCGCACGAGCACGTCGCGCAGCCGCGACTCGTCCTCGAGGATCAGCAGGCGGGGCGCGAGCACACCGTCAGTATGCCGCCGCCGTCGTGCTTGGCGACGAACCGTTCAGGACATGTTCAGGTCGGCTCGCCAGCATCCTCGCCGTGGCTCCTCGCTCACCGCTCGCGATCGCGATCGCCGTGCTGACGGTCGCAGCCGCCGGCTGCGGCTCCTCCGGCTCCTCGACCGCCTCGTCGTCCTCCACGTCGTCGTCCGCGGCGACGAACGGCAGTTCGTCAGGCGCGGCGGCGCTCACAGCCGAGGCCCAATCGCTCGCCACCGGGGACATCCCCGACAACCAGGTGTTTCTCACGTTTCACAACGCCGTCGCCCGCTACAGCATCAAGTTCCCGGAGGGCTGGACGCAAAAGGGGTCAGCCGGGGATGTCACCTTCGCTGAAAAGAACAACCTCGTCCACATCGTCGTCGTCCCTGGACCGGCGCCCACTCCGGCCGCCGTCGACGCCGAGCTCAACCGCCTGAAGGCGACGACGCCCTCGATCGCCTTCACCTCTGCGGTGACGCTCCACGTCAGCGCCGGGACCGCGATCAAGGCGACCTACACGACCCGCAGCGCGCCCAACCCGGTGACCGGCAAGCGCGTCGAACTGATCGTCGACCGCTACGAGCTGGCCAGCGCCGGTCAGCGCGCGATCGTCGACCTGGCCACCGCCCACGGCGTGGACAACGTCGACGCCTACCGGATGATGATCAACAGCTTCCGATGGCAGTGAGCGACGGCGCCTCCGCGCGGAGCCTCTACGTCGAGCCAGAGCGGCCTGTCGAGAAGATCCACTGGCCCGCTCTTCAGTTCAAGGACGTCTTCAGGATCTATCGCTCGGGACCGGTCGAGACGGTCGCGCTACGCGGCCTCGATCTGCGCGTCGAGCGGCGCGAGCTCGTCGCCGTGTTCGGCCCGTCCGGCAGCGGCAAGAGCACGATGCTCGCACTGGGCGCCGCGCTGGATCAGCCCTCTGCCGGCGAGGTTCGCGCTGGGGAGAGCTCGCTCGGTCTGCTCGACGACAGGCGCCTGGCGCGCTACCGCGCGGGCGAGGTCGCGCTCGTCCTCCAGAGCAACAACCTGTGGCCGGCGCTGACGGCGCACGAGAACGTCGCCGTCTCGCTGCGCCTCGCCGGCCGGGACGATCCCGGCGAGAGCGCCGACGCCGCGCTCGCCGCGTTCGGCCTCGCCGCGCGTGCCGGCCACCGGGCCGGAGCGCTCTCCGGCGGCGAGCAGCAGCGCG
>JAOPZB010000060.1 GCA_025964355.1 Solirubrobacterales bacterium | reverse complement strand
GAATACCTCGCCCTGCACCGGCAGCGGGGCGCGCTTCAGGCGAGCTGGAAGGCGACCCTCGCCGAGAACGAACTCGACGCGGTGGCGCTGCTCGTCTCGCTCGCCGATCCGCCGGCCCGCGCAAATCCTGAGGTCGCGAGCCCCGTGACGAACCCCGAGAACTCGAAGCTGCTGACGTACCTGTTCAGCTACCTCGGCTTTCCGGTCGTGACCGTGCCGGGCGGCAACTCCAGCAAGACCCACCTCCCGGTCGGCATCCAGCTGGGCGGCGCGCCGTTTGACGAGGCGAATCTGATCCAGCTCGCCGTCGACCTGCAGGCGCACTTTCCCCATTACGAAGAAGCCCCCAGCTTCGCCTGATCGCGGCGACCGGCGAGCACATGACCGACCCGACCAACACCGACGCCCAGCACCCCGCCATCGTCACGGTCACAGGTGTACCCGCCCCGCCGGCGAGCGGCGTGACGAGCACAGACGACGAGCATCCCGCGCTCGCCACCCGCCCGGGCGCCGATACGTTGCCCGTCTCGGCGTAACGGCGCCGCCGGCCGATTGAGGCTCGACGCGGCAGTAGCTCGACCGCGGGTGCACCGATTAGCATCGGTCTGTGAGCCGCAGGGGTCAGCCGGGTCGCGCACGTCGGGGAGGGTTGGTGCTGTTCGCATCGGCATTTGCGTGGGTCGTGCTGGCCACTGGGCTGGCCATTGCCGCCTCGACGAAGCCGGTGATGCTCGTCCGCGAGCTCGCAGGAGGACCGCTTGGATCGGTGGCGATCGGCGCTGGCGAGGGCGGCGATGCAGTTGCGAGCTGGAGCGAGCGACCGCTGGTCAGGGCGGTCGTGCGCGTAGCTGACAAACGAGCGGGTCGATCTCGATGGGCCATCAGCGGGCCGCTGTCCGAGGGGGAAAACCCCCGGCTGGCCGTGGATGGCCGGGGCGACGCGGTCGCGATCTGGACCTCGCACCTCGGGCCCGGCGCGCCAACGGTCCTGGAGGCAGCCGTCAGGCCCGCGCGTGTCGACCACTGGCTCGCGCAAACTGCGATTTCGACGCTGCAGCCCGCCGATGAAGGCGAATCGACCGAAGCGACGCCGAGCGTCACGATCGGCGCCCGTGGCGAAGTCCTGATCGTGTGGTCGGCAGGCTCCGAGGAGGAGCCGGACACCCCATTGGCTGTGGAGCCCGGGCGCGTCATCCAGGCCGTCAGCGGGTCCGCTCGCACGGGGCGCTTTGATCCGGCAGCGACACTTTCGCGAGGCACGGACTTCGCGCAAGCCCCTCAGCCGGCACTCGACGTACGTGGCGACGCCGTGGTGGTGTGGGAAGCCGGACTGCGAAGCACGGTGTTCGAAGGTCGCGCAATCCAGGCTGCCTGGCGGCCGGCAGGCGAAGGATGGCATCAGCCGAACACGGTCGCGCGCACCAACGACAGCCTAGGCAAACCCCACGTCGCGATCGACGCGGACGGACGCAGCGTCGCTGTCTGGGAACGCGAACGCGTATCCGCAACCCCCCACGCAGAATCACAGCCAACGGCCGCCATCGAATCGGCGTTTGGCAACGCCTCGACGGCGAGCTGGGGAGCCGTGCAACAGCTGTCGCCCGTTGGCGAGCACGCGAGCAACGTTCAGCTCGCCTCCGGCCCGACGGGTAGGACCATAGTCGCATGGGAACGCGACAGCCGGACCAGTAACGCTGTCGTTGCTGCCAGCGCCTCGACCGGTTCCCGCACCTGGGGGACTCCGTCGACCGTCGCCGCGTGGGACCACATAGCGCCGCCCATACGCATATGCCCAAGAGGTGCCGAGTGCCCAATTGTGAGAAGGCTGCCCACGGCTGCACCGCAGGTCGCGACGAACGCACACGGTGACGCTGCATTGGTGTGGGAGCAGGCGGGCGGGTACCGCCCGTTCGTTCGCGCCGCGAGTTGGCCAGCTACGGCTCGCAACTGGTTGGCACCCGTGCGCGTGTCCGCGCCCGGAGCGTCGGAAGCCAACGTTGCGGTCGACGGGTCCGACGACACGTTGGTGATCTGGCAGGCCCTCGGCGAATGCACCAAACGGTGCCAGCAGACGGGCCCGGCTCTCGAGGTGGCAACGCTGCCGCGCGATGGCCGCTAGCCGCGGCCATCGGGGTCCCTTGGGGTTCGATTTGCGATCGAGTACCAGCCCAAGGCCTCTTGGCGTGCTTGAGAGAGGCCGCCGACCACCAAGTCGTATGAGTCCTCGATCATGTCTTCGACCATCTCATCGGTGAGTGACCCATCGAGCATCACGGTATTCCAGTGACGCTTGTTCAAGTGGTAGCCCGGCAGCACCGCGGTGTGCGTCTCGCGGAGCAGCGGGGCGAGATCCGGCTCGCATTTGAGGCTGACGGCGAGCGGGACTCGGTCGAGGCGCCAGAGCGCGAACATCTTGCCGGAGACCTTAAACACAGACGTCTCCGGACCAAAGGGAAACGTCTCGGAAGCTCCCGTGTGGGAAAGGCAATGTTCGCGGAGCGCTCCTGCGTTCACCGCGATTTTAGTCGTGCACGATCGTTGGAAGCCGTCGGGTCAACGACGTGCGCCGCCTCGGACCCCGGCCAGGTTGTCCCACGCACACTGCGCGATGTTCGTCGAGTCCTTGATGACCTCGCCGTCGTCGGGACGAGTACCGGAACCCATCCCTCGCCGATCAGCCGGCCACGGCACCGGACACGTTCGCAGCAGACGTAGAGCGTCATGGCGCGCACCGTAGCGCGCTACATCTATGGGTAACCCTTCCTACTCGGATGTCTATGAGCACGACCCCGGCGCCGCCTCGGACGAGTCGTCAATGTCACGGGTCGTGCACTCCTCGCGCGTCTCTCGCGATCGGTACCGTGTGAACCGTGACGGAATTGCTCGAATCGGCGGGAGGCGTGGCCGGCGTCGTGGCATTGGTGGTGCTGGTCAGCTTCGTTGCATACTGGGTCTTCGGACCTCAGGCGATCGGTCTCCCGGCGATCATCGGCGTGCTTGCCGTGTGGGGTCTGGGTTCGCTCGTCTCCAACGCAGGGCTAGGACCCGCGGGGATCCTGGTGGTGCTCGTCGGCGTCGTCGCCGTTCTGCTTGTGATCGGGATGGCCATGAGACTTGGCGCTGACCCGCCCACTCGCTCCGACGCCGACAGAGCCGACGAAGACTCCTGGAGGTCGCAGCGCGGCGCGAGGACGAAAGCACCCTGAACGAAGAACCGGCGCTGAAGCGTGAAGCAGCTCACGACCGGCCAGGTGGTCGTGATCACGCCCGGTTGGGGCCGCCCGGCGCTCGACGAAGACGTGCCACCCGGACGAAGCGCGGCCTGTGAGGGCTCGGTGACAAAATGGCGGGTGATGCTTTTCCTCGCCACCGACTGGGCGACGATCTCCTCGTTGGTCACGGGCGCAGGGACGCTTGTGCTCGCACTCGCCACGTTCGCGTCGGTCCGGTCGTCGAACCGCTCGGCGCGTATCGCCGAGGCCGCGCTGCAGGAGCAACGCCGGCCCGTGCTCGCGCCGTCCCGACTCGACGATCCCCTTCAAAAGGTGATGTTCCTGGATCGGAGTTGGCTCAGTGCCGCGGGTGGTCGCGCGGCGGTGGAGCATGTCGACGGCCGCGTGTATCTCGCCATCAGCCTGAGGAACGTCGGCAGCGGGATGGCGGTCTGCCAGGGTTGGGCGGTCAGGCCCGGCTTCGGTTCAGGCCGGGACCTGCCCATGCATGCCCCAGTGGAGGAGTTTCGCCTCCAGGGCCGCGACATGTACATCCCGGCCGGCGATATCGGTATGTGGCAGGGAGCGCTGCGGCACCCGGACGATCCGCTGAGGGCGGCGGTCGCAGAGCTGATCGATGCGCGCCAACCGTTTCTTGTCGAGTTGCTCTACAGCGACCAGGTCGGCCGTCAGCGGACGATCACCCGCTTCGGCCTGATCCCCGCGGCGGATTCGTGGCTCGCCAGCGTGACCAGGCACTGGTATCTCGATTGGGACGGCCCCCGGCCGGAAACCGACGTGCTCGCGGCATCTGAGGCGGTGCAACGCGACCAAGAAGCTGCCGAGAGACAAGCAGCCGTGCCGAGCGGCGCCACTGCTGAAATGGATGGCGCAGCACCCGACGGCGCTCCCACGGCGGCCGTGGAGCCCACTGCAACAGCAGCCCGACAGCCTGGGCCTCTGGGTCAGTGAGGCGCCTCGATCGTACCGCCGGCCGAGGCGCCGACGACGCACCGGTCGCTGCTTCCGAGTCTGCCAGCTGGGGAGGTCGCGGCGGCTGTTAGTCTGCCGATTCGCACGTTTCGGCGTCAACAGCGAGACCAACGGAGGGGCGTGGCTCATGGGCACGATCGCAACGGCCGACGGCACGGAGATCTTCTACAAGGATTGGGGTTCGGGCCAACCGATCGTATTCAGCCACGGCTGGCCGCTCTCGGGCGACGATTGGGACACCCAACTGCTGTTCTTCCTACAGCACGGTTACCGCGTCATCGCGCATGACCGGCGCGGACACGGACGCTCCACGCAGACCAGCGACGGTCACGACATGGACCACTACGCCGACGACCTGGCTGTTCTAACTGCCCATCTCGATCTCCAGGACGCCGTCCACGTCGGCCACTCCACCGGTGGCGGAGAGGTCGTGCGCTACATCGCCCGACACGGCGAGAGCCGTGTGGCGAAAGCGGTACTTATCAGTTCTGTGCCGCCGCTCATGGTGCAGACCGACGCAAACCCCGGCGGTCTGCCGAAGAGCGTGTTCGACGACCTCCAGGCCCAGCTCGCCGCCAACCGGTCGGAGTTCTACCGGGCCCTGCCGTCAGGACCGTTCTACGGCTACAACCGGCCCGGCGTAGAGGCCTCGGAGGCGATCATCGAGAACTGGTGGCGCCAGGGAATGATGGGCGGAGCGAAGGCGCACTATGACGGCATCGTTGCCTTCTCCCAGACAGATTTCACCGAGGATCTCAAGAAGATCACGGTGCCGGTCCTGGTGATGCACGGCGACGACGACCAGATCGTTCCCTACGCCGACTCTGGACCATTGTCTGCGGCGCTCGTTCAGAACGGGACGCTGAAGACGTACAAAGGATTCCCGCACGGCATGCCGACCACCGAGGCCGAAACGATCAACGCTGACCTGCTGGACTTCCTGACGTCCTGACCAACTCGGCGTGTGCTCGACGCGTATGTGCGTCTAAGCAGCAGTGTCAACTCAACGTGAATGCCGACGCAGGAACTCAGCCTCGACGGTTACCACGTTGTCGTAGTCCTCGCCGCCTTGGTAGACGTCGTAGTGATCGCCGCGGCTGCGCACGAGCTCCGCCCTCGGAGCGCGCTCGGCAATGAGCAGCACCGGACCGGCCGGAGCGATGGTGTCGTGCTCGGCGACGACCAGCAGGATCGGGCAGCGGATGTCGGCCGCCTTTCTCACCGGCCGATGGAAGCCGATACCGAGGAGCGAGCGCGCGGCAACACGGTTGTACCACTGCGCGCCGTCCTTCGGACGGATGATGTCGAGCCCCGCGAGCGCCTCCATGTTGGACACGGCCCCGAACTCACCCGGGCCAACCCCGGCCGGGACGTAGCGCGGCGGGCGTCCGAACAGCGAGCCGACTCGATCGAGCAGGCCCACGGCGAGAGCGTGCAGCACGTGGGTTGGGGAGGCCATTTTCACGCCGGCGAGCCCGTCGACGAGCGGGTTTTGTGCAATCGCACCCCGCAGCCGAGCGTCAGTCGCGGCGATCTCAACCGCGTGCAGCCCTGAGAATGATGTCCCCCAGATGAAGATCTGAGCCTCATCGATGTCCGGGTCAGCCATCGCCCAGTCGATTACTGTCCGGTAGTCCTGGCCCTGGCGGGGGACGGAGGCCTCTTCGCGGGGCTCGCCGGTCGAGCCGCCCCACTGGCGATAGTCGAAGGCGACCGCCGTGAATCCCGCGCCGCGGAATCGCTCGGCAAACGGCTCCAGCCCGCCGGCCTTGACGGCCGCGAATCCATGCGCCATCACGACGGCCGGATGGGGCCCCTCGCCTCTGGGGCGATAGACCCACGCCTCGATCTCGTCGCCCGAAGCGGTCGGTATGCGCACCGTCGCGCGGGGCGAGCTGGCGATGTCGTTGCTGCTGGCCATGGTCATGATCGTGCTCCTGTGAGGGTCGGGAGGAGGGCGGTTGCTCTGCAGATCCTCGACGCTCGGCAAGGTGCTCGAGCGTCGGCAGTCCGTTCGGGATGCATTTCAGTCTCCTGGCGCCTGAGCGTGCTCGCATCCCCAGGCCACAGCGTCGGTGGCCAGTGCTCCCAGACCGGCCTAGCGTGGCCCCGCAAGCACGACGATTTGGCGCGCGGCGACCCCCGGGCGCGCAGTTTCACGCAGCCCTCGCGGTCGCTACCGAGTGCAGCCGGTGAAGCGCCTCGCGCTCGAGTTGGCGACTGCGCTCCTCGCCGACTCCCATCGATTCGCCTATCTGCTGGTGACTCTGCGCTCGCGGGCCGTCCAATCCGTAGCGTCGGACGAGGACCTCCCGATGTCTGGCCGGAAGCAGATGAAGCATGGCGGACACCTCGCGTAGCTGCTCCCGGGCGAGTGCGCGTTCGGAGGGGTCCACGACCCGCGGGTCGGCGATGAAGTCGCGAAGCGGCGTCGCATCCTCGCCGACGGGCTCATCCAGCGATGCGGTGACTCGCCCGGAGCCGCGCAGGGACCGGACGGCCTGCTCGCTCAATCCGGTATACGCGGCGATCGCGGCGTCGGCCGGCACCGCGCGGACGCAATCGAGATCCTCATGAGCCCGGCGCACCGCAGCGATCTGCCGTTCGGCCCTGGCCGGGATACGGATCAGCCGCGAGTCACGGACGGCGTCCAGTAGCGAACGCCGGATCCACCAGACGGCGTAGGTGGAGAACTTCATTCCGAGTCGATGGTCGAACCGTTCGACCGCGCGCACGAGACCCACCGTCCCCTCCTGCACCAGGTCCGCCATCGGGACCCGGCGACCCCGATAGGACGCGGCGAGCGCGAACACGAGTCGTAGGTTGCTCTCGATCATCTTCTCTCTCGCTTTGAGGTCCCCGCGCTCGATTCTCCTGGCCAGCCGGACCTCATCGCTCGCCGTCAGCAACGGCGTTCGCCTGGCGCGCCGCATCAGCGACCCGAGCGGCTCGTCGGTGCTCATCGACATATCGCGAACCTCGGGTCTGTCAACAGGCGCAGCCGGGTCTGATCCTCACCGGCAGCGGGGGCGTGCGCCAGGCGCTCCCAGAGCGATGCGCCGGCAACGACGCGTGCGATGTGACCTGTTCCGCCGGGCTCCCGCGCGATTGCGTAAAGGTGCTGCAGCTCCTTGCACCCGGGGGTGGGGAGGTCGACTTCCGCGAGCAGCTCGATCGCCGCTCTCTCTGACGGCGTCAGCCCGACACTCGCCAGATCTTGCGGGCCCGCAGCGACATCCCAGGCATGATGTAGCCACGCGACCCGACGGAATCTCGGCGGCACTGCATGGGCGACGCGTCGCAGGTGGTCGAGGAGGTCGTGATTTCCCCGATGGATTCCCTCCGCGGCGCCGCGCGCGAGCGTCGGGTGCCGAGCGCGCCGGCTCCTGAAAGCCATCTCTGCGAGCACAGCCCGTTCGAGCACGGGGTCGATGCTCATCGTGGTCGTCCCCTCACGCGACGGCCACGAGCTTGGGCCGCTGCGCCGGTGGGCCGTGCTCGACGCAAGAAGTCGCCGCCTGGACGAACGCGCCGAGCGCCGGCGAGGGCGCCTCGTCGCGCCACAGCAGCCTGAACGGGAGGCTCCGCGAGGGCTGCAGCAACCGCGCCATCACGCCGGCACCGAATGCGCACGGCGCAGTCGTGAGCGCGATCGCGCCTTCGGAGACGCATGCGTGCAGGGCAGGCTCGGGCGCGCCGCGAACCAGCAACGCGTCGATGTCGAGGTCGCGGAGCAACTCCGCCACCGCCCGGTCGAAGCCCGCCCCGTCACGGTGGCCCGTGACCGTGATCCTCTCGCCCTGCAGCATGTCGGCCGTCAGCGGACCGGTCCCGGCAAGCCCATGCCGTTCGGACACCAGCGCGACCCACGGCTCGGCGCCCAGGTCGAGCGATCGCAGGTCGCCCGACGCGTAGGTGACAGGCGCGAGCATCGCGTCCAGGCGCCCCTCGCGTAGGTCGCGCCAGAGCGTCCCTCCATGGGCCTCGACGACCGTGACCTCGACTCCGGGGCGCTCGCGCGTGAAGAGCGCGAGCAGCCCGGGCGTGTGGCTCCAGCGGGCCCCGGTCGCCAGCCCAAGCCGGAGAGCTCCGCTCAGACCGGCCTCGAGGTCGCGACCGGTCGCCGCTGCCACGGACGCGGCGACGAGGGCAACGCGTGCTCGCTCGAGGAAAAGCTCGCCCGCCTCGGTGAGATCGACGCCGCGCCTGTGGCGCACGAACAGGCGAACGCCGAGCTCGGCCTCCAGACGCCGGATCTGTGTCGACAACCCTGGCTGGGCGACCCACAAGCGCTCGGCCGCACGTGTGAAACTCCGCTCCTCTGCAATCGCAACGAAGACGCGCAGGTGACGTAGCTCCATCATTCCTCGACCGTTGACTGCGTGAGCGGGACGCCGCGTCTGAGGGGAGACATGTTGCGAGACCTCCAGTGACGATGAGTGTGCAGATGACGCTACGAGCCTTCGGCGACGTTCGCATCCGTCGATTCAACAGTCCTTGATCGCGATCGGTTAGCCGGTCGGCTGGCCGAGGCTTCCGTAACCGCAGTCCGACCAGCGCAGCCTTCGACAGAAGCGATCTTCCGTCAGCGGGTGAACCCGCTGAGATGCTCGAGCAGGCTCGCTGAGTCGGCGGTAGCGAGGCTACGGGCTGCCATTGCATCTCCGTATGGCTCAAGGTGGAGGGACGTCTTGGGGCTCGCTCCAGCCGGCCGCAGGTTTCAATCCCGACCTCAACTCAAGGGAGTGCACAGATGAGCACCGACCGACCGCCAGCGACCGACACCGTCGTCCTGATCCACGGGCTGTGGATGACTCCGCTGAGCTGGGAGCATTGGATCGACCGCTTCCACGGCCGCGGCTTTCGGGTGCTGGCGCCGGCGTGGCCTGGGATGGAGATCGACATCGAGCAGCTGCGCGCCGATCCGAGCCCGATCGCGCACCTCGGCATCGAGGAGATCGTCGACCACTACGACGCGATCATCCGCGGCATGGCCGAGCCGCCGATCATCATGGGGCACTCGTTCGGCGGGGCGGTCACCGAGGTGCTGCTCGACCGTGGACTCGGCATAGCCGGGGTTGCGATCGACGCCGCACCCGTCAAGGGCGTAGCCAGGCTTCCGTTCGCGCAGCTGAAGTCGAGCTTCCCGGTCCTCAAAAACCCCGCCAACAACCACCGGGCCGTGCCGCTGACACCCTCCGAGTTCCACTACGCGTTCACCAACACATTGAGCGATGAGGATTCTCAGCGCGTTTACGAACGCTATGCCGTCCCGGGCCCGGGACGCGTGCTCTTCCAGGCAGCGTTTGCGAACTTCAACCCCCACGCTCCGACGCGTGTCGACTTCCACAACGGCGATCGCGCGCCACTGTTGCTGATCGGCGGCGGGTCCGACCACACGGTTCCGGCCGCCGTCGACCGATCGACGGCCAAGCATTACCGCAAGTCTCCTGCGGTCACCGAGTACAAGGAGTTTCCGGGTCGTTCGCACTTCACTCTCGGCCAGGACGGCTGGGAGGAGGTCGCCGACTACGCTCTCGATTGGGCCGTCGAACACGCGGCGAACCGGGTGGCCGCCTGACAGCGAGGGTTGCCTACACACCTAACGAGGACGTATGCGACCCCGCCGCGATCGTTCTGTGTGTGAGGCGCCGGCCGCGCCAGTCTCGCTGGAATAACCCACGACGAGAAAGGAGCATTCGTGCTCACATCAATTGAGAACGGGCCGCTCGAGGAGGCCGTCATCACCCGCCTGAGCCTGGACCCGAGGATCCCCGAGTCCACGGAGATCGCCGTTGGAGCGTCGGACGGTCTCGTCACGCTCCGCGGCACCGTCGAGAGTTTCGCCCAGCGTCGCGCGGCCATGCGCGACGCCCGCGCGACCGACGGCGTATACGAGGTCGACGACCAACTCAGGGTCAACCTGCTGGGATCGAGCATCCGTGATGACGACGAGATCCGCGGTGCCGCCCTGCAGATTCTGATCTGGGACGCGGAGGTTCCCGCGGAATGGGTGGACGTGAAAGTGCAAGAAGGCTGGGTCACGCTCACCGGCAGTGTCGACTTTCAGTTTCAGAGCGATGCCGCATTCGAGGACGTGGCGAGTCTCTACGGCGTCGTTGGCATGAACAACGACATCAGGGTCGTCACGCCCTGAAGCCGGGTGACGCGCGGGGCGGTCCAGGCCGCCCTCGCGCGTCACCGCCGTCAGCGCGTTGCCGCTTCGACCTCGGCGCCGGCCGTGGCCCTGGAGGGGAACGCGGCCGACACGAGCAACGTCACGCCATAGGCGAGCAGATAGGCCCCGAAGATGATCGAGAGAGAGAAGGCGCCGATGCCAGGCCACGCGATCAGCACCACACCGGCGGCTATCGAGATCACGCCCCCAAGCGTGAGCCAGCCCGCGCCGGCCACGCCGCTCCAGGCGCCCGCCAGCTCGGCGGCTCCGAGGAGAATCGCCCAAATCCCGATCACAACGACCAGCGCTTGCGCGGTGATGCCGGGATAGGCGACGGCGACTATGCCGGCGGCGACGTCGAGCAGTCCAACCAGGATCATGACGACCCGTTGCGCCGTCGAACGATCCTCCTGGAAAAGGCTCACGAGTCGGGTGATCGCGTCTGCGAAGCAGTAGATCGCGAACAGCGCCACGGCGACGCCGACGGTGATTCCCGGCCACACCAGGACGATCAGCCCCAGCGCCGCCGCCAGCAGCCCCCGCAGCGCGGCGCGTCCGCGGAGGATCGGTGCACCAAATGCCAGCATGTTGCTCCTTGTAGTTGTGACGGAGGCCCATCCTCCGGCTGGAGCTGAGCGTGTGCGGATCACTGCCCTCGACCAAGACGTGCTCGCCAATGCTGCGATACGCCGCGGCAATGGGTCTTCGGTGAACGCCCGGCAATGCAATCGTCGGCGCACGCCCGGGGCAGAGGTCGTCGGTGCCGGCGCGCGCCGGTGCCGTGCACTTACCCAGGCAGTTCCTGGGCCGCGCTGGGGTCTGCGGGTAACGCTCGCGCGAGATGCATGCGGGAGCTGATGTCGAGCTTCATGAACACCTTACGCAGGTGGTATTGGACGGTGCTGGCGCTTATGAACAGCCGTGCCCCGATCTCGGGGTTTGACAGACCGTCACGGGCGAGCTGGGCGACCTGTGTCTCCTGTGGCGTGAGCTGGCTCCTCGTCTCGACGGTGCGTTTGCGGGCGGTCTCGCCGGTGGCCTGCAGCTCGCGCCGGGTGCGTTCGGCGAACACGCCGGCGCCCATCGTGATGAACATCTCGTGCGCGGTGCGCAGCTGCTCGCGCGCATCGGTGCGGCGGCGCTCGCGGCGAAGCCATTCGCCGTGGAGCAGATGGGCGCGGGCTAGATGAATTGCGATACGGCTGCGGGCGAGCCGCTCGATCGCCTCGCGGTAGAGCGGCCCGGCAGTCTGACTGTCGCTGAGCAGAGCGCGAGACCGGGCCTCGACGCCGAGCGCCCAGTCCGTCGCGCTGGCTCGTGTTCGTTCGGCGAGTCGCTCAAGAGCGGCGGCGGCGACCTCGCGTCTGTCGCCGCGCGCGCCGGCCTCGACCAGCTCGACCAGCCCCCATCCGAAAACGCCCAGATCCTCGTGCTTGCAGGCCTTCTGGGCGGCGGCGAGGGCGTTCTCGTAGCGGCCGAGGCTGTTGTAAAGCACAGCGGTGGCCCACGGAAGCAGGGCCGGGCCCACTCCCTCTGCCCGCACATCTCCGGCGCTGCCCTCGATCGCCTCCAAGGTCTCGACCGCCCCGCCACGGAATGCGGCGAGTGCGAGGGAAGCGTAGGGGGGGAGCTGGCTCCCGGTCGCCTCGGAGATCGCACTTGCCTCTTGGATCATCGAAGCACCCTCGACGAAGTCGCCTTTGTACAGACACAGTCCAGCGCGTTGGTTCAGAGCGATCGGGAGTACGCCGAGCGCGCCAGCGTCCCGCGCGAGCTCGATGTGCCGCAGCGAGAGAAGGTCCCAGCTCTCATCGTCCCACAGTCTGACGGCGGTCGGGCACGCCAGCCAGAGCCAGCGCAGCGCTTCTTCTCTCGTGCTGGCCGCGCTGGAGAAGGCGCTCAGCGCCCGTTTGAGCGCGGGCGCCCCGGCAGCGTAGCCCTCTGTGACGAGCAGCGCCAGGCCATCCAGCAGCAGATCGGGCGCGCTTGGCGGCTGCGACGCCGCGGGCGCGGCTCGCGCGGCCTCAGCCGCATCCCGCACGGTGCTCCCTGTGACGTCACGGGCGGCGTACACCGCCGCCGAGAGCGCTTCGAGGTAGGTCTCCCGTGCAAGCTCGACGTCGATCGGCTCGAAGCGTCTTGCGGCCTTGACCAGGAGCCGTGAAGCGTCGCCACTGCTGCTGGATGCGAACGCGATCTGTCCCCTCAGCAGGTCTGCCTGAGCCTGCTGGAGCTCCTCGAGCGGCCCCGCCTCGGCAGCCGCGAGCAGGCGGAGCGCCGCGTCGAACTCGCCGGCCTGGGCCTTTGCCTGTGCTGCGGCCAGTGTGCGCTCGGCCCGCCGCGGCGGATCGAGCGTGAGCGCGGCCGAACGCTCGAGGAAGGCGGACGCGGCCGCGAATCCGCCACGCGCCTGGGCGCGGCCAGCCGAGCGCTCGAGCTCAGAGGCAACGTTCTCGTCGGGCACGGATGTCGCCTGCGCGAGCTGCCATGCACGTCGATCGGGATCGAGCACCGGATCGATGGCCTCCGCCAGCGCGCGGTGCGCCTCGTGCCTTTCCTGCGGCGAGGCGGATCTGTAGATCGCCGAACGCACGAGTGGATGGCGAAAGATCACCTGCGCACCGAACTCCACCAGCCGGTCAGACTCGGCGGCGTCGCCGTCTTTGGGGCCGATCCCGAGCCCTTCGGCTGCGCGCCACACGAGCGTCGAGTCGCCAACAGGCTCGACCGCGGCAATGAGCACCAGCCGCCGAGTACTCCCCGGAAGTCGCGCCAGCCGCCGAAGAAAGCTGTCCTCGATGCGCCGGGAAAGCGCTCGCGCGCCCGGGAGCGCGAATCCACCGGCAAGCTCCGCCGGCGCCAGCTCCCGCGGTAGCTCGATCAACGCGAGCGGATTGCCGCGCGTTTCGGCAACGAGACGATCGCCCACGCCCTGATCCAGCGGCCACTTGATCATGGAGGCCAGCAGCGCTCGAGCATCGCTGTCGCTGAGACCCTCGAGCACCAGCTGCGGCAGGCCGGCCAGCAGTTGCGCCTCCTCTGATGGGCGAGCGGCGAACACCAATGCGACGGACTCCGCCAACAGTCGGCGCGCCACGAATTCAAGAGCCTGCAGCGACTCACGGTCGAGCCACTGCGCATCGTCGACAAGGCACACCAAGGGTTGCTCCGCGGCGACCTCCGACAGCAGACCGAGCACAGCGAGACCGACGAGAAACCGATCGGGCGCCGGGCCTTCCGTCAACCCGAACGCCGTGCGCAACACATCCCGCTGGGGCACCGGCAGGCGACCCAGCTGATCGAGCATCGAAGCGCACAGCTGATGCAGCCCGGCGAAGGCGAGCTCCATCTCGGACTCAACGCCCGCGGCGCGCGCCACGCGACATCCCGAGCCCCGCTCGGCCACGTAGTCCAAGAGCGCGGACTTGCCGACGCCGGGCTCCCCGCGGATCACCAACACTCGGCTCTCCCCGTCACGAGCCGCCTTGACGAGTCCGTCGAGCATCGCAAGCTCGCCCTGGCGGCCGCGCAACATCTAGCGCCACCGCCTCGCGGGCGGCGCGTCGTCGCACCCGCTCAACAACCTCTGCATGGCCATCCTTCCACGCCCAACCTACAAGGCCGCTGGCCGCCTGTCCTTATCCAGTCAGCTGGGCGGTGCCGGCGTCGCTGGGTAGCACGCGGTACAGCTGCGTGCGCGAGCTGATCTCGAGCTTCGCGAACACCTTGCGCAGGTGGTACTGAACGGTGCTGGCGCTGATGAACAGCCGCGCGCCGATTTCCGGGTTTGACAGGCCCTCGCGTGCAAGGCGCGCGACCTGGGCCTCCTGGAGCGTCAGCTGGCCGCTGATCGCGACGGTGCGGTTGCGGGCAGTCTCGCCCGTGGCCAGCAGCTCGCGTCGGGCGCGCTCGGCGAACCCCTCGGCCCCGGTGTTCACGAACATCTCGTGAGCGGTGCGCAGCTGCTCGCGCGCGTCCGCGCGCCGGTGCTCGCCGCGGAGCCACTCGCCATAGAGCAGGTGGGCGCGGGCGAGCTCCACGCGGGCCTCGCTGCGGCTGTGGTGCTCGATCGCCCTGCTATAGAGCCCGTCCGCCGCGGCGCCGTCGCTGAGCAGCGCTCGCGAGCGCGCCTCGATGCCAAGCGCCCAGTCGGTGCCGATGATCGCGGTCATCTGCGACAGCTCATGCAGTGCGGCCGCCGCCTGCTCGGGCTCACCGCTGCGGATCGCCGCCTCGACGAGCTCCTGCAGCCACAGCGGCGACTGCAGCTCCTCGGGGTGCTCGCTAGCCGGGACGGCCGCAGCGAGCGCGTCCGCGTACCGGCCGAGCCCGTTGTAGAGCACCGCCGTCACCCACTCGGTGAAGGTCACGCCGATGCCCTCCCCGCGGGCGACCACGGCGTCCATGCTGGCCTGAATCAGCGCGGAGGCCTCAGCCTCCCGGCCATGCCAGGCCGCGAGGGCTAGCGCGGCGTACGGCGGGACCTCGACCCCGGTCGCCTCGGTGAGATCGTTCAGTTCCTCGAGCATGGACGCGGCCGTGTCCAGCTCGCCCGCGTGCAGATGTGCGCCGATGCGCATTGTGAGCGTGAGCGGCAGCACCGACAGCGCCCCGGCCTCTCGCGCGAGCTGGATCTGGCGCGCGGGGAGCTCGCGGTAGCCCTCCTCGTCCCACAGTGCCTGCGCGGCGTAGGAGGCGAGAAACGCAAAACGCAGCACCTCGTCCGTGGCTGTGTCCTCGCTGCCGAACGCGCGCACCGCCCGCTGCAGAATGGGCGCACCGACGGCGTACCCGTCGGTGATCGTCAGCGCATAGCCGTCGAGGAGAAGGTCGGCCGCCCGCGGCGGCTGTAGGGCCGGGGGCGCAGACCGTGCCGCTTCGGCTGCCGCCAACACTCCTCCGGCCTCGCCGAGGCGCCCAGCGAACAGCGCGGCGAAGATCGCCTCGAGATAGGTGTCGCGGGCGACGTTCACGTCCAGCGGCGCGAGCCGCTTGGCTGCTCTGAGCAGAAGCGGGGGAGCGTCGCTACCGCGGCTGGATGCGAACGCGATCTGCCCGCGCAGCAGGTCTGCTTGGGCGCACTGGAACTCGCCGAGCGGCCCCGCCTCGGCCGACGCGAGCAGTCGCAGCGCCGCATCGAACTCACCCGCCTGGGCCTTTGCGCCAGCGGCGGCCAGCGCGCGCGCCGCCCGCTGCGCCGGGTCGAGCGTAAGCGCGGCCGAGCGCTCAAGAAAGGCGGCCGCCGCCGACAGCCCGCCGCGCGCCTGGGCGCGGCTGGCGGAGCGCTCGAGCTCTGACGCGACCGCGTCGTCGGGTCCGGACACCGCCTGCGCGAGGTGCCATGCTCGCCGATCGGGGTCGAGCTTGCGATCCGTCGTCTCCGCCAGCGCGCGATGCGCCTCCCGGCGTTCCTGCGGCGAGGCCGACCTGTAGCTAGCTGAACGCACGAGCGGATGGCGAAAGGTGACCCGTGCGCCGAACTCGAGCAGCCCGTCGGACTCCGCGGAGTCCGCCGCTTCGGGACCGATCCCGAGGCGCGCCGCTGCCCGCCAGATAAGGACCGCGTCCCCGACCGGCTCCGCCGCCGCCAGCAGCAGGAGCCGCTGGGTCTTGGCCGGCAGCCGTGCGAGCCGGCGCTGGAAGCTGGCCTCGATCGTTCCGGAAAGCGCCTGGGCGCCCGGCAGACCGAACCCGCCGGCCAGTTTCTCCGGCGTCAACCCCCGCGGCAGCTCGAGCAACGCCAGTGGGTTGCCGCGCGTCTCCGCGACGATCCGGTCGCGCACCCGCTCGTCGAGGCGGCCATGAATGGCTGAGTCCAGCAGCGCGCGGGCGTCGTCGTCGTCCAGGCCTTGCAGCACGAGCTCCGGCAATCCCGCCAGCGTCTGTTCCTCGACGGACGGGCGGGCGGCGAACACCAGAGCGACCGACTCGGCGAACAGCCGCCGCGCGACGAACTCAAGCGCCTGCATCGACTCCCGGTCAAGCCACTGGGCGTCATCCACCAGGCACACCAGCGGCCGCTCCTCGGCGACCTCCGACAGCAGGCCGAGCACAGCAAGACCGACGAGAAAGCGATCCGGAGCCTTCCCCTCCATCAACCCGAACGCGGTATCCAACGCATCGCGCTGAGGCGCCGGCAGCTGCCCTATGTGATCAAGCATCGGCGCGCACAGCTGATGCAGCCCCGCGAACGCCAGCTCCATCTCAGACTGCACGCCCGCGGCCCGTGACACGCGAAACCCGGAAGCCGACTCGGCCACGTGCTCCAGCAGCGCGGACTTGCCCACGCCAGGCTCGCCGCGCACCACCAGCACCCGGCTCTCGCCTCCGCGAACCGCCTCGAGCAGCCGGTCGAGCTCGTCGCACTCATCGCGGCGACCCCGCAGCACCTAGCTGCACCGCCCCGCGGACGGCGCAACGTCACACCCGCTCAGATTATGTCTCGCCATCCCGTCTGCACCTAACGTATAGCGCCCTCGGCTCACGATGTCGTGGGAGCTAGGCGGCCGGCTCTTCTTATCGAGGCGGTTCCTTCGCCGCGCTGGGATCGCTGGGCAGCGCCCGGCCAAGCTGCATCCGCGAGTTGATGTCGAGCTTCATGAACACGTTGCGCAGGTGGTATTGGACGGTGCTGGGGCTTATGAACAGCCGTGCCCCGATCTCGGGGTTTGACAGCCCGTCACGGGCGAACTGGGCGACCTGTGTCTCCTGAGGTGTGAGCTGGGTCATCGTCTCGACCGTGCGTTTGCGGGCGGTCTCGCCGGTGGCCTGAAGCTCGCGCCGGGTGCGCTCTGCGAACCCCTCGGCGCCCATCTCGGTGAACATCTCGTGTGCGGTGCGCAGCTGCTCGCGTGCGTCCGTGCGCCGGCGCTCGCGGCGAAGCCACTCGCCGTAGACCAGATGCGCGCGAGCGAGCGCCACGCGTACACGAGTGCGGGCGAGGCGCTCGATCGCCTCGCGATAGAGGCCCTCGGCGGCCTCGCCCTCGCTGAGCATCGCTCGTGAACGAGCCTCGATCCCCAGCCCCCAGTCGGTGCCGCTGGGGGCAGTCGTCTGTGAGAGCCGGTCGAGGGCGTCGGCTGCTAGTGCGGCCTTCCCGCTTCGGGTGGCCGCCTCGATCAGCTCGACGAGCCCCCAAGTGGCGAACAGGAGCTCCTCGAGGTGCTCGCGAGACCGCTGAGCCGCAGCCAGCGCGTCCTCATAGCGCCCGAGGCTGTTGTGGACCTGTGCGCTTGCCCACTCAATGACGGTGAGCCCCACGCCCTCGCCCCGCGAGACGACCTCCTCCATGCTGGCCTCGAACAGCTCGAAGGCCTCAGCGTCCCGGCCCTGCCAAGCAGCGAGCCCGAGCGCACCGTAGGGTGCAACATGGCTCCCCGTCGCCTCGTTTACGCGCTCCACCTCCTCAATCAGCGACCCGGCCGCCGCGAGCTCGCCGGCGTTCAGGAGCACGCCGATCTGCGTGTTGAGGGCGATCGGAAGCTCATTGAGCGCGCCGGCATCACGGGCGAGCTGGACGTGGCGCGTGGCGAGCACGTACCAGGCCTCGTCATCCCACAGATCGACGGCGGCGCGGCAGGCGACATGGAGCCACCGGATCTCCTCCTCCCTTGGAATGTGCTCGCTACGGAACTCGCCCAGCGCCCGGTTAAGTATCGGCGATCCAGCCGCGTAGCCCTCTGTGATCAGCAACGCAAAGCCATCCAGGAGGAGATCGGCCGGGCGAGGGCGCTCCGACGACGGGGGTGCCCTGCGGGCGGCCTGAGCCACATCCAGCAGACCGATGCCGCTGGCCAGGCGGCCGACGAACAACGCCGCCCACAGCGCGTCCAGATAGGTCTCGCGTGCAAGCCCGACGTCGAGTGGCTCGAGCCGCTTGGCCGCCATGAGCAGCAACGGTGGAACATCGCTGCCGCGGTTCACCGCGAACGCGATCTGCGCTCGGAGCAGGTCGACCTGGGCGCACTGGAGCTCGTCCAGCGGACCCACCTCCGCTGTTGCCAGCAGTCCCAGCGCCGCATCGGGAGCGCCGGCCTGCGCCTTTGCCTGTGCCGCGGCCAGCGCCCGCTCGGCCCGCCGCCGAGGCTCGAGCGTCAACGCCGCCGAACGCTCGAGGAAAGCGGCCGCTGCCGCCAATCCTCCGCGTGCCTGAGCGCGCCCAGCCGAGCGCTCGAGCTCGGACGCGACCTCCTCGTCGAGCCCGTGGGCCGCGTGGGCGCGGTGCCATGCGCGGCGATCGGGATCGATGTCCGGATCGATGGCTGCCGCCAGCGCATGATGCACCTCGCGGCGCTCCTGCGGTGAGGCCGACCTGTAGATCGCCGAGCGGACGAGCGGATGACGAAAGGTCACCCGTGAGCCGAACTCCACGAGCCCTTCGGACTCGGCGGAGCCGGCCGCCTCGGCCCCGATCCCGAGTCCCTCGGCGGCACGCCACAGCAGCAACGAGTCACCGACGGGCTCCGCCGCCGCCAGCAGGACCAGCAGTTGGGTCTTAGCCGGAAGCGCTGCCAGGCGTCGCTTGAAGCTCTCCTCGATGCGACTGGTGAGCGGCATCGGGTCGGGAAGCCCGAACCCGCCGGCGAGCTTCGCGGGCGTCAACCCCCGCGGCAGCTCCAGCAGCGCCAGGGGGTTGCCGCGTGTCTCGGCGATGATCCGGTCGCTCACCCGCTCGTCCAACGGCCACCTGACCACCGAGTGCAGCAGCGCCCGCGCGTCGCTGTTGCGGAGGCCCCCGAGCGTCAGCGCCGGCAACCCCGCCAGGGTCTGCTCATCGGCGGAGGGGCGGGCCGCGAACACCAGCGCGACCGACTCAGCGAACAGCCGCCGCGCTACGAGCTCAAACGCCTGCACTGACTCCCGGTCAAGCCATTGCGCATCGTCAACGAGGCACAGAAGCGGTCGCTCCTCGGCCACGTCCGACAGCAGGCCGAGGACGGCGAGAGCAACGAGAAAGCGGTCCGGCGCCGTCCCGTCCCTCAACCCGAATGCCGTCTCCAGCGCATCGCGCTGAGGCGCCGGCAGCCTCTGCAGGTGGTCGAGCATCGGCGCGCACAACTGCTGCAGCCCGGCGAACGCGAGTTCCATCTCAGATTGCACCCCCGAGGCCCGCACAGCACGAAACCCCGACGCCTGTCCGTCCAGGTGCTCCAGCAGCGCTGACTTGCCGACGCCAGGCGCGCCACGCACGACCAGCACCCGGCTCTCGCCCGCGCGAACTGCGTCGAGCAACCGGTCGAGCACCTCGGACTCGCTCTGTCGCCCCCGCAACATCTAGCGGCACCGCCAAACGGACGGCGCCTGTCCGCGACCCGTCAACAGAATATGTGTCGCCATCTGGTCTCGGCCTAACGTACTGCGCCCTCGGCGCCGAGGGCGCATCGCCGCGCCCAGCAGTGCTCCAGCCGGCTCGCTGCCCGGGACTGGCCACCGACACTGTCGAGTGGGGGGATGCGAGCGCGTGGGGGCTCTAAGACACTGACTGCATGCCATATGGACCGCCGAGCTACCGCCCACGCCCACGTCCAGCAGGTCGTGCGCAGGCGGGCGAGGCTCGCCGCAAGCAAGAGCGAGGTGAGACATGAGTTCCAGGGCAATCGGAAAAGGCCAGCGGCGCCGGCGACTGGTGCATGCGGCGATGGACGCGTATCTCGACTGGCGCGACGAGTGCACCGCCGTGTCCGATGCGTATCGGGACTGGGCAGGCGCACGTGAGCCTCACGCCGCGATGGCGTGGCGGGCCTATGAGGACGCGCTCGATCGCGAGGAGCGTGCCTCGCTGGTCTATGCCGATCTGGTCGGGCATGTGGGGGGACTGACCACGCCCGACCGCAAACCTTCCCCCGACCTTGCCGCCTCGGAAGAGGCTCTCCGATGAGCCCGATCGGGAGCGTCACGCAAGCTCCGCCGCCCGCGGCCCGGGCGTCCGGGGCGCGATCGAGGCCTCCGTACACCGCGTTCGTCCTTTCCGGCGGTGCGAGTCTCGGGGCGCTCCACGTCGGCATGCTGCGCGCGCTGTATGAACGCGGCATCGCCGCCGACGTGCTCGTGGCCACCGGCCTCGGCGCCTTCAACGCCGCGTTCGTCGCCTCCCGGCCGCAGACGCCGGCGACCGCCGGCGATCTCGCCCGTGTCTGGTGCAGCATTCACCGGGAGGACATCTTCCCGGTAAGCGTCCGCACTCTCGTCAGCGGCTTCTCCGGACAGCGCAACCACCTCGTCTCGGATCTCGCTCTGCGCCGCCAGGTGCGCCGCTACATCGAGTTCGCGGACCTCGCAGAGGCGTCGGTCCCGCTACACCTCCTCGCGTTCGACGTGATCGCGGGGTGCGAGGAGTTGCTCTCCCAGGGGCCGGCACTGGATTCGATCGCGGCGGCGGCCGCGCTCCCCGGCGTCTTTCCTGCGGTGGCGATCGGCGATCAGCGCCTGATCGACGGCAGCGTCGTGAACAACACGCCGATCTCACACGCTGTGGCTCTGGGGGCCGAGCGCATCTACATCCTGCCGACCCAGGAGCGCTGGCATCCGCTCGGCCGTGCGCCCTACGGGGCTCTCGACGCAGCGATCTACGGGCTTGGCCTCCATGTCGACGGCAGGCTCAGGGCCGACATCGCCCGCTACGCGAGCTACGCCGAGCTGATTCCCCTCCCAGCACCGAACTCGCTTCCCGTACAGCCAACCGACTTCGACCACGCCGGGCGGCTGATCAGCGAAGCGCACACGGCCAGCCGTGGTCTGCTCGCGCGAGACGGCGCCGATCGCAGTCACCTGAGCCTCGTCCCGGCGAAAGCCGATCAGCGTCCGCTCCAACGAGCGTCGTGACCGTGTCCTCGCTCATCCCGACCGCGAAAGGTGTGACATGTCCGTTCAAGTCGCAATCATTGTGATCGTCCTCGCCGACCTGGCGTTGATCGGCCTGGCGACATTTTTCATGTCGCGGGCGAAGCTCCTCACTTCCTACGGATCGGTCGCGGATGATGAGAAGCCGCGGCGGGCCACGACCGGCTTGGCGTCTTTGACGGACGCGCGAACGCCAGACGCGCGAGGACCGGCAAGGCAAAGCGTGAAGGTGGGCGCATGACGCCGAATAGCTCGACACCGTCAACGGATGGCGCGAGCAGCTTCGGTCTTGAGTACACCGCAGCGCTGCTGCGCCACTTCACCGATCTGCGCGATGGCACCCACGGCGACGCCGCCTCCCGTCCAGACAAGGAGCGCCTCTACGTTGCAGCGGTCGCGCTGCTCGACCCTTACGCGACCCAGGCGCTGGAAGAGGTCAACACGCATCTGCTGCTCGGCACCGGCAGGGTGACCGCCACGGGGGTTCGAGAGTCGCCTGACGGCGGTCTCGACGCCGTCTGGGCGCTTGCATGGCCAGAGCAGCGCGCGGCGCGTATCAAACCAGTGGTCATCCGCGCCTATTTCGGGCTCGCATTCCTGCATCCGCATCTGCAGAGCGGCACCATCGGCGACTGGCCGCTGAACGTGTTCGACGACGAGCAGGCGGCCGCGGAGCTTCCCGCTCTGCGCGCGATGGCCGCGGCCGACATCCATAACCTCGTCTTCCAGCTCGGCGGGGACTACCGCGTCATCCCGGCCGTCTCCAACCGGGTCGACGCGTAAGCGAAGGGAGAGAGATGAGCTCCAAGCCCGAATTCTGGCCCGACGGCGCTCGGCTCGCCGTCACCGAGCGGACCCCGACGGTGAGCGATGCGCCGGTGGCCTCGAGATCTTGGTCGCACGAGCGCCGATGCGGTGGTAGCGTCAATGAGACGTCCAGCGCGACGAGCTTCCGGCGGATCCGAGGCCGGCAAGCCACCCTTCAGCACCGATGCGGAGGGACCAGCTTGTGAAGATCGAGGACTACGCATTGATCGGCGATCTGCGTACGACTGCGCTCGTGGGGCGCGACGGTTCGGTCGACTGGCTGTGCCTTCCCTACACAGACTCCTCGGCCTGCTTCGCCGCGCTGCTCGGCAGCGAGGAGCATGGTCGCTGGCTGATATGCCCGTCCGAGCCGGTGCGCCACGTCTCGCGGCGCTACCGGGAGGGCACGCTCATCCTCGAGACCGACTTCGAGACCGACAGCGGTGTCGCCCGGGTGATCGACTTCATGCCGCTGCGCAACGGCGGCGCGCCACAGCTCGTGCGCCTCGTCGAGGGCCTGCGCGGCGAGGTGGCTATGCGAATGCAGTTCATCGCCCGCTTCGACTATGGCTCGCTGGTCCCGTGGGTGGAACGCACCGCCGACGGCATACTCGCTCTGGGCGGTGCCAACGAGCTCCACCTGTCGACGACCGTTCCACTGCGGGCGGAGGACCTGACGACGGTGGCCAGCTTCAGCGTCCGCGAGGGAATGCGCGAGCGCTTCTCGCTGATGTGGTTTCCGTCCTACGGCGAATCGCCTCCGGTGGAGGATCCCGACTCCGCGCTCGCCCGCACCGACGCCTACTGGCGTGAGTGGTCGTCGCGTTGCACCTACGCCGGCGAGTGGCGTGAGCCTGTCTTGCGCTCGCTGATCACGCTCAAGGCCCTCACCGACCAGGTGACGGGCGCCATCGTTGCGGC
Organism: Solirubrobacterales bacterium; assembly: GCA_025964355.1. GTDB lineage: Bacteria > Actinomycetota > Thermoleophilia > Solirubrobacterales > Solirubrobacteraceae > Palsa-744. The sequence continues at coordinate 354 of JAOPZB010000060.1, read as the reverse complement.
GCCCACCACCTCGCTTCCCGAGGATCTCGGGGGTGTGCGCAACTGGGACTACCGCTACTGCTGGCTGCGCGACTCGGTGCTGACCCTTGATGCGCTGCTTGAGGGTGGCTACAGCGAGGAGGCGCTCGCGTTCGGGCGCTGGGCGCTGCGCGCTGGCGCCGGCGACGTGTCGAAGGTGCAGATCATGTACGGCACCGAAGGTCAGCGGCACCTCGACGAGCTCGAGCTCGACTGGCTTCCGGGATACGAGGGCTCACGACCGGTGAGGATCGGCAATGCCGCCGCCAAGCAGTTCCAGCTCGACGTCTTCGGCGAGGTCGCAGGCGTCGCCTACGTGACGAGCATGGTGACCGG
>JAOPZB010000054.1 GCA_025964355.1 Solirubrobacterales bacterium | reverse complement strand
ACGGCGGAGGGGCAGGTGGTGCGCGCAATCAACGATTTGGTGCTGGTCAGGCGTGGCGGCACGCAGCTGCTCGTCGAGGTCTCGCTCGGCGGTGATCTCTATGCCCGCCTTGCTGGGGATGGAGTCATCGTGGCGACGCCGCTGGGCTCGAGCGCGTACACAATGGCAGCCGGAGGGCCCCTGTTGGTGGAAGGTATCGACGGGTTCGTCTGCACACCGCTCGCCATGCATGGAGGTTGTGCGCCGCCTGTGGTCATACCTCCAGACAGAGAGGTCGTGTTGGACTTGGATTCAGGGCACGGCGGCTTTGACCTCGAGGTTGACGGTCATCGTCGGGAGTCAGCCGCGAGGCGGTTCGTGGTGAGCATGCAAGAGGACTATGCGACCCTGGTCGGCCTTGGTGACCCTGACAGCGGCCTCCTTGGGCTGCGTAGGCGGGGACTCATCACGGACAGCCCACGCGTGCTCGCACGAGATGCCCGAACACACCGGGTAGTCCAGACGCCCGGGTGATCTTTCTCGGCGCTGCTCGGCCACCTTCCGCGCATCCCGGGACGGGTATGGTCGGCTCGGCATGGTCGTGAGCCCCGTCTCAGCTCCCGCCGTTCGCGTGGAGGGCGTTGTCAAGCGCTTCGGTTCGACCACAGCCCTCGCCGGGGTGGACCTCGAGGTCGCTGAGGGAACTGTCTTTGCGCTGCTCGGCCCCAATGGGGCCGGCAAGACGACGCTCGTCCGTGTGCTCGCAACGCTGCTCGAGCCGGACGCGGGTCGGGCCGAGGTGTTCGGCCGCGATGTTGTCCGGGAGGCCGTCGTCGTTCGCGAGATGCTCGGCCTCACCGGGCAGTTTGCCGCGGTCGACGAGATTCTCAGTGGCCGGGAGAACCTACTCATGTTCGGCCGGTTGTTCGGGCTCTCCAAGGCCGAGACCCGCAGGCGTGCCGAGGAGCTGCTGGCGCAGTTCGAGCTTGCGGATGCGGCCGACCGCCCGGCCCGGACCTACTCGGGTGGAATGCGCCGCCGGCTTGATCTCGCTTCGAGTCTGCTCACGCGTCCGCGCATTCTGTTCCTCGACGAGCCCACCACGGGGCTCGACCCGCGCAGCCGCAACGAGATTTGGACGACGGTGCGAGAGCTGGTCCGCGAGGGAACAACGCTGCTGCTGACGACGCAATACCTCGAGGAGGCGGACGAGCTCGCCGACCGGATCGCGGTCATCGACCACGGGAGGGTGATCGCGCAGGGCACGGGCAACGAGCTGAAGGACCAGGTCGGCGGGCAGATCCTCGAGGTCCAGTTGGCCAGCGCCGCCGAGCGCGACCGGGCTCGGGCGGTGCTCGCAGCCGTCGGCTGCGGCGAGCCAGAGCCGAGCGAACGCCCAGACAGGCTGACACTCCCCGCTCCCCGCGATGGCCTCGAGTTGATCGAGGAGGCGGCGGCGGAGTTGCGCCGCGCCAGGATCGAGGTGAGCGACCTCGGGCTGCGTCGCCCGACGCTCGACGACGTGTTCCTTCAGCTCACCGGCTCGCCACCGAGCGAGGACGGCGCCGGTTCGCGGTCGGCCGCGGATGAGGCTGCGATCGATCATGTCGAGCACAGCACGGTGGGCCGGCGCTCCGCGCCGATCGTGCGGCTGCGGCCTCCGTCCCGGCGGGAGCTGCGCTCGGCGGTGACCGACGCCGGCGTCGTGACCGCACGCAACCTGCGCCACTTCATCCGCCAGCCCCAGTTGCTGATCTTCTCGACGATCCAACCGATCATGTTCGTGCTGCTCTTCGTGTACGTGTTTGGCGGGGCCGTCAAGGGCTCGCTGCCCAAAGGCGTCACCTACGTTGACTTCCTGCTGCCGGGCATCTTCGTTCAGTCGGTCGCCTTCCGGGCTACGCAGACGGCGATCGGGCTGGCGGAGGATCTGGAGCGAGGCGTCGTGGACCGCTTTCGCTCGATGCCGATGGCGCGGTCCGCGGTGCTGCTCGGCCGGACGTTGGCTGATCTCGTGCGCAACGTTCTGATCATCGGGCTGATGATTGGTGTGGGCTACGCGGTCGGCTTCAGCTTCCACGCGGGAGTGCTCCAGGCGCTTGCCGCCGTTGCCGTCGTTGCCGCCTTCGGGTTCGCGCTGAGCTGGATCTTCGCCTTCGTGGCGCTGACCGTGCGCGGCGCAGAGGCCGCACAGGCGGCCGGTTTCGTCGTGATCTTCCCGCTCGTGTTCGCGAGCTCGGTGTTCGTACCCGTCGCGACCATGCCGGGCTGGCTTCAGAGCTTCTCGCGCGTCAGCCCCGTCACGTTGACGGCCGACGCTGCGCGCTCCTACTCGCTCACGCCCGGCATTCCAAGCTCGTTGGGAGAGACGGCCGCCTGGGTGGGCGGGCTGCTTGCCGTGTTCATTCCGCTGTGCGTATGGCGATACAGGCGGATGAGCTAGGCGGACCGGGCTCGCGGGATTGCTCGGGAGGCTAGCTCGCGGGGTCGTCGCGCCGCCGTGCGGCCTTGACCATCTCCCGCACCGCGTGCTCGCCGGCCGCTCGCGCCTCGGCGTGCTCGAGACGCAGGACGTCCCGCAGCACGACCATCGACTCCACGCCCACCAGCATCGAAAGAGCGGTCTTCAGCTGCTCGATCTTGTTGCGGGACAGCTCGTCGGCGAGCGGTGCCAGCGCTGCGTCCAGAAGGACCGAGCGTCGGGCGCCGCGGAATGGATCCCCGGTCCCATCGGACTCCCCGAGCGAACGCAGGAGCGAATTACGCAGAAAGAGCCGGAACTCAACCTCGTGGTCGCGCGCGAGGTCGTAGAGAACATTTTGGACCAGGGCGACGCGCTCCTCGGGGTCCTGAGGGGCGTCATCGCGCGCGAACAGCGACCCTACCGTCGGAGCCGCAATGTCGAGTGGCAACTCGACCAAAAGCGCGTCCTTCGTAGGAAAGTACCTGTAGGCGGTTGCCCTGGAAACCGTCGCGGCATCGGCGACCTCGGCGACGGTGGGCGCCTTGCCTTCTGTGACAAGGTCGCGCGCGGCTGCGAGCAGTGCGCCGCGTGTGCGTAACTTCTGAGCAAGGCGTTCGCGTGTTGGACCCGTGCTTGACATGCGTGCTCGCTCATGATACAAGGTCGCATCATAAGACGAAATCTCACGAGAGGCGGGGGCATGGATCAGGCAATGAATCGGGCGCGGACTCAGTTGGGCTCGCTGTGGGTCATCGGTCACCGCGTCACACCGCTCAGCTGCGCTGGACGCGTCGTCGCCCTTGAGGTAGCTACACCCGTGGGAGTTCCAGGACCGCCCCCGCACTACCACACTGACTGCGCGGAGCTCTTCTACGTCACGGCAGGCCGTTTGGGCGTCCTGAGAGACGGCGAGTGGCTCTCCCTGAAGCCTGGCGAGCTTGCCGAAGCTCCGCGCGGAGCAGTGCACACGTTCCGCAATGACGGCCAAGAGGAGGTCCGGACGATCACCGGCTTCGAGCCGGCCGGGTTCGAGGCCTTTTTCGAGGAGTTTGGCTATGACGCCAGCCGTGCGGACGCCTTCGATGAGTCCGTGAGCGAGGAGACGATCCAGCGAGTCGTCGAGGGCTGCGGCCGATTCGGCATGATCATCGCGGCCTAAAGGAACGGGATGTCTCTCCCCGTCATGAGGCGCTCGGGCCACTTCGCGAGCGCGCGTCAGCCTCGGCGGCCCATACGACGGAACCCGGGATGCACGCCGGGCGGCAGGTTCTGCTCCTCGGCCAGCCTCCGCAGTAGGACGAGCAGCTGGGCGCGCTCATCGCCCTCGAGCGCCGCGGTGATCGCGACCTCATGGTCGCGGGCAACGCGGGCGAGCTCGGCGAGCGTCCTGCCACCCTCGTCGGTCAGCGAGATCGCGTAGTTGCGGCGATCGTCCGGGTCGCGGGCGCGCGTGACGAGGCCGCGGTCCTCGAGTTCGTCAATCAAGGCGACCAGCCGTGGAGGGTGCATGCCGAGCGCGTCAGCAAGCCCGCGCTGACTCTGGCCGGGGACCTGCCCGACGCGGCGGAGCACGCCGGCCTGGGGCGGCGTTAGCTCCAGTGGCCTGATCCGCTCGGCGAAGGCAGCGGCGGCGTGCGCGCCGAGCTGCGCGAGTAGGAATGCGACACCACCATCTCGAGGCGGGCGCTGGTTGTCGGTAGGAGGGGCAGTCACACCCGACAGAGTACAGACAACTCATAATGAGTTCTACAGATAATCATTACTGCTAGTATCGGTCTATCGCATCCTCCCTCTCCTCTTCAGCAGCGCGCTCCCCCGCTCATGTCGGGCTCGGGATCGCCGCCGCCACGCCGTACGCCGTCCGGACGCCGACGCACGACCATCACCCCCACGAAAGGACCAGACCATGAATGGCACCCTGACCGATCAGGTCGCCCTCGTCACCGGCGCCAGCCGCGGGATCGGCGCCGCAACGGCACGCGCTTTTGCCCAGGCCGGCGCAGCGGTCGCCCTGGCCGCCCGCGACGAGGCGCGGCTGGACGACCTGGCCGCACAGATCACCGCCGGCGGCGGCACGGCCGTCAGCATCCCAACCGACATCGGCGATCCAGAGGACGTCGAACGCATGGTCTCGCGCACGCTTGACGCGTTCGGCCGGCTGGACATAGCGTTCAACAACGCTGCCGGCGGCGGGCACCCGCCGACGCCGCTAACCGATGTCGCGCTCGAGGACTTCGACAGCGCTCTCGCGATCAACCTCCGCGGCACGTTCCTCTGCCTCAAGCACGAGATCGCCGCCATGCTCGACAGCGGCGGAGGAGCGATCGTGAACATGACCTCGACTGCCGGGCTCGAGGCCGTCGGCGGGCTCGCCGCCTACGTCTCCACCAAGCACGGAATCGTCGGTCTCACCAAGGTCGCCGCGCTCGAGTACGCGGCGCGCGGAATCCGCGTCAACGCAGTGGCCCCGGGGCCGATCCTGACCGAGCAGCTGGAACGCGCCGGCGCATCTGCGCGACAGGCGGCCGCGCAGGCGATGCCGATGAAACGCGTGGGCCGGCCCGAGGAGGTCGCCGCCACCGTCACATGGCTGTGTGGCGACGGTGCCTCGTTCATCACCGGCGCCACCATCCCGATCGACGGCGGCAAGCTCGCCGGAATGGCGCCGTTCGCCCGACAGGCACCCGCACGCCAGTAGGCCCATGACGAGAGACGTCTTCCGCTGTGCGCGATCGTTGCCTCCAGCGCCATTGCGTCGCATCAGCCATCCCGCAGCAGAACCAACCCTCCGAGCGCGCCAACGTAGCTCGTGCCGTCGGGGCCCAGGCTGACCGGGGCGTAGTTGCTGTTGAAACCGAGACCGGTGCCGGCGAGCCGTTCGTAGACCGTCTCGCCGCTGCGAAATGACAGGGCCGTCAGATACCACGCATCGATCCCGTCGGAGCGCGGTGGCTTTGTGTACGCGTAGACGAGCCCGGCAGCGAGTGAAAGCTTCGGCACTGCCGAGGGCGCGCGCTCGGTGCTGTACCAGACGGGCGCGCATCCCGTGCCTTCCTTGTTGATGTCGACGCGCTCGATCCCCGCTGCAGTCGAGGCGCCGTTGAGAGTGGCGGAAGGACCGGTGTAGCCGTAGTTGTTCTCCACGATGATCGAGCGACCGGTCCCTATCAACGAGTTGTCGGTCGAGCTCGAGCCGGCGCTGAAAACGGGCACGGCGCAAACGACCCTGCTGCCGGATACCCGCTTCGCGCGCCGGTAGACGATCACGTCCATTGGATCGGCGTTGTCGGTGATCGCCACATAGTTGCTTCCCATGAGATTCGGCGTCGTTCCAGATCCGTCCTCGGTTTGCCCCGGCTTGACGAGGCCGATGTTCGGGTAGGTCTGGCGCCAGCTGACCATCGGCGAGCCGTCATGCGCCGGGTCCAAGCGGTACATCGCGCGATCGGTGACCATGAATACGCCACCGGTCTTATCGACCGAGAACGAGTTGCCGATCGCCTCCCCCAGATCCAGCGTCTTGACCGCGCCGCTGACCGGATCGACCGTGCCGACAACGCCCTTGGTCGTGGCAAACCAGATCCGCCCGCTCCAGTCGGGAAGCGCCGAGATGATCTCATCCCCGGATGACATGGAGGCGCTGACGTCATAGGAGCGCTGTAGCGCGAACCCGGGACCGGTCGCGCCGCTCGTCTCACCTACGACCCAGATCTGGCCGTTGGTGGTCGGGATCACCGCCCGGTCGCTCTGGTCGAGATAGAAGTAGCCGCCACCAGAGAAATCAGTGAAGGGATTGCCGGTGCCGAGGCTGCGCGGTGGGAGCGACATCACTGCCAGCAGTTCGAGGTTGCGCGCATCGAACATCGCCAGCCGCGGACCTTCAAGCCCGATGCAGATGCCCACGATCCGACCAGAGCTGTCAAACGTCAGCGACGCGCACTCGCCGCCTTGAAACGTCGAGAGCGTCTGCACGTTGTTGCCGAGCGGACCCGACCATAGATACGTGTTGGTCATGTATGCGTCGTCGTGCAGGTTGCTTCTACCGTTCGGAGCCATGAAGGGGTTCTGAGGCACCGTCGGCGAGGACACGGGCTTCGGCAACGCCGGGGAGCCTCTGAATGCCGCGACTGCGGCGACGTCTGACGGATTCTGGGGAATCGGGGTCGGCGCCAGGCCCTGCGCGACGGCTGAGTTCGTGAGCACGACACCCACGAGGACGATCAGTACGGCACTCAGTGCTGCCGCTACCCCCGTCCGGCGGAACCTGCTGGTGATCCCGGCCGCTCCGTTTGCTCTAGACCGCATTGCGCGTTCAAGCCACTACCCCAACTCCTCCAGGCTCAAGCAGATGTCCAGCCGTCTAGCCGCTGGCCGAAGCGGGACGCGGCGTCGGGCGCGGGCCGGCGGTGCTGCGCTTCGACTTCGGCTTGGGCTTCTCGACCAACGTAGGTTGCGTTGATTGACGCGGCTTTGCGGCGGGCGGCTCGCTGTCAGGTGGATCCGGCTCGTCGATCGCCGCCTGAACAGTCGCGAGCCGGCGCACGAGCTGTGTGCGTATCTGCTCGAGCTCCTCGGCGCCAAGCAGCGCCGGGCCAGAGCTCGGCTGGACCTCGGGCGGGGGAGCGACACCGGGATGCTCGGCTTCGATTTCGCCCAACGCCCGCTCCAGCGACGCGATCTGGGTACGCAGCAGGCGCCGCCGCTCGCCGGCCATGTCGGACGTCTGCGCCGGCCCCTGGGACACGTAGAGTGCGGCGGCGACCTGACGCGGATCGACACCCGTCTCACGCGCCTCGCGCACCGCGTTGGCGACGATCGCCGCCACGTCCGCCGGCCTCTGCGGCATCGACCGAACGAACGTGCCGCTGCCCTGCTGGCTTTCTAGGAGCCCTTCCTGGTCCAGTCGCCGATAGACGGCTTTGACGGTGTTGACGTTGACCTCTATCGCCTCCGCCAGCTCACGCAGGCCAGGAAGGCGCTGACCCGGCTTATACGTTCCATCCTGGATGCGCGTGCGCAGCGCCCAGGCGAGCTGCACGCCGATCGGGACGTCGGCATCGCGGTCGATGACGAACTCGGACAGGTCGAACCCGCTTTGGTCGTGCTGCGCTGCCATACCGCCAATCTAGCGGCTATGGACGTCAGACCACTAGCGTGATAGTGAACTAGTACACTAGGACGCAATGGCGGGCCGGACGGCACACGCGATCGTCGCGACGAACGGCCGGGCGCTGGCGGAGCGGGCGTTCCTGCCGGTGAGGCACCTGCTCGAAGAACTCGGGGACATGATGATCCTCACCGGTAGGACCGTCTCGTCGGCCCTGCGCCCCCCGTATCCCTACGGAGGGGAGCTCGTCTCCCAGTTCCTGTTCACGCTGCGGCTGGTCTGGTTTCCGCTGCTGGTCACGACGGTCGCCATCGACTACGGCGCTCCCGGATTGCAGGCCGCGAACTTCCTGACGCTCTTCGGAGCGCTCGACCGCCTCGGCGGCTTCTTTGTGCTCGCCGCAATCCGCGAAATCGGGCCCCTCATCACCTCCATCGTGATCGCTGGGGTGGCCGGGACGTCGATCACCGCCGACCTCGGCGCGCGCAAGGTCCGCGAGGAGCTGGATGCATTGCAGGTGCTCGGAGTCGACCCGGTCAAGAATCTCGTGGTGCCGCGGTTCCTGGCACTGATGCTCGCAACTGGGCTGTTCGACATCTACGCGCTGCTGTTCGGCATCTTCGGCGGGATCCTGGCGACGCTGGTCAACAACGCGCCGCTGGGACCGTTCTGGGCCACCTTCTTCAACAACGCCTCGACAACCGATCTATGGGGCTCGGTGGTCAAGACGACGCTGTTCGGCGCCATCATCGCCGTCGTCTGCTGTTACAAGGGGATGACTGCGTCCGGAGGGGCGGAGGGGGTGGGGCGCGCCGTCAACCAGGCGGTGGTGATCGCCTTCTTGGGGATCTTCGCGTTCAACTACGTATTCACGCAGGTGCTGTTGGCCACG
>JAOPZB010000187.1 GCA_025964355.1 Solirubrobacterales bacterium | reverse complement strand
CACTCCGGCGCGAGCAACTGCATCCCCGAGGGCGCGCGCATCCAGCTGGACCCGAGCATCAACGTCGACGCGCTCCCCGGCATAACCCCCGGCGAGAAGATCGTCGCGCACGCCCTGCAGACCTACGGCGCCTACTGCAAGGACACCGGCGGATCGAGGCTCGCCTTCGGCTTCGAGGACCCGCTCGGCAAGACGAACCCATACCCATCGCTCGGGTTCGCCTGGGACTACTACGGCATGCCACACATCCCGTGGAACCACCTGCGGGTGCTGCAGTAGGGCTGCGGCCCCGACAAGCCGGCGCCTGTTCAGCGCGACCGTCGCGACGGTCGCGCTGACGGTCTGGAGGGGCACACCGATCCACTATCGTCGCGCCGCATGACCGCAGACGTCCGCATGCAGGCCGCTGCGTTTGCGCTCGCACTCCTCGCCGCGCTCGCCTTCGCGCACAGGTCCTGGGCAGCAAGCTCGGCCGCCTCGCCTGCGGCGTCGCTCGGTGGGGTGAACATCGGGTCGCTCGAATACGCATCCGAGCCGCGCGACGTCGATCGGGAAATGGCCGAGGCGCACAGACTGCACGCCGGGATCGTCCGCACGACGGCGAAATGGTCGGTGCTCGAGCCCCTCGCGCAGGGTCGGCTGAGCCGCAGGGCGCTGGCCGTCGCCGACCGGGTGATCCAGGACGCGACGGCCACCGGTATCCGGGTGATCATGACGGTCGAAGGCACACCTTGCTGGGCCTCGGCGGCTCCGTTGCGACTGCTCAGGGCCTGCCTGCCAGGGCACGACAGCGCGGCGAACCGCTGGCCGCCGCGCGACACCGCGGCATATGCCGCGTTCGCGGCCTTCCTGGCCAAGCGCTACGGCACGCACCTCGCGGCGATCGAAATCTGGAACGAGCCGGACAACTCCAATGAACGCTTCTTCGCCGGACCGGACAAGGCGGCTCGCTATGCCGCCCTTCTGCGCGCGGCCTATCCGGCCGTCAAGGCGGTCAACCCGAGCGTGACGGTGCTCGGCGGATCGCTCGTCGGCTCCAACGGCGTCTTCCTCAGGGCCCTCTACGCCGCGGGAATCAGAGGCAACTACGACGGTCTATCGGTGCATTTCTACACGCTCCCGCTCGCCTCTCTGCGCTCGATCCGACAGGTCCAGAACGCAGCTGGAGACACGACGCCGTTGTGGCTCGACGAGTTCGGCTGGAGCAGCTGCTGGCCACGCTACAGAACCCAGCAGGAACAGGCGTGCGTGACGGAGGCGACGCAGGCGGCGAATCTCCGCGACCTGTTCCGCGCGCTGGCTCTGAGCCGATACGTGGCCGCCGAGCTGCTCTACGACCTGCGCGGTTGGACTTCAGAAGACTTCGGGGTACTGAGCGAAACGGGCCGGCGAAAGCCGGCCTACAGGGCGCTCGCCCGGGTGCTGCGCTCGCCGGGTGGCGATCCGGCGCCCGTGACGTTGCGCTTGCGCCGCGAGGGACCACGGATCGTCGCCACCGGCTCGGGGCCGGTGGGCGACTACATGCAACTCGAAGCCTTCACCGGCGGGGCGGCGCGCTACCGCGCCCTGTTCGTGCTGGACCGCTTCAACCGTTACTCGATCAGACTGCCGGCCGGTCTCGGCACGCACGGGGTGACTGTTCGCGTTTACCAGTACTGGGCAGGCCTCGCCCATGCGGCACTGGGCACGCTGTAAAAAGGCTCGTTCCACCAGCGCGCCACGAGGCCTGGGGAGACCGCCGTGACCGCTCGTCACTCCGCGTTGTGAAACAGCGCGATCAGCGTCATCGCCAGGATCTTCAGGTCGAGGCCGAGGGACCAGTTGGCGATGTAGTAGTTGTCCCACTCGACGCGCTCCGCAAGTGACGTCTGCCCGCGGAGGCCGTGCACCTGCGCCCAGCCCGTGATTCCCGACTTGACCCTGTGACGGTCCACATAGCGAACGACGTCCTGCCTGAACAGCTCCACGAATTCCGGGCGCTCCGGACGTGGGCCCACGAGGCTCATCTCGCCGCGCAGCACGTTGAACAGCTGGGGCAGCTCGTCGAGCGATGTACCGCGCAGGAAGCGCCCGACGGCCGTGCGGCGATCCGCGCCCTCGACGCCGCCCGGCGCGGTGTCCCCGCCCAGCAGGAAGTCAAGCGCCGTGACGTCCTCTTCGTCGCCGTCGACCAGACGCTCCGGCACACGCATCGAGCGGAACTTGTAAAAGCTGAACACCCTGCCGTCGCGACCGACGCGCCGTTGGCTGAACAGGGCCGGCCCGGGGGAGCTCAGCCGAACAGCCACCGCGGCGCCGACGATCACCGGCGAGAGCAGGATCAGCAGAACCAGTGCGAGCACGCGGTCGAGAGCGTGCTTCAGCGCGAACTGAAGACCGTCCGGGTCGACGGCGGCGAACGACATCAGCGGCAGGCCGCCGACCGTGTCGTAACCCACGCGCTGGTTGATGGTGTCGAACATCCGAGGCACGACGGACACGTCGACGCCCAGCTCCTGGCAGAGCTGGATCAGGCGGCTGACGCGCGCGTCGGCGACCGAGGAAAACGCGACGATCAGGTGCTTGACGCCCGTCCGCCTCACCGTGTCCTCCAGGTCCTCAACGGTGCCCAGCACGGCCACGTCTCGACCTCCGACCTCAGCCACCGAGCGAGGATCCTCGTCCAGGAAGCCGATCGGGACCAGGCCGTACTCCGGGTGTGTTTCCAGCCTGCGCGCGACCTGCGCGCCGACCAGCCCGGCTCCCATGATCAGCACGGGCTTGCCGACGAGTCGCCGTGCTCGTGCCCACCCCTGCAACAACGAAAGGGCCACGCGCCCCAGTCCGACGGCGATCAGCGCGAACAGCCAGGCTCTGAGCCAGGCTCCCTGGTAGGGCACCTGCCCGTTCACGAACATCCCGATGACCGCGACCGCCATCGCAGCGATCGACACGGCGCTGACGACCGGTACCACGCCGTCCAGCAGCAGGGCGCGCAGCCGCGTGCGATAGAGACCTCGCAGGTAGAACAGGAGCATCACGAGCGGGGGAAGCGCCAGCAACGGCGCCCTCACCGAAGACGGATGGAGCACCGCGTTGGCGCCGTGCAGCGCCAGCAGCACGGCGATGCACAGCGCCACGAAGTCGACGGCCGGCCGCAGCACGACCCATCCCGGTCCCTCGAGCGCCCACTGCAGGGGCCCACGGAAGCTGCCGCGCAGCAGTGCGCGCGGCGACGGTGCATCGTGCGTCAGCTCACCGTGGAGGGGGAGGGCAGTTGATGTCTGCTGGGCGATTCGCGTCTGGTCCATGGGCCGGAGGGCGTCCTTGTCCTACTCGGTTACTCGGATCGTGCGTCGCATCGCTTTAGCTCTCATGCCTTCCCGTCCATCCTGAACCACGCGTCAGCTGCCTGGTCGCGGCACCGGTGAGCGCCAGTGCCACCAGCGCCAGGATGATGTACAGGACGTCCGCGCCCGACAGCCCGAGGGCGCCCGAGCCCCCGGAGACTGATCGAGCCAGACTCCCGGAGACAGGGTAGGCCGGGGACCCGGCTGCCGGTGCAGGATGCGTACCACGCTTGGCGTGCCGTGCGGGCGTTGGCGCACGACGACTGGCGCCGCTCGGCGAGGAAGCCTGTGGGACCGGGCTGCTCGATGCCGCGAGTGCGGCCGCGGCGGCGGCGCCTCCCGTCGGGCCCCCTCCACGTCCGCCTCCGTTGGACGGTCCTTTCAGGAGCGCCGCGCCAAGGATCGCCTGGCTGCCCTGACCTGGACCGCCATAGCCGCTCAACAACGAGCTGGCTGTGGCGCTGACAGGTACCGCACCCATGAGCGCCGCTACGACGGCGGCTGCCCCGATGATCTTCTGACGGCTATTCATGCCTTCCCTACCTTGGGTTCCCTTCTCTGGCTCGAGCAAACGATTCACTCTCCTTGCCATGTGATCGTCATCGCCCCCCACCATCGACCGCCGGCTTGAGCCGATAAGCACCAAGCTCGACGAATCGACGAGGATCAGCGGCACACGCTAGCGAACGTCGGGGCGCATGTCGAGCAAACGGACTTCGTCCGACCAAATAATTTTCCGAGCTCACCCAAGTTGGCGAGCTTTGAGCAGGATCAGGCGGTTCAGATCCGAGACGCTGACGCGTTTTCCGCCCTTCGCCAGCCGTAGCGCCTCCCGCGTGAGCGAGTCACGGGGGTTCAGGCGCGCAGCCATCGCGAGCAGCGCCGCCGCTGCGGGCTGTTCGCCCCTCGTCGAGGCGATCGCGCCCCGCTCGAGCATTGCGTAGGCGTCGTCCGGGCTCCGACCCAGAGCCAGCTGGAAGTCGTGGTCGGCGCGGCCCAGTTCCCCGTAGCGCAGGGCGATGCCCCCGGCCGTGAGGTATGCCTCGTCGCTGAGCGGGTTCAGGCCGGCAGCTTCGTCCAAGCGCGTGTAAGCCGCCGCCCGAGACGTCGTCCAGACCCGAACGGCGTCCTGTAGCTCGAGCTGGCTGAGCCAGGGGGCGGCCAGCGAGGCCGCCGCGGCCAGGGCGCCCAGCGCGGCCGCGAGGGCGAGCGCCAGGCGTGCGCGCGGGACCCGACGTCCCGACGGTGGCCGTGAGTCGGTCTGAGGCCCTGGATCGGCATGGGCCCCGGAACCGGTGCGCGCCCCGGAGCCGGTCTGAGCCCCTGAGGCGCTCGGCGCCCCCGAAGCGACCTCACGAGTTGCGCCGGCGGGAGCGAGTGCGCAAGCCAGGCCGAGCAGCGCGAAGGCGGGCGCGCCGAGCCCGGCGAACTCCCAGAACCAGTCGAAGGACCCGTGCACGACCCAGTAGGCGAATCCTCCGAGCGCTGCCGCCGCCGCTGCTCGAGCGAGAGGATCGGCTCGTCGCAGCGCCCGGGCGGCGGCGAGCAGTGCCGCGCCGATCCCGCCGGCTGCAAGCAGGGTCCCGATCAGACCGGTCTGTGCGAGGGTTCGAAGCTCGACGCTGTGCGGATAGTGCGGGGTCTCGTTGCTGCGGCCGCTTGCCAGATACTGCTGCTGAAAGTTGTCCGCTCCGATCCCGACGAGCGGATGGTCGCGGAACTGGTCGAGAGCCACGCGGTAGAAGTCGTAGCGGTTGCTGCCTAAGCCGCTGACCAGCCGGCTGCCCGTGCTCCGGCTCGCGTAGCCGCCCTTGAAGCTGTTCCAGCCGTGGCGGATGCGTGTGACCGGATTGCCCGCAACCGCCAGGCCGCCCGCCAGCACGGCGAGGAGCGTCACGAGCGCCGTCGCGACGAGCACGGTGCGCGCCCGCTGGGCCGACCTCGGCGAGAGCACCCGCCTGCTCTCGACGGCCGCGCCGAGGCCGACGGCCAACCCGACCACGACGCTCGCCAGCGCTATCGCCAAGAGCGCGCTGTGCAGCGTGCCCGGCACGACATCTCCGGCCCTGAGATGGTCGCCCACCCGCAGCACCGTCGGCGCGCAGGCCGCCACGCCCGCCGCCACGGGCGCGAGCACGGCAAACGTGCGGATGCGGCCGGGCAGCAGGGCGAACACCAGCAGGAGCATCACCGGTGTGGCGAACAGCGACCCGCGGCTCTGGCTCAGCAGGGCGACGCCCCCCAACAGCACCGTGCCGCCGGCGAGCAGACCGCGCACCGCCGATGGGAGGCGTGCGCTGCGGGCCAGCAGCACGGCGGGCCAGGCCGCCATCAGCCATAGCGCCGCGTTGGCGTTGGCGTAGCCGCTCGGATCGATGAGGCGCCCGTCGGGAAGCAGACGCCGCAGCTCGGAGTCGCTGGCCGAGCCCAGATGGACAGCCGTGTAGGCCGCCAGCCCCATGATCGCGGCCGTCCAGAGGATCAGCAACAGCGCCGCCGTCTCGCCACGCTGGCGCCAGCAGGCGAACAGGCCGAACACGATCAGGTAGAGAAGCGTCCGATTGGCCCCTTCCCAGGCGTCCCCGGGAACGGACGCCCAGAGAATCGACAGGAAGCTGAGCGCCGTGTACGCGGCGAAGCACCCAATGGCCAGCCGCACAGCCAGCGGAATCTCCGAGACGCGCAGTCCGACGAAGCCGACGGCCAGCACGAACAGTGCCAGCACGATCAGGCCGCCAGGTCCCCAGTGGGTGACCGGATAGCCAGCCTGGTCGGTCGCCCAGACGACGAACAGCGCCATCGCCGCAAGCGCCGGCACCGTCGCGGGAGCCGCGCGCAGCGACGCCGTGAGCTTGCTCGTCATCGCGAGGACAATAATCCCCGTGGTGCCCGAACCCGCCGAGCTGGTGAGCTTCTACGAGGACGCCTACTCCAAGGGGCCTGCTCAGGCAGCGCTCTACTCGGACTGGCGCGCACTCGGCGCGGCGGGGAAGGCCGACCACGTCATCGCGCTCTGCCGACGCGCGGGCGTGGTGCCGAGATCGACGCTCGAGGTCGGCTGCGGCGATGGCGCGCTGCTCTCAGAGCTTCATCGCCGAGGCTTCGGCGGGCGGCTCTCGGGAGTCGAGATCACCGATGCGGCCGTCGGGTTGGCGCGGGTGCGCCGGGAGATCGACTCGGTCGAGCGCTATGACGGCCTGCACCTCGCCCAGCCCGACCGCTCCGAGGACCTCGGCCTGCTGTCTCACGTGCTCGAGCATGTACCCGACCCGGCGGCCCTGCTGGCCGAGGTGGCCCGCGTGTGCCGGGCGGTGATCGTCGAGGTGCCGCTGGAGGCCAACTGGTCGGCGCGACGCGCCGGCAAGCGAGAGCACGCCGCGGAGGTCGGCCACCTGCAGCGCCTCGATCGCCGCGCGGCGCGGTCGATCGTCTCGCGGACCGGCCTGTCGATCGCGTGTGAGCTCGACGACCCGCTACCGCTCGAGGTTCACCGCTTCTTCGCCGTCACCGGCCCCGAGCGCGCGGCTGCAAGGGCCAAGTGGGCCATCCGCGGTGCTGTGCACCACGCCTCCCCACCCCTCGCCCGGCGCCTGTTCACCGTCCACTACGCCTGCCTCTGCCTGCCGCCGGCCGCGTAGCGCCGGCGAACAGCAGCGACAGCACGCGCCCCATCAGCTCGTCTGGGACCGCGTCGGGGTCGGCGAGCTTCTGGCGCGCGATCCCGTCGGCGAGGGCGTCGATCGCGACCGCCAGCTGCTCGGGCGGGAGGTCGAGCTCGAGGTCGAACTCGCGGACGCTCTCGGCGATCAGCTTCGTCAGCACCTCGCGCATGTGCGCGAACTGCGCGGCGACCTTCGGGCGGATCTTCGCGTCGCGCACGCCATATGCCCAGAACTCCATGAACAGCAGCAGCAGGTCCGGCTCGCGCTCGATCATCGTCATCCACTGCCGCGCGCCGCCGGTTGCACGCTCGGACACCGACGCCCGCTCGCGGACGGCTTTTGAGATCTCGCGCGCGTGCTCGTCGATTTCACGCTCCATCAGGATCAGGAACAGGTCCTCCTTGCCGTCGAAGTTCGAGTAGAGCGCGCCGGTGGAGAACCCGGCCATCGACGCGATCTCCTCGACGGAGGCGCCGTGAAAGCCGCTGCGCGCGAACACCCTGCGCGCGGCCGCCAGCAGGCGCTCCCGCGTGTTCGCCTTGCTCTGCTCACGCGTCATGCGGGTTGCCGGCTGCGCCGTTGCAGTGCTCGACCGCTGTGGCGTCTGGGCGATCTCCATCCCTTAATCCTACTTGCAGAGCGTCCGCTATTGCGATAGCGTTCATTATCCGAACACATGCGCGATAGGAGCAGCCTGATGGCGACCGCGACACCCTCCCCCTCGACCGACTCCAGCCTGGCGACCCTTCCAACCGACGCCATCTCCTACGCGGACCTCTACGCGCGCTGGGAGCGCGGCAACTGGCGCGCCACCGAGCTCGACTTCACGGAGGACGCCCGCCAGTGGCGCGAGGAGTTCACCGACTTCGAGCGACAGGCGGCGCTGTGGAACTACTGCCTGTTCTTCTGGGGCGAGGACGCTGTCGCCGACAACCTCTCGCCCTACATCGACGCGGCGCCGCTGGAGGAGCAGAAGTACTTCCTCACCACCCAGCAGGTCGACGAGGCTCGCCACGCCGTCTTCTTCAAGCGCTTCATGCAGGAGGTCTGCGAGATCGGCGACGGGTCGATGTCGAGCGGCCTGACTGCGATCAAGCCGCAGCTCACGTCCGGCTTCCGCAAGATCTTCGACCGCCTCGACCGCATGGCCGACGAACTGCGCGCCGACCGCTCTCCCGCCAAACTCGCGGCCGCGGTGACCCTCTACCACATCGTGATCGAGTCGGCGCTCGCCCAGCCCGGCCAGCACTTCATCTGCAGCTACCTCGAGGAACGCGACCAGCTGCCGGCCTTCCGCGCCGGCATGGAGAACATCGCCGCCGACGAGCAGCGCCACATCGGCTTCGGGGTCAAGCTCCTGTCTGACCTCAATCGCGAAGATCCGGTGCGCGTCCCGAAGGCGGTCGCGGCGATCCTCCGCGACGTCACCCGCTACACCGCCCAGGTGCTGATGCCGCCCGGCTGGGACGAGAAATACCTGACCGTCTTCAACTACACCTTCGACAAGGTCGGCGTCGAGGGCCTCACTTCGATGACGACGAAGCTGCGCTCCGCCGGCCTTGCGATCGACACGCTGCCCGGACCGGCGCTGCTGCCGCCCGGCCTCTCGCCTCTGGAGATCTCACAGCGCGGTCGCGCCCTCGCCAAAGCCGGCGTGATCGGCGTGCGCGAAGGGGCCTCGAGCCGCGATCCCGAGACACTGGCGGTGCTGTTCGACACGATCGCCCGTCAGGTCAACCCCAACCACGGGCTCAAAAGCCCGACGACCTTTCAGTGGGAGTTCACCGATCCGGACGTCCCCACCTGGCACTTGACCGTCAACAACGGCTCGAGCTCGGTCGAGCAGGGCGAGGCGCCTCACCCCGACCTGCGACTGCGCCTCTCCTACCAGGACTGGGTGGACATCGTGGGAGAGCGCCTCGACCCGCTTCGCGCCGTCGCCACCGGGCGGCTGCGCCCGCGTGGAAACCCGCTGGCCCTCGCGCGCCTCGGCCGGGTCTTTCCGCGAGGCTGATCGCAGGACGCGGCGAGCCGCCCCGGGGCTACCCCGGTGCGAACTCGCGGTCGGCAGCGGACGGCGGGGCCGGCGACGGCTGCGACGGCGGTGCACCTGCCGGCGCGACGAGGCGTCTCGCGGGTGAGACGTGGGCGAGCGTCGCCGAGGTCGGTCGCGCGCTCACGATGTGGGCGGCGACCGCACCCGCGGCGGGCATCGCGACCTCGGGACCGAACTCGCGGCCGGCGCCGCTCGGCTGAATCGCCGCGATGTCGCGAGCGCGATCGGCGGCGGCGCGTTCGGCCGGCGATGAGGCCGCGCCAACACCGCGCGTGATCGCCCGGTAGTCGAGGGGCGGCGGCATGCCGGGCCCGGGCCATCGCTCGTTTGTCGCCAGCGGCGAATGGCTATGCCTGCCTGGGTGCGAGCGACCGAGCCCGCTTCCGAGCGCAACGCATCCCGCGCCGACTCCGAGCGCGAGCGCGCAGCCTACGGCGAGCTTGGCGCCGACCGGGCCTCCCGCCAGCAGCCACCCTCCGCCCGCGCCGCCGCCCCCCGCGGCGCCGCCGCCCGATATCGAGCCGATGCCGGCTCCAAACTGGGTCGCCCCGCCGGCGCTCGAGCCCCCGCCCGCGGCGGCACCGAAGGCCACGCGGGAGCCGCCCCCGGCCATGGCCAGCGCAACGGCGCCCATCCCCGCCGGCAGGAACACCGGCGGGAGCGTGGCGGCGAGGCCTCGCAGCGAGACGACATAGGCGCGGCAGGCGGGACATTCGCTGCGATGCATCACCGCCAGGCGGTAGCGCTCACCCTGGGGGTCGAGGATCCCGTAGGCCAGGCCGCGCATCAAGGAGCCCTGCTCCTCGCACCAGCCGCCGCCACGGATCGTGTCGACGAGCGCGCCGACCTTGCCAGCAACGCCGGGCTGCCCCGCGCGTCGACCCTCCATCAACTTGCGCATGCGCGCCTCGCTTACGCCCATCCGTTCGGCCGCCTCCGCGCGCGGGAGACCCTGCAGGTAGCAGAGCACCGCCGCCTCGCGCTCACGCGCGCTCAGCCGGCCCCGCAATCCCTCGAACAGCTGGCGGAGCCTGATGCGGTCATCGAGGTCGGCGGCGAGATCCAGCTCGCGCGCGCACTCCTCCTCGGCGCGAGCAACCACCGCGGACGTTGCAGCGGGACCGCGCTCCGACGGCGCGCGCCGGCGAGCGCGGTGCTCCTCGATCGCCCGGCGGAAGGTGACCACCACGAGCCAGCCGGCCGGGTTGTCGATTTCTTGGCCCGCGAGCAACGCGGTGTAGAGACCCTGCCACGCCTGGGCGTAGCAGGCCTCCATATCGGCCGCGTCGAGGCGCACGCCGCTCGCCCGCAGCCGCCCGCGCACCTTCGCCAGCACGGCCCCACGCAGCCGCTCGAACTCCTCTCGCAGCAGACGTTCGGCGCGGTAGCGACGGAGCGTCAACGGACTCATCCGGATGAGGTTATGGAATGCTGCCAACAGGCCGAATCGGGACCAAGGAGCTCGGCGCTGCGACGAGGCCACCCGCACGGCCGGCGC
The DNA here is from genome assembly GCA_025964355.1 of Solirubrobacterales bacterium. GTDB lineage: Bacteria > Actinomycetota > Thermoleophilia > Solirubrobacterales > Solirubrobacteraceae > Palsa-744. Next base: position 5,149 of record JAOPZB010000187.1, on the reverse strand, counting down.
AGCCGGGTATCTTCAGGAAATCTCGACGACTTCGTCCCGCATCCCCCCGCCACCGCCGCCGCGCGAGGAGATACTCGGCATCCCGCTCGCTGTCTCCGACTACGAGACGGTGGTCGATTGGATGGAGGCGATGATCGCAGCCGGCGCCCGCGGCTACGTAACCGCGGCGGCTGTCAACCTGGTGATGTCCGCGCGGGAGGATCCGGAGGCGCTCGCCGCCGTGCTCGGAGCGACGCTGGCCGTGCCGGACGGCCAGCCGCTGGTATGGGCGCTGCGCTCGCTGGGCCACACCGAGGCCACGCGCATCTACGGCCCGGACCTGATGCTCCACTTCTGCGCACGCGCCGCGCGGTCGGGGACACCGATCTTCCTCTACGGGGGCCGTACACCCGAGGCGCTCGAAGCACTCGAACAGAGCCTGCGCGCGCGCTTCCCGGGTTTGCGGATCGCCGGTGGCCACTCGCCGCCGTTCCGGGAGCTCACCGCTGAAGAGGAGGAGCAGGCGATCGGCGAGATCAACGCGTCGGGGGCCGCCGTCGTGTGGGTCGGAACGGGGCAGCCCAAGCAGGAGAAGTGGATGCTCAAGATGCGCCCGCGCCTGTCGGCGCCGCTGCTCGTCGGGGTCGGCGCGGCGTTTGACTTTCACGCCGGCCTCGTCCCCCAGGCCCCCCGCTGGATACAGCGCAACGGCCTCGAGTGGGTCTATCGCCTCATCCGCGAGCCGCGCCGCCTGTGGCGCCGCTACGCGCGCTACAACCCGCGGTTTCTGCTCGGCTTCCTTCGCCAGTATGCGCATCAGCGTGGCATCGGGCGACGCTGAGAGCGCTCGCCCGCCGCGCCGGCGACGCGGGCCCCGCCGCTAACCTCTGCACTGCCATGGCACCCTCCCAGAGCACCGCCGACGTATCGGTCATCGGCCTTGGCCGTGTCGGCTTGCCACTCGCGCTCTCGTTCGCAGATCGCGGCCTGGAGGTGCTCGGCATCGACAACGACGCGGCCCGCCTGGACGCGGTGCGCGAGGCGCGGATGCCCTTCGCCGAGACCGGCGGAGAAGAGCTGCTCGAGCGGGTGCATGCATCCGGGCGGCTGAGCCTGTCTGCGCGCGTCACCGATGCCGCTCGCGCGCGCCACATCGTGATCACGCTCGGGACGCCGTCGTTCTCGCATATCGAGATCGACATGCGCGACATTCGCTCGGCTCTGGACGACCTGCTCGGCGTGCTCGCTCCAGGGCAGTCGTTGATCCTGCGCTCCACCGTCGCGCCCGGGACGACGGAGTTCGTGGCGGGCTATCTCGCCAAGCACCGAGGATTTGAGATCGGCGAGGACCTGTTCGTGGCACACGCCCCCGAGCGCATCGCGGCCGGTCGCTTCATCGAGGAGATCGACACGCTGCCGTGCATCATCGGCGGCGTGGGCGCCCGTTCGGGCGAGGTCGTCGCCGAGCTGTTTGGCGCCTTTGCAGCACCGATCGTGCAGACCAGTCCGGTACAGGCGGAGCTGGCGAAGATCTGGACGAACATCCTGCGCTACTCGAACTTCGCGCTGCCCAACCTCCTGATGATGGACTGCGAGCGCTACTCGGCGAACGTGTTCGAGGTGATCGACCTCATCAACCGCGACTACCCGCGAGGCGGGATCGCGCAGCCGGGGCTCACGGCGGGGACATGCCTGCGCAAGGACTTCGCGTTCTCGGAGGAGCGTTCGGCGGCGCCCGGGATGCTGCTCGCGGTCTCGAGGGTCAACGAGTCCGTGCCGCTGTTTCTGCTGGAAGGGGCCAAGCGCCGCCTCGGCGCGCTGAGCGACAGGAAGATCGCCGTGCTCGGGCTTGCATTCAAGGCGGATACCGACGACGAGCGTGACTCGCTCGCGCACAAGCTGATCCGACTGCTCGAACGCGAGCTCGCCGACGTCGTCGTGCACGACCCGCACGTCCCCACCCCGACGGTGTCGCTCGCGGAGGCGATCGACGGCGCGGAGGTGGTCGTCGTGGCGACCAACCATTCGGAGTTCCGCGACCCGCTCACCCTCGCCACGATCGCCGAGCGGGCGGCCGCCGACTGCCTCGTCGTAGATCCGTGGAACTGCTGGGGCGCCGCCCAGGTGTTCGCTTACGCCTCCGAGCTCGCCCTGTTGATGCCCACCCCGCCGTCCGGGTGAGCAGGGTCCTCGTCACAGGCGGCGCCGGGACCATCGGCGCCGCGGTCGTGCGGCGCCTTCTCGGAGATCCGTCATACGAGGTGCGGGTGTCCGACCAGCGCGCGGCGCCGCAGTGGATGCGGGAGGCCGCCGAGGTTCACACCGGCGATCTGCGCCTGCCCGAGCAGGCCCGTGAGGCGATCAAGGGCTGTACGCACGTGATCCATCTCGCTGCGATCGTCGGCGGGATCGCCAACTTCCACCGGCTTCCTTACACCCTGACCGAGGTCAACAACGCCCTCTATAACGCAGTGATCCGGTCGGCCCTCGACGCGGGGGTGGAGCGATTCACGTACGTGTCCTCCTCGATGGTGTTCGAGCGCGCCGAGCTGTTCCCCACGCCGGAGGACTACCTGCCGGATTGCCCGGTGCCTCTGTCGGCATACGGCTTCTCCAAGCTCACCGGCGAGGTCTACTGCCGCGCCGCACACGACGAGCACGACCTGCCGTTCACGATCTGCCGCCCGTTCAACGCCTACGGGCCGGGCGAGCTGCCCGACGCCGAGCCCGGCATCGCGCATGCCGTTCCCGACCTGATCAGCAAGGTGCTGTCGGGCCAGAGGCCGTTGGAGATCTTCGGCTCGGGGGAGCAGACCCGGACGCTCACCCATGTCGAGGACATCGCCGACGGGATCGTCTCGGCGATGGGCTCGCCGGCCGGGCTCAACGAGGACTTCAACATCTCCTCCTCGCGAGAGCTCACGATCGCCGAGATCGCCAGGATCGTCTGGGAGGCCTGCGGCGAGGACCCGGACGAGTTCGCGCTCAAGCACCTGCCCACGTTCACGGTCGACGTTCAGCGACGCTGGCCGTCGGTCGAGAAGGCGCGCAGGCTGCTCGGCTGGCAGGCGCGCATCGAGGTCGAGGACGGAGTTGCCGCGACGGTTCAGTGGCTGCGCGGGCGCCAGCAGCGCGCGTTCGCCGCCCCGGTCGCCTCCACCTGAGCGCCCCGGGTGATGGCGGCACAGTCGGCGCGGGTGTATAGGCTTCCCGCCCGATGAACGACCGCCGCTCAGCGCTGATAACCGGTGTCACAGGCCAGGACGGCTCGTATCTGGCCGAGCTCCTGCTCGACAAGGGCTACGAGGTCCACGGCATGGTGCGTCGGGCATCGACCGAGAAGTTCGAGCGGATCGAGCACATTCGCGACCGCATCACGCTGCACCAGGGCGACCTTCTGGACCAGCGCTCGCTCGTCGATGCGCTGCGCGCGTCGGACCCCGCCGAGATCTACAACCTCGCCGCGATGTCGTTCGTCGCCGTCTCCTGGATCCAGCCGACGCTCACGGCCGAGTTCACCGGCGTCGGCGTCACTCGGATGCTCGAGGCGATGCGCGAAGTCTGCCCGCAAGCGCGCTTCTACCAGGCGTCCTCCAGCGAGATGTTCGGCAAGGTGCTCGAGGTGCCACAGACCGAGACGACGCCGTTCTATCCCCGCTCCCCCTACGGCGTGGCCAAGGCCTACGGCCATTTCATCACGGTCAACTACAGGGAGTCGTATGACCTTCATGCGACCTCGGGGATACTGTTCAACCATGAGTGTCTATTAGAATCAACCCCACTGATCCTCCGAGAACTGGGGCAGATTTCGATCCGAACGCCCCCCGAAGTTATGCCACTCCTTCGGAAGGGGGCGAGCATTCAAAGCTTCACGCCCAAGAACCTGCTCGAGGTGTGGGATGGGGAGGACTGGACGTACGTGCGAGCAATCACGGCAACGCGGCGTCGAGCCTCCGATCCGGACCATCGACCGCTCAGCATCCAAACTCGCGGCGGGGTCGTCGGCGTCACCGCTCACCACACGATGCTCGATGATGAGCGCGAACCCGTGACCGCAAGGGACGTGCAGGAGGGCGACGAGCTAGCGATCGCAAGGTGGATGCCCGAAGCGCCGGCTTGGGCAGCCGTCACGCCGGAGCTGGCAGAGCTCTTGGGGCTGCTGGCGGCGGACGGATACATATCAGGCGATGGGCGCCAAGTCAGATTCACGAATAACGACTTCCTGCTGCGATGCCGCGCCATGGAGCTGTGGTCGAGGGTCTTCCTTGGCCTTTCGCGCGAGTCCGTCGGGACATCCGGCTTCAATGCGGACGCCACCGTCAGCCGCGCAGACTTCCGCGGCGCGCAGACGATCGGGCCATGGCTCCGCGAACAGCTGTACACGCCAGGCGCCTTCAAGCAGGTCCCGCCGCTGGTGCTAAACGCCGACCGTGACACTCAGCGCTCGTTTCTAACCGGCTACTACGCGGGCGACGGGTTGAAGAAGGGGAACGGCGATTCGATCAAGACCAACAGCGCCGTGCTCGCACAGGGGCTGTGTTACCTCTACTTCTTGCAGGGCCAGCCGGCGTCGGTGTATGTCGAGCAGCGCGCCGGGCGCAGCTACTACCAGTTGAACCTCCGTTCCGCGGTAAGGGTTGGTGATAGAGGCAAGCACCTTCGGCGCAACCCATCAGAGGTGCGCAGGGTGGTAGACGCCGTCCTGCCCGACAATGAATGGGTATTCGACCTGGAGACCGAGAGCGGTGTCTTCTGTGCGGGCGTAGGGCGCCTCGTGATCTCAAACTCCCCACGCCGCGGCCTGGAGTTCGTCACCCGCAAGATCACATGGCACGCGGCCGCGATCAAGCACGGTCTGACCAAGGAGCTGCGACTGGGCAACCTCGACGCCGAACGCGATTGGGGCTACGCGAAGGACTATGTCGAGGCCATGTGGCTGATGCTCCAGCGCGACACCCCGGAGGACTACGTGATCGCCACGGGAGAGGCGCACTCGGTGCGAGAATGCTGCGAGATCGCCTTCGACGAGGCGGGGCTCGGGGGCTTCGAGCAGTACGTCGTCATCGACCCTGCGTTCGTGCGCCCGGCGGAGGTCGATCACCTGATCGGGAACCCCGGCAAGGCGGAGCGCGACCTCGGGTGGAAGCCGCGCACATCCTTCGAGGAGCTG
>JAOPZB010000186.1 GCA_025964355.1 Solirubrobacterales bacterium | reverse complement strand
GACTCCGGCGCTCGCGCTGAGCGTCGTCCCCTCGTCGGTCATCAGCTCCCGAAGCTCGCGTCCGATGCGCTCGGCGAAGGCGCCGGCCTCGGCGTGGCCGACGCCGAACAGGACGACGGCGAACTCCTCGCCGCCGACCCTCGCGAGCGTGTCGCCGCCGCGCTGCTCGCGCCTCAGCAGGTCGGAGAAGTCGCACAGTGCGCGATCACCGGCCGCATGTCCGAGGCGGTCGTTGATCTGCTTGAAGTGGTCGAGATCGAACAGGGCCAGCGACAGTGGGACCTTGCTGCGCTGAGCGCGGTCGATCTGTCGCTGCAGCTCGGAGTCGAACGCTCGGCGGTTGAGCAGGCCGGTGAGGTAGTCCGTCGCCGACGCCTCGGCGAGCTGGCCGATCACGGCCGTCAGGTGCTCGCGCAGCAGCATCACCACGACCGCCGTCAGCGTCACCGATACGCCGACGCCCATGAGCAGCACCTCCTTCATCGGGTCGTTCGACCAGCCGAACAGGGCGACGACGAGCGTCACCCAGAGGATCCCCAGGTCGATCGCGACGTCGCGCCGCGAGAAGAAGTAGGCCGAGAACAGCATCGGCCACAGGTAGAAGAACGGCGTGGCCTCGATCGGCCTCGCGACCGCCATCAGCGCACTCACGAGCAGCAGCCCGTAGACGGTCGTGAGCCTGACCACCCACGGGCGATACGTACGGACGCTCCAGTTCACGACCGCGCCGAGCGCGAGCAGCGCGGCGATCGCGGTGATCGCAGGGTGGTCGCTGCTGTCGGGGTCGGGCAGGGACAGGGTCGCCAGTAGCGTCACCGTCCCGACCACGAACATGGCCGTCCCCGTGCGCCGCATGAACGCGAAGTTCTCTATATCGGGCACGTTGGATGGCGCGGAGGAGCTTGGGTCCGCCAGGTCCGAGCCCGCCCAGACGCGCAGCTGTCGCCTCATGGTCATCGCTCGACCGTCCTGCAGCCTGACTTGAGGAAAACGCGATTGCACTGGCAAATCAACGAACGCGACGTCTGGGCCGCCGTCCTGAGGCGCCGGATCGGCGGGCCGGGAGGCGGATCCGAGCGCCGTCGTTGACGCGCGGGCCCGCAACAGGGAGAATCGAGCGCAATGGCGAATCCCGACCGCCTGACCGCACTGGACTCGGCGTTCCTGCACCTCGAGGACCACTCGGACGCGCACATGCACGTGGCGTCGGTGATGGTGTTCGAGGGCAAGGCGCCCTCGCTGCAGCAGCTCGTCGAGCACGTGGACAACCGCCTGCACCTCGTGCCGCGCTATCGCCAGCGGCTCGCCTTCGTGCCGCTGGGGCAGGGACGCCCGATATGGACCGACGACCCGCACTTCAACCCCTACTACCACATCCGCCACACCGCTCTGCCGAAGCCGGCCGACGACAAGGCGCTCAAGCGGCTCGCCGGCAGGCTGTTCTCCCAGCGCCTGGACCGATCAAAGCCGCTGTGGGAGATCTGGCTCGTGCAGAACATGTCCGGCGGGCGCTTCGCCCTGGTCGCCAAGACGCACCATGCGCTCGTCGACGGGATCTCCGGGGTGGACATCACGACGGTGCTGTTCGACACGGCCCGCGAACCGGCGGCCCCGACGGCGCCGCCGTCCCCATGGAACGCGAAACCGCTGCCCGGGCGCGCCAAGCTCCTCGGCGAGGCGCTCGTCGAAAGGGCGACCGTCCCCGGCGAGATGGTTCGCGGCGCGCGCGCTCTGGTGCGAACGCCGCGCAAAGCGCTCTCCCAGGTCAAGGACACGATCGAAAGCGTCAGCGCGACCACGCTGGAAGGGATCAACGCGCCGGCGCCGCCGAGTCCGTTCAACGTCGACATCGGCCCCCACCGCCGCTACACGTTCCTCGACACCGACCTGTCCCAGTTCAAAGCGATCAAGGACTCGCTCGGCGGGACGCTCAACGACGTCGTGCTCGCCTCGGTCAGCCTCGCCCTCGGTCGCTTCCTGCGTGACCACGGCCACGACACCGACGACCTCGTCCTGAAGGCGATGGTGCCGGTGTCGGTGCGCGACCGCTCCAAGCGCGGCGCGCTCGGCAACCAGGTGGCGGCGATGTGGGCGCCGCTGCCGGTCGGTGTCGAGAATCCGGCCGAGGCCCTGCGGAGGATCGCCTCCGCGATGGACGACCTCAAGCACTCCGGGCAGGCCGTCGGCGCCCAGGTGCTGACCAACCTCGCCGGCTTCGCGCCTCCGACGATCCTCAGCCAGGCGGCACGGCTGCAGCCGCGCCAGCCGTTCTTCAACCTCGTCGTGACGAACGTGCCAGGACCGCAGTTCCCTCTCTTCCTGCTGGGCCGGCGCCTGCAGGTGCTCTACCCCGTCGTGCCGCTCGCGCAGCGTCAGGCACTCGGGATCGCGGTGATGAGCTATGACGGGCATCTCGGCTTCGGCCTGCTCGGCGATTACGACGCCCTGCCGGAGCTCGAGGAGATCGCGACGGACATCAAGCTGGCGGTCGCGGCTCTGGCCCGGTCGGCCGGGGTGCGCAAGCGCGCGAGGCGCCCGGCCGGCAAGACCCCCAACTCCCGTCCGCCCTCTGCGAACGCGAACGCCGGCGGGGGCTCGGCCAATCGAAACTCCAACCGCAAGCGATCGTCCGGCAGGCCCGCCACCACGACCTGAGGTCCCGGCGGCGGGCACTGGGCCGGTCTGCTGCGCTGCCCCTCCCCGCTAGGGCCTCGCCTCCAGGATCAGGTTGAACGGTGTTTCGGTCGCGCGGCGCACGCGAGTGAAGCCGCCGTCTTCCAGCACCTCGGTCAGCCGCGCCTGGCCGGCCTGCGCGCCGAGTGCGAGGCCGACCTCCTGGGACAGCGACGCGGGCGTGCAGATCACCGTCGAGGCGCCATAGAAGACGCGCCCGACCGGGTTGAAGTTTTCCTCGACGCGATCGTTGGCGAACGGCTCGACGATCATCCACGTGCCGTCGTCGGCGAGCGTCTCCAGCACATGAGCAGACGCGCCGACCGGGTCGCCCATGTCGTGCAGGCAGTCGAACACGCAGACGAGGTCATAGCCGCTGCCGGGGTAATCCTTTGCGGACGCGACGGCAAACGTGATGCGGTCCTCGACCCCGGCTTCGCTCGCGGCCTCGCGGGCGCGCTCGATCGAGGCGGCGTGATAGTCGAAGCCGAAGAACTCCGAGTTGGGGAACGCCTCGGCCATGATGATCGTCGAGGCGCCGTGCCCGCAGCCGACGTCGGCGACCTTCGCGCCGCGCTCGAGCTTGTCCTGCACGCCGTCCAGCGCCGGGATCCACTCCGGCACGAGGTTGCCGCGGTAGCCGGGGCGGAAGAACCGCTCGGTGCCGCGGAACAGGCGGTGGTCGTGCTCGTGCCAGCCCATCCCCTTGCCGCTGCGAAACGCCTCCACGATCTGATCTTCGTCGGCGTAGATCGAGGCGATCGAGTCGTATAGGCCGAGGATGTAGAAGGGGCTGTCCTCGTCGGCCAACGCGAGCGCCTGCTCGTCGGGAAGCGTGTAGCGGTCGGTCTCCTCGTCATAGGTGACGTAGCCGCCGGCCGCCTGGTTGCGCAGCCACTCGCGCACGTAGCGCTCAGCGGCCCCCGATCGTTTGGCGACTTCCTCGGAGCTGAGCGGCCCGGCGTGCGCCATCGCTTTGTAGAGACCGAGCTTCTCGCCGATCAGCATCAGCGGAGCGCTGATGATCGCGCCCATGTCGGTGACCGCCTGGCCCATGAAGGCCTCGAGCTTGGCCTCGTCGATCTCGCTGGTACTCATGTGAAGGCCCCCCTTCGTATCGAGTGAAGACGACCGCCTGAAATCCAAGGCCGTCCTTACGAACAAGGAAACCACTCGCGGCGCGGGCATGTCGCGCCGTCGAGCCACGGCGATCGCGCGATGCCCGCGGATACGATCCAGCGGTGCGGCTGGCCCTCTGTCAGATGAACGCGACCGTCGGCGACATCGCCGGCAACAGCCGGCGCATACGCGACGGCGCGAACGCCGCGCGCGACGCCGGAGCCCAGCTCGTCCTCTTCCCCGAGCTGGCCATCACGGGCTATCCACCCGAGGACCTGCTCCTCAAGGAGCACTTCCTCGCCGACGCCGCGACCGCGCTGCGCGAGCTGGCCCGCGACATCAGCGGGATCGTCGCGGTCGTCGGCTTCCCCGAGCGCGCCGAGGACGTCTACAACTCGGCGGCCGTGCTCGCCGGCGGCTCCGTTGCCGCGATCTACCGCAAGGTCTACCTGCCGAACTACGGCGTGTTCGACGAGCAGCGCTACTTCCAGGCCGGCCGAGGCGGCGCGGTCCTCGACGTCGGCGCCGAGCGGATCGGCCTGAGCGTCTGCGAGGACCTCTGGGAGCCGGGTCCGCCGGCGAGCGACGAGGCGCTCGCGGGCGCGACGCTCATCGTCAACATCTCCGCATCCCCCTACCACGCCGGCAAGGGCGTCGAGCGCGAGCGGATGTTCGCCCAGCGAGCGCGCGACAACCTCGCCTGTGTGGCGTTCTGCGCGCTCGTCGGCGGCCAGGACGAACTCGTCTTCGACGGCCACTCGGTCGTTATCGATCACACCGGCACGACGATCGCCCGCGCCAGGCAGTTCGCCGAGGAGATGCTCGTCTGCGACGTCGATCTGAGCGCCGCGGCGGCGGCGCGGCTGCGTGACGCGGGCCACCGCCCGGCGGCCCGCCGTGCCGAGCGCACGGCGGAGATCCTCCCTGCCATCTCCGCTGAGGCCGTGGCGCCCGCGTCCGCGCCGGCCCGCGCGCCTGGAATCGCCGAGCTGCTCGCCCCGATCGAGGCCGAGGTCTATGCCGCCCTGAAGCTGGGGCTGCGCGACTACGTCGAGAAGAACGGCTTCGAGCAGGTCATCCTCGGTGTCTCGGGCGGCATCGATTCCGCCCTCGTCGCCTGCCTGGCGGTGGACGCCCTCGGGGCCGGGCGGGTGAACGCGGCGGTCATGCCCTCGCCCTACTCCTCGTCGGAGACCCAGCAGGACGCGCGGCGGCTGGGCGCCGCGCTCGGCATACGCGTCCACGAGCTCTCCATCGGGTCGATCCT
>JAOPZB010000173.1 GCA_025964355.1 Solirubrobacterales bacterium | reverse complement strand
CGTCGTCTTGCCCGAGCCCGACGGCCCGACGAGCACGCACACCTCGCCCGCGGGCACCGTCAACGACAGGTCCGCGATCGCCGGCTCGCGCTGCCCGTCATAAAGCTTGCTCACGTCGCGCAGCTCCAGCTCCGCCGCCGCCTCGCCTGACTCGGCGAACGCTGATGACCCCTCGTTGTGGGCGGTGTCTTCGGTGTTCAAGGAACGGAATCCCAGGCTGGGAGGCCAATCCTAGCCAACTCGTACAAATCGTTCCCGGGTCGGCCGCCCATTCGGCGGCTCGCTAGCCTAGAGGCCCCAGCGTTTGGGGCGCGTAGCTCAGTTGGTCAGAGCACCTCGTTTACACCGAGGGGGTCGCCCGTTCGAGTCGGGCCGCGCCCATGCCCGTGTCCGACAAGCCCGTGACAGACGACAGCTCACCCATCCGCATCGCCGTGATCGGCTCCGGCCCCGCCGGCTTCTATGCCGCCGGGCACCTCTTGAAGGACTCAAGCGGGCGGATCGACGTCGACATGATCGAGCGGCTGCCGACTCCCTGGGGCCTCGTTCGCTCGGGCGTGGCGCCCGACCACCCCAAGATCAAGTCCGTCACGCGCGTCTACGAGAAGACCGCCCAACATCCGCGCTTCCGCTTCTTCGGCAACATCACCCTCGGCGAGCACGTCTCGCGCGAGGAGCTGCTCGCGCACTACCACGCGATCGTCTACGCGACCGGCTCGCCGGTGGACCGGCCACTCGGCATACCCGGCGAAGAGCTCCACGGCTCGCATGCCGCGACCGAGTTCGTCGGCTGGTACAACGGCCATCCCGACCACACCGACCTCGAGATCGACCTGACCACCGGCTCCGGCGGCGGTGCCCCGGCCGAGCGCGCCGTCGTCATCGGCAACGGCAACGTCGCGCTTGACGTGGCGCGCATGCTCGTCCTCGGCATCGACGAGCTCACCCCGACCGACACCGCCGACCATGCCCTCGAGGTTCTCGCCCGCAGCCACGTCTCGGAGGTCGTCGTCGTCGGGCGTCGCGGACCCGCGCAGGCCGCGTTCACCAACCCCGAGCTGCTCGAGCTCGGCGAGCTCTCCGACGCCGACGTGATCGTCGATGGCGCCGAGCTCGATCGGGCGCTCGCCGTGCACGATGCCGACGCCGAGGCCGACATCACCTCGCGGCGCAACGTCGAGATCCTGCGCTCCTACGCCGAACGCGAGCCGTCCGGGCGACCGAAGCGCGTCGTCCTGCGATTCCTGCTCTCGCCCAGCGCGCTGATTCCCGACGACCGCGGCCGGCTCGGGGCGGTGGAGCTCGTGCGCAACGAGCTCGTGCCCGCTCCCGGCGGCGGGCTGCGAGCGCAGCCGACCGACGAGCGCGAGACGATCGCCGCCGGCCTCGCCTTCCGTGCGATCGGCTACCGCGGCATCCCCCTCCCCGGCGTGCCGTTCGACGAGCGCTCCGGAGTGATCCCGAACGACGGCGGCCGCGTGCTCGACCCCGCGACCGGCACGCCGCTGCCCGGCGAGTATGTCGTCGGCTGGATCAAGCGCGGACCCTCCGGCGTGATCGGCACGAACAAGAAGGACGCCCAGGAGACGGTCGACGCGATCCTCGCCGACCTCGCCGACGGCAGACGCCGGCTCGAACCCGAGAGCCCCGACGCAGCGCTCGTCGAGTCGATGCTCCGCGACTGCCAGCCCGAGCTCGTCACCTACGCCGGCTGGTCTGAGATCGACCGCCACGAGCGCGCGCTCGGCGAGGCCTCCGGCCGCCCCCGCGTCAAGCTCACGCAGATCGAGGAGATGCTCCGAATCGCCGCCTGCGAAGACCCCTCCGAAGACGAGCTCGCCGAGGCCAAGTCTTCCTGAGCGCCGCGCCACCGGCGCGCTGGCGCTGTGCGGCTATCTGCCAGACTGCCTCGCGCAAGCCCCGTTAGCTCATCTGGTAGAGCGCCGGACTTTTAATCCGGTGGGGCGGGTTCGAGTCCCGCACGGGGCACTCGTCGGCTCGCCGGCGCGCGCCCGCCACGCCCGCTCGATCTCTCGCATCATCACCGGGTAGACGAGCAGGTGCCGAAACGGCCCGATGGCGGCCATGTAGCCGGCCCCGAGCAGACCGTTTCGCTTGACGAGAACGGCCATCTGGCCGCGATAGCCGCCCGTCTCGTCCGGGACCCAGCCGAGGTGCAGGACCCCGTGAACGGTTCGGTTGGCGATCTCCAGCGCCCACTCGTTCTCGATGAGGTACAGCGAGGTGAAGGGCAGCGCGTCGGAGTTCGGTACCGACGTGGTCTCCAGCAGGTCGGCCGGCAACCGGTCGCGGAGCGTCGGCACCCTGGAGCCGAGCCCGGAGTCCGGGCCATCCCAACCGAGCAGCTCCCCGGCCTTCCATCGGATCGCGAACAGAGCGCGGACGACAGAGGAGGAGCCCTTCGCCGGGTCAAACGCGGCCATCAGCGCGACCAGCCGAGTGAAGTCGTCCGGGCCGCCCGCCGTCGGAAGCGCCCACACGTCCTCGAGTTGGAAGTCGCTGGTGAGCTCGTGGATTCGCCAGGGCTTGGAGGTGTGCGCGGTGCTCGGCAGCCTCATTTCCTAGACCCTACGGCAACCTCGCGCTCGAGCAGGTGGCACGCGATGCGGGCTGTAGGCGCGGCGCCTCTTCCAGTTGACTAAAGCGTTACCATTAATCTTCGTCTTCGTGCTCTGATTGGGCTGGGAGACGCCTCAGGGGAAGGGATCCGACGGCATTCCGAGGGGGGTGCGGTTCAGGTCTCCCGACGAGTCCAAGCCGATGTGTGGGGGTGGGTGATGCCAGAGCTCGTGGACATTCGCGTGGCCGTCGCCGACGGCCGCTACACGGTGGCAGTGACCGGCGAACTCGACATCGTGTCGGCCGGCAAGCTGGAAGCGGCGCTTCTTCAGATCTCCGGCGACTCGGCGAGCGCCGTGAGGCTGGACCTGAGCGGGCTCACGTTCATGGACTCGACGGGGCTGCGTACGGTCCTGCTCGCCAAGGAACTGTCCGACAGCCATGCGTTCGAGCTGTCTCTGGTTCCAGGGCCGCCGAAGGTCCAACGCCTGTTCGAGGTGACCGCGCTTCTGCGCGTCCTTCCGTTCGAGAGAGATCGCGCTGGCGACGCCGCCGGCAACGGTGGGGGGAACGCACCGTTGCGCCAGCACAAGACCGTGGGCGGCCAGCTCAGACGAGCCTGACCGGACCCCGAGCGGCTCGCGGCGCGCCAACCCCCCACGGCGCGTCGCGAGCCCGAACTCGCGG
>JAOPZB010000146.1 GCA_025964355.1 Solirubrobacterales bacterium | reverse complement strand
GCCGAGATGATCGCCGACCAGTGGGAGATCCCCCGCTCCGAGCTCGACGAGCTCGCCGTGCGCTCGCACCGGCTGGCCCACCAGGCGACCGAGGAGGGCCGCTTCGAGCGCGAGATGATCCCGATGGCGGTCAACGGCGACACATTCGTGACCGACCAGGGCATCCGCCCCGAAACCAGCCTCGAGGCGCTCTCGCAGCTGAAGCCGGCGTTCAAGCCGGACGGCAAGATCACGGCAGGCAACGCCTCGCAGATCTCAGATGGCGCGGCGGCCGTGCTGCTGATGTCCGCCGACAAGGCCAAGGCGCTCGGGCTCACGCCACGCGCGCGCATCGTCGATCAGACGACGGTCGGCTGCGACCCGGTCAAAATGCTCGAGGGGCCGATCCCCGCGACGCGCAAAATCCTCGAGCGCAACGGCATGCAGATCGGCGACATCGACCTGATCGAGATCAACGAGGCGTTCGCTCCGGTCGTCGCGGCCTGGCGGCGCGAGCTCGATCCGGACATGGACCGCGTCAACGTCAACGGCGGCGCGATGGCTCTCGGGCATCCGCTCGGCTCGACCGGCGCCAGGCTGATCACCACGCTCCTGCACGAGCTCGAGCGCTCCGACAAGGAGATCGGCTTCGTCACCATGTGCTGCGGCGGCGGGCTCGGCACGGGCACGCTGATCCAGCGGGTCTGATCGATCTGGATAGACGTAGCCGGCCGGAACAGCATCAGAGCAATCGATTCCTCAGCCGCTCGGCCCGCCGCCGGTCCAGTTGACCGCGACGGGAGGCAGGGTCAGCAGCGCCACCCACGTGGCGGGGTCCGCCACGCCGCTGGGCGGGATGCCGTGGGCCGTTTGGAACGCCTGCAGGTTGGCGGTGGTCTGCGAACCGAAGTTGCCGGTGACTTCCTGTGAGGGGGTCGCGCTGGCCAGGTGCTCCTGCAGCCACAGCACCTGGTCGCCTTTGCGTCCGGCCCGCACTTCGGGGTATTCGGAGTTCGGCGTCACGCTCGTGAGTGGCGCCATGGGGGCGGCGAGGGCGGTCCAACCGCTCGCGGCTGTCTCCTGCCAATCCCAGAAGGACCATCCGGTTGCCCCGTAGTCCACGGCCTCCTCGCGGAAGCGCAGCAGGTCCGAGGAGGAGACGCTTTCGTAGGTCTGCCCGAGCGGGTAGATCGGCCGGGCGTAGACGCGGTTGGCGATGTAGGTGTTCGCGTAGACGGTGTCAACCGACGTTCCGATCGCCTTCCAGTACATCTGCGGGGCGTTGAACTGCGCCCCTCCAGGTCCAAGGAACACCGAGTACGGCAGCGAGGGGTGGTAGGACACATACGGGAAGGACGCGAGCGCAAGCGGGTAGCTCGCGCCGATCCTCGCCCGGAGTTCGTTGATGTAGGTCTGCGCGGCCGCATAGTGGCCCACGTACTCGGCCTCCGCGTCTATCACCAGGCAGTCCGCGCCGTTGGCGACGGCCTGGGCGCCGAGGTTCGCCTCGCCCTTCGGGTTGGTGCCGTAGACGTACTGCCAGGCGCACGCCCGCAGGCCGTTGGCGTGGAGTTCCGCGACGAGCTGCGCCGAGAACTGGCTCCAGTAGTTGCTCGAGCCGTCCGAGCTCTTGATGAACAGCGTGCTCACGCCCGACGCGTGGGCCTGCGCGGCGATCGAGGCGACGCTTCCTCCGTTTGATTTGCTGACGTACCAGATCCACATTCCCTGGCCTTCGAGCGCGCTGGCGCTGGCGGCGACCGCGCCCACCGTCGGTGGCGCGGGCACGCGCTTGGGCGCCGGCGGGTGCAGAGCGTGGCGGAATACGGCGATCGGTCCGTAGCTGCTCGTGTAGCGCCCATGGCCGAGCAGCACCATGACTCGCCCCGAGTGGGCGCGCGAGGGAACGGTCACGAGCAGTCCGAGCTTGGTCTGGCGCAGGCGAGCGCCCGGTGAGCTGCGGCTGATGTGGGCTCCCGGCGCCGCGGGAAACGCGACGACGAGCCCGCTCTTCAAGCCGATCCCCCCGAGGAGCAGCGTTCCGTGCACCGCGACCTGA
The DNA here is from genome assembly GCA_025964355.1 of Solirubrobacterales bacterium. Lineage (GTDB taxonomy): Bacteria > Actinomycetota > Thermoleophilia > Solirubrobacterales > Solirubrobacteraceae > Palsa-744. The sequence goes on along the minus strand of JAOPZB010000146.1, from coordinate 13,493 downwards.
TGCGGATTGCCGCTGCAGTTCGCGGTCGGCACGCATCTCACGCTGGTGACGCGCACGCTGCGCACGTGCAGGCTCGCGCTGCCCGTCCCGATCGGCGTGCCTGCCGTCGGGCGTACGGCGCCGGCGGACGGAGGTTCGGTGCCCCCCGAGCCGGCCGCTGCGGCCTGCTGCACGGGTATGACGAGGCCCAGCAGAATGCCGGCCACCGCCAGTGAACCGTACGTCGACCGCTTGTGCGCGCGTTTGCTCGCCAAGATCATCCCTTCGCGCCGAACGAGTTTGCTGCCCGCGCGGAGGACCCCCGCGCTTCACCGGCGAGCTTCGACCTTACCGGCTATCCAGCTCAAACCTAGCGGCGGCACGGAAGTTGCGCTGCGGTCCGGCGGGCATGCGCCGCGTCGACCTTCAGCCCCAGCGGAAGCCGGCCGGCGAGGGGGCCGGGGCCAGCGGGCTGGACGGCAGGCCCGCCGCCAGCTCCGGGAGGTTGAAGCCCGTCGGTGCGACGTCGTTCGGCGCCTGCGGGTGAAACAGCGAGGCGAGGTACTGGTTCTGTCCGCGGCCGACGCCGAGCTCGAACTGGCCGCCGCCATAGGTCCCGATGCCGCGCTCTGCGCAGAAGTCATAGGCGTCGAGCAGGCTCCGCACCCCGCCCAGACGCGACGGCTTGATGTTGACCATTCGCGGCGGGTATGGCAACGACACGATGTCCTCGATGGAATGGATCGGCGCGTCCCACGAGAAGCGCTCGCGATGCGCCGCCAGCACCCGGTCCGTCTCCGGGGTGAGCGCCGGGTCCTCGATCCACGCCTGCGGGAAGGCCTCGGCGACACGGCGGTAGAGGACCGGATCGGCCGGCTGGTCGACGACCGTCCCCGAGTAGAAGCCCTTGAAGTCGACCGAGTCGACGGCGCCCGTCTGCACGAGCTCGGCGATCAGCTGCTCGTCCCACGAGCTCGTCGGGTCCAGCTTGAAGCGCAGCCATGGATAGAGCTCGAGGCGCCGGCGAATAGGCTCGATCGACGGCGGCTCGCCAAGGCGCATCGACACCACGAAGCTCACCGGCCGCGGCTCGATTCCGAGCGCCCCATGCAGGGTCGTGTGCTGCTGTCGCAGGGCAAGGTCGAGGGCAGCCGACTCGTAGGCCCATGTCCGGTAGCGGATGGACACCTCGCGCTGGGGCGGCTCACCGAACAGCGAGAGGTCCGCCAGGCGCTCAGCGAAGGAGGCGAGCGTGAAGCGTCCGGCGAGCGCGAGCGTCGGGCCGGCTGCCTGCATGATCTCCTGGTCGATGCCGTCATAGGTGACGTCCTCGCCGGTGCCCTCCTGCCCGGCGCCGCGCAAGCGGATGACGGTGCTCTTGCGCTCGAATTCGCTGGAGACCGTCGCCTGGAGCGGCTGCAGGGCGTAGTCCTCGACCTCGACCGGCAGGCCGGCGAGCGCGTCCCATGTGCTCATCCGCTGGCCTGCTGCTCCAGGCGGCTGACGAGCTCGTCCAACCGCAGCTCCTCGAGCGCGTCTCCGACCGCGCTCAACTGGCCTGCGCAGAGTTCGATCAGCGCCTTTCCCTCGCCAAGCAGCTCGAGCGTCTCGTCGAGGCTCGCCTCGCCCGAGTCCAGGCGGCGGATGATCTCCTCGACACGGGCCGCAGCGGCCTCGTAGGTCGCGGGCTGGGCGGCTGGCGGGGCCGGGCCCTGCTCCTGCTCACTCATTCGCCCACGATCCTTGCCGGCAGCGTCCCGTCGGCGAAGCGCAGGCGCACGGCGCCCGCCTCGCGCGCGCCCGTCGCCGAGGAGATCGGCTTCGCCTGGAGCGACTGGACGAGGACGTAGCCTCGCTCGAGCGTCCGCTGCGGGTCGTGGCTGCTCAACGCGAGCGCCAGGCGCGCAAGCTCGCGCGGGCGGCGCTCGCGGCAGTCGCTCAGCGACGAGCCCGCCTTGCGCTCGAGCACGATCGCGCGCCGCTGCGCCAGATGACGCTCGGACTCGATCCGCCGGCGCGAGCCAGCGCGGATCTCCCGCAGCTGCTGGTGCAGGCGCGCGCGCTGGCGGTCCAGGTGCGCGAACGGCGCGCGCGAGAGGGTCGCGAGGTGGCGCGCACGCGAGAGGACCGCACGCCGGCCGTGGTCGGAGAGGCGCGCGGCGGCCGCCGCGGCCTGCACCCGGGCCCGGCGGCAGTCGACGCCGACGGCGGCTTCCGCGGCGTGCGTGGGGGTCGAGCAGCTGACCGCCGCGACGTCGTCGAGCAGCGTGCGGTCGGTGTGATGCCCCACCGAGGCGATCACCGGCACGCCGAGCAGCGCGACGGTGCGGCAGAGCGTCTCGTCGCAGAAGCACAGCAGGTCGGCAAGCGAGCCGCCGCCTCTAGCGACGACGATCACGTCCACCTCGCCGACCGACGCGAGGTCTCCGAGGGCACGGACGATCGCCGGAGCCGCGTGGCGGTCCTGCACCGGCGCGAAGCCCCACACCAGACGGCCGGCCCAGCCGCGGCGCGCCAGCGCGGCGAGGATGTCGTCGCGTGCCTTGCCGCTCTCGCCGGTGATCACCCCGATCGTCCGCGGCAGCACCGGTCGCCGCATTCGCTTCTGGTGCTCGAGCAGGCCCTCGCCGTCGAGCTGCTTGCGGAGCCGGTCGATGCGTGCCAGCAGATCACCCTCGCCCGCGACGCGCAGCTCTCTGACATCGAAGGAGAAGCCGGGCGATGACGTGGCGCTTCCCGGGTAGTAGTCGCAGCCGCCGGCGACGACGACCTGCATGCCGTCGACGGGCGCGACACCCCCGCCGGCGACGATGGCATCCCAGTCGGCGCGCCACGCGGCGCACGGGATCGCGCCGCCGGCGTCGCGCAGCTCGAAGTAGACGCGCGCACGGGCCATGCGCAGGTTCACCAGCTCGCCCACCAGCTGCACGCGTGTGAACGAGCGCAGCCGCTTGCGCAGCGCCGCCGCATACTCCCCGACCGGAAAAGGGCCCGCGAGCCCGTTGCCGGGGATGCCCGCACCCGTCGGCGAGGCAGGGGAGGGAACCGTGGCCATCAGATTCAGCATAGGCGCTACGATCGACGTCGATGCGGCGCAGCGAACCTCGGCCTCGCTCCTAGCGGTGGCAAAGCGCAACAGCGGCCGCCGCGGGCGCTCGCGCAAGCGCCGGCCGCCGACGCAGCCGGCCAGCGGCGAGAGCTCCGCGCCCGTCGCCACCGCAGGGCAGCCGCTGGTGGACGGATCGTCCTCGAACGCTCGCCGGAAGCCGGCGCGGACGCGGCGGCCCACGCCCGAGCGCCGGGGCGGCGGCATAAGCGACGCGACGGCCATGGGCGAGCGTCCGCACGCGCCATGGCATCCGCTCCCGCTTTCCGAGCTGCTGATCCTGGTCGGTGCGATCGGCGCGATCGTCGCCTGGCGCAGAGGCCCGGCGAGCAACGTCTCGCTTCTGCTCGCCGGCGTCGTCGCCGTGGTGATCGGCACCGCCGAGTTCACGCTTCGCGAGCACCTGGGCGGTTATCGGTCGCACACGATCATCCTGGCACTGCTGCCGGCGATCGCGTTTCACTCGATCGTGACGCTCCTGGTGCTCGCCGTCACGACCGTCCCACGCTGGCTGAACCTCGTGCTGCTGCCGCTCGACGGAGCGCTGTTCGCCGTCCTGTTCAAACTGCTGCGCGCGCGCTTTCGGGACGCGCGACGCGAGCGGATGTTCGCCGCCGGGCGCTGACGCTCAGGGTTTACGGCGGTCCGCCGCCAGGGTGACCGACGGCAGCGGGTGCTCGCCGTCGGCCAGGTGGTCGCCGCGCACCTCGCCGACGAATCCGAGCTGCTGCAGTCGCGCGATCTCGCGTTCGCCTTCCACGCGCGCCGGATCGTCGGGCGGCAGATCGGCGATCAGGTTCGCGATGCGGTTGCGCAGCTGCAGGGCGAAGTGGGGAGTGGAGGCTCCCATCAGCTGGCGGATGTCCTCGACCGTCACGCCATGCGGCTGGTGGCTGCGGCTCAGACGGCGTGGGTCCTCGGCTTGGCTCAATCTGGACTCATCGGTCGGTCATTCCCTGGTCGATACCGGCGGTTCTTCGGTTGACGGGCTGCGCGGGCTGATCTCGAGCATCGTGTCGATTTCGGCCTGTGCCAGCGCGGAGATCGTCAGTTCGTCGCCGATCAGCCAGCCGTGATTGTAGACCCCTCGGACCGGCCGGAACTCGGGGGCCGTCGTGTAGGCGGGCTGGATGTTCGCCAGATAGCCGGCAAGCGCCGGCGGGACCCGAGCGGGACCTTCGACCAGCAGCAGCGGCCCGTAGTCGCCCGTGGCCGACAGCAGCGCCGAGGCCGGCGCGTCGAGCGGCCGGGCGGCGTTCGCCAGCACCAGCCCGTGACCGGGTTCTTTGACGCCCCACCCGAACACGCCATCGGTGAAGCGGGCCACCGAGATCGAATTCGTCACGGCGCCTTCCGCTTGCAGCTGGGTGCCCGTGCCCGTGATCTCGGTCACCGGACCGTAGTGCGCGAGCCGGCCGAGCGCTCGTGCGCCGACGGCCGCGGAGCCGATTACGTAGATCGACGGGCGGTGCAGCCCCGCGAGCACGGCGGCGGTCGGGGCCGGCACCCGCGCCGGCGTGACGAACAGGATCGGCGCGCCGCTCTCGGCGGCGAGACCGGCCGCAGGCATCTCGATCGTCTGGGGGGCGTTGGCGGCGAGCACGATGACCTGCCGCGGCGCCCTGCCTCCGTCGGCAGCGCGCAGCTGTTCCTCGACGGCCGCAGCCACGGTCGCCGGTTCGCCGCCTCCGATCGAGCGTGCGCGAACGCCCGCCGGCAGCGCGGCCGAGGTCCCGATCCGGATCACCTGAGCGCCGCCGAGCGCCGGCGATCCAACCGGATGCACCGCTTCTATCGTCTCGCGGCTGATCGCCGGGAGGGTGTCGCCGTCGGAGTAGAGCAGCGGCGCCCCGAGCGGGGCGCTCGCCAGCGCAGCGGCCGCGAGCGCGGCGGACCAGTTGCGCCGATCGACCAGCACGATCGCCTTGGGGCGCGTCGCTGGCGTGAGGCCGGGGTAGACGAGCCGCGCCACGGCCGCCGCGTCCGCCGTCGCGTCGGCGCCGCCGATGCGGGTCGTGTTGCTCGTCGACACGCTCAGCGCACCCTCGGGCGCCACCGGCGCGACGCGGCCGACCGGGCCACCCGCCGACGTGGCCGCGCCCGAACCACCCTTGCCGCAGCCGGCGATCGAGACCACGACAGCTAGCACGAGCGAGGCGCCGAGCAGGCGGGGCGAGGCTGTGCGCATGGCTGGGCACACTAGCGTTCTGGCCGAATTTGCAGGGAGGAACGCGTCCTGCTCCGTCGAAAAGACGCTCATGTGGTGCACGTGTCCTTGCAGTTTGCTAGCGTGCCGCCTCGAATGCCGAGTCCCTGACCAGATGTCATGGAGCGGGGGAACCAAGTTGTTGGGGCGAATCCCACGGTCTGACCGTGGGAAGCGCAGGCTCTTTCAGCGCTAGCCCGTCAGCTAACCCCGCAGGCCGACGAAAGAGGTTGTTGTCTTGCGGTTGCGTACCCTGAGTGCGGTTTTCGCCAGCTTTGCCCTTGTCGCCACCAGCGCCGCTCCGGCGATGGCCAGCGGGACGGGCGGCGTCGCTGCCGTCACCTCTCCGGCTCATCCACACTCCACTCACCGTGTCGCCACGGCGCTGGCCGCCCCGCTCCACGCCGCACCGATCACCGCTCGCTCCTCAAGTCTCGCCTACGCCGGTCCCGTCTACCAGCGGACCGCCACCGGGGAAGTCATCCCCTACCAGGCGACCGCACCCGGCGCCCAGGGCGGCGCCAGCCCGACGGGCGGCAGCCCCGTGGGAACGGCCGCCGCGATCAAGCCAGAGCTGCTGGTCCCCGGCTCGCGAGCCCGCTACGTGGGCGGCCTGGCGGCGGCGCCGATGTCGGCTCCCGCCGCCGTGCAGCAGATGATCTGGGCAGGCGATCAGATCATCGGGCTGCCCTACATCTTCGGCGGCGGGCACGCCTCCTTCGTGTCCGCCGGCTATGACTGCTCGGGGACGGTGTCGTTCGCCCTGCATGGCGGCAACCTGCTCACGGTGCCCGCCGACTCCTCTGAATTCATGAGCTGGGGATCGCATGGCATCGGCCGCTGGGTCACGATCTTCTCCAACCCCGGCCACGCCTACATGGCCGTCGCCGGCCTGCGCCTGGACACGAGCGCCGCCGACGACCCCTCAAACCAGCAGGGTCCGCGCTGGCGTCCGCTGCGCCAGGCCAACGAAGGCTTCACCGTTCGCCACCCCCTCGGCCTCTGACGGCCCCGGGGCTCTGTGACGGGTCCCCGGGCTCCGACAGCTCCCCGCGCTCTGACGGCTCCCGGGCTCGGGCGCTGAAGGCTCCTGGGGCTCTGACGGCTCGCGTCGGCTACGCTTGGAGTGCTGGCCGATATCCGATCGGCTGGCCCGTCGAAACGCAATAGGAGGATCAGATGGCCGGCCTGACCGGGCGCATGTCTACCGTCGTGAAGGCGAAGGTCTCCAAGCTGCTGGACCGGGCTGAAGACCCGGCCGAGACCCTCGACTACAGCTACCAGAAGCAGGTCGAACAGCTGCAGAACGTCAAGAAGGGCATCGCCGACGTCGTCACGGCGAAGAAGCGCCTGCAGATGCAGGAGAGCTCGCTGCAGCAGTCGGTGGTCAAGCTCGACACACAGGCGCGCCAGGCAGTCTCCTCCGGTCACGAGGACCTCGCCAGGGCCGCGCTGGAACGCAAGAACGTGGCCCAGACCGAGCTGCAGGGGCTGGACGGGCAGGTTGTCGAACTGGAAGCGCAGCAGGAGAAGCTCACCGACTCCGAGCAGAAACTGCGAGCCAAGATCGAGGCTTTCCGCACCAAGAAGGAGGTCATCAAGGCCCAGTACTCGGCCGCCGAGGCGCAGGTGCGGATATCCGAGGCCGCCACAGGCGTCGGCGAGCAAATGGCCGACGTCGGGCTCGCGATGCAGCGAGCGGTGGACAAGACCGAAAACATGCGCGCTCGCGCCGATGCCGTGTCCGAGCTGGAAGCCGCTGGAACCTTTGAAGACATCACCGCGCTGGGATCCGGCGAAGACGACATCGACCGCCAGCTCAAGCAGCTCTCAAGCCAACCCGCTGTCGATGACGAGCTCGCGAAGATGAAGGGCGAACTCGGTAAGGGCGGCGGCGACGCGGCGCAGATCTCGGCAGGCGCGCCAGAGTCCGCGTCGGCGCCCGAGACACCCCCTGGCGAAAGCGACAAGCAGTGATCGTCCGCATCTCGGGCGAGGACCAGTACCGGCTGCCCGACGCTGACGCCGCTCGCCTGAACGAGCTCGACAACGCCGTGGTCGAGCTCGTCGAAGGTGGTCGCGAGGACGGCTACGCCGACGCCTTCGCGGCGCTGCTCGCCTATGTACGCGAGCACGGCGAGCCGGTCGGCGACGACGAGCTCGAGGGCTCCGATCTGATCCTTCCGCCGTCCGACCTCACCTTCGAGGAGGCGGGCAGCGAATTCAGCGGCGAGGGCCTCATCCCCGAGTAGACGGCCGCGCCGCCGGGTAGATTCGCTTCGTGCCCAGGCGCCGCGTCGTGATCGACCATGTGACCGTCGGCGTCAGCGACCTGACGAGGAGCCGGGCCTTCTACGCTCGCGCGCTTCTGCCGCTCGGGTTCAGCGACCTCGGGGGCATGCAGGAGCTGCCCGTGGTCTTCTTCGGCCTCGAGGAGGCGAGCGACTTCGCGATCTCCACGGCATACACGACCGGCGCTCCGGTTCATGTCGCGTTCGCCGCCGACCGGCGCGAACAGGTGGACGCCTTTCACGCTGCTGCGCTGGCGGCCGGAGGCCGCGACAACGGCGCTCCGGGCCTGCGCCCGCAGTACTCCGACGATTACTACGCGGCGTTCGTCATCGATCCAGACGGGCACAACGTCGAGGCGGTCCATCGCCCGCGCTGACGGCGGGCTCGCCGGCGTGGCCGGCGCGTGGCGCTAGATCGGTATGCCCCAGAGCGGGAACCAGCGCTCGATCTCGGGCTCGAGCGGGAGCTCTGAGCCCACCTGCGCCTTGAGCTGCAGCTCGCGCTCGGTGAGGCGCTGTTTGGCGTTGCCGGGATCCGGCACGAACGGGTACCAGTAGCCGCGCTTGTAGTTGTAGATGAAGTAGACCGGGCGCCCCTGCGCGTCGGCGAAGGCGAACACGGCGCAGAGCAGCCGGTCCCCGTGACCGGCGGTCTCGATCGAGCCAGAGACGGCGTTGATTCCCACGGCGAGGTCTTCGACGCTCGGCGTGTCGGCGTGGTTTCGCAGGACCATCCAGCGGTAGCCGTAGTCGTCGTCCTCGGTCGAGACGGCCATGCCGCTGTCGGCGCACGTCGCCTTGACGACTTCCTCCATCTCGCGCAGGGTCGCTTCGAACTCGCTCGTCGCCAGCGCCTGAAAGACGATCGCCGCCGTGCCCGTAGGGGTGATCTGATGTTCGGCCTGCAGGTCGACATACGCGGTCGTGATCGCGAACAGATGGTCGGGCGCCGGGCCCTTGACGGCGTGGCGGCCGGTCAGGATGTCGCGCAGGCCCACGTCAGGCGACGCCCTGCAGCTGGGACTCCAGCCGCTCGAGCGCTGCCAGGCGCTGCTCGAGCGGGGGGTGGTCGGCGAACAGGTTCAGCAGCGACTTCTTCTTCCTCGCCGGGATGATGAAGAACGCGCTGAGCGCTTCCGCCGAGCGCAGGTCCTGGGTGGGGACGCGCTCCATCGTGCCGCTGATCTTGATGAGCGCCGAGGCGAGCGCGCTCGGGCGTCCCGTCAGGACGGCGCCGCCGCGGTCTGCCGCGAACTCCCGGTAGCGGGAGAGGGCGCGCATGAGCAGGAAGGAGACGGCATATACGACCGCCGACGCGAGCACGACGATGAAGATGTCTTCCTCCTCTTCGTTGTTGCCATAGCCGCCCCCGAAGAAGAACGCGAACTGGAGAATCAGGGCGGCGAGCGAGGCGAAGAAGCCGGCGAGCGTCATGACCGCCACGTCGCGATTGATCACGTGCGTGAGCTCGTGCGCCATCACGCCTTCGAGCTCGCCCGGCGAGAGCATGTCGATTATGCCCCGCGTCGCGCACACCGTCGTCGATTTCTTCGTACGGCCCATCGCGAACGCGTTGGGCATCGATGTCTCCATCACGCAGACCCGCGGCTTGGGGAGATCCGCCTGCACGCACAAGCGTTCGACGATCGCATGCAGCTCGGGCTCCTCCGCCGGCGAGACCTCTTTGACGCCCATCGTCGCCATCGCGATCTTGTCAGAGGCGAACAGCTGCAGCAGCAGCAGGACGAGCGCGATGACGATGATGATGCCCGCCCCGGCGCCGGCCGCGAACAGCACGCCGATGAAGACTACGTAGAGCAGGCCGAGCAGGAACAGCGTGAAGACCATTCGCGCCTGCAGGCCGGTGTCTTTGCCGAAGCTCGATCGTCGTGTCGCCATGGGCTGATTGTCGCAGACCCAGATTGCGGTGCCCTAAAGTGCCGCGAGGTCGCGATGCGACACGGAAATCACGCATGAAGCCCGAAATCCAACTCCTCGGCATATCGATAAAGACATTCGGCGTGGCGTTCGCCCTCGGCTTCCTCGCCTGCGGGGCGCTCGTCGCGCGCCGTCTGCGCGAGCTGGGCAAGCCCGTCGACTGGGCCTATGAGATCGTGTTCGCCGCGTTGATCGGCGGCGTCGTCGGCGCGCGCGGCTACTACGTCATCCAGAACTACGACCAGGTCAAGCACGATCTGCTCGGCAACATCTTCTCCGGGTCCGGCCTCGTGTGGTACGGCGGCGCGATCGGCGGCGCGATCGGGGTGATCGCCTGGATGCGCTGGCGCCACGCCCTCGAACTGAAGATGCTCGACATGTGCGCCACGGCGCTCGCGCTCGGCTACGCGATCGGTCGCATCGGCTGCCAGATCTCCGGCGACGGCGACTACGGCATCCGATCGAGCCTGCCGTGGGCGATGGGGTATCCGCACGGGACGGTGCCGACCCCGCCGGGCGTCCGCGTGCAGCCGACCCCGATCTACGAGACGGTGACGATGTGCCTGCTCGCCTACTTCCTCTGGAAGCTGCGCGACCGCGTGCGCCCGGGCGTGATCTTCGCGCTCTATCTCGTGGGCAGCGGGCTCGAGCGCTTCCTGGTCGAGTTCATACGCCGCAACAGCGAGGTGCTCGCCGGGCTGACGACGCCGCAGCTGGAGAGCGTCGCGGCGTTCGCGATCGGGGTCGCCTGGCTGGGCGTGATGGTCAGCCGCGGCGGCACGGCCGCCCTGCGTCCGAGGACCGCCTGAGCATCTGCACGTGCTCCGGCCGGGCGCTCCGCCCGACGATGGCCGCGGTCTGGAACGATAATCAACCGCAGATGGCCACCGGCACCAGTCTCTCGAATGTGTTTCCCCTCGGTAGCCGGCTGAACGAGCACGGCCGGCTGGAGGTCGGCGGCTGCGACGCGATCGAGCTCGCGAGGGAGTTCGGTACACCCGCCTACGTCGTCGCCGAAGACGACCTGCGCTCGCGAGCGCGCGCCTTCGTGGCGGCCGGACACGACGCCGGCCAGCGCGACTTTCGCGTGGTGTTCGCCTCCAAGGCCTTTCCATGCACCGCCGTCCTCGAGCTGTTCGCGCAGGAGGGCCTGTGGTGCGACGTGGCTTCCGGAGGCGAGCTGTATCTCGCCCTGCACGCCGGCTTCCCGGCGGAGCGCGTCGTCCTCCATGGCAACGCCAAGTCCGACGCCGAGCTGCGCATGGCCCTGCGGCACCGCGTCGGCCTGATCGTGATTGACAACTTCGACGAGATAGAGCGCCTGGAGCGGCTGATCGCCGAGGGGGAGCTGACCGACCGCCGCGAGGGCCAGCCGGTGCTGGTGCGCGTGACCCCGGACGTCAGGGGGGAGACGCACGAGAAGATCTCGACCGGCCAGGCCAACTCGAAGTTCGGCTTCGCGATGGGCGACGCCCGCGAGGCGATCGCGCGGCTGAGGCTCGTCGCCGGACTTTCCCTGCAGGGGCTGCACGCGCACATCGGCTCGCAGCTTCTGGAGCTCGAGCCGTTTCGTGCTGCGGCCGCACAGCTGGCCGAGCTAGGCGGGTTCCCGGTCCTGGACCTGGGAGGCGGCCTCGGCGTGCGATACACCTCCGACCAGCCGGCACCGCCGTCGATCGAGGAATACGTGGCCGCGATCGTCGACGCCGCGCACGCTCACGGCATGCCGGCCGACGGCCGGCTGCTGATCGAGCCCGGCCGCGCCCTGAGCGCAAATTCGTGCGTGACCCTCTACACCGTCGAGAGCGTCAAGCGGAACGTCTCTCGCTGGGTTGCCGTCGACGGCGGCATGTCGGACAACCTGCGCCCGATGCTCTACGGAGCCCCCTATGAGGCGCACGTGGCCGACCGCTTCGACGGCGACACCCCGTGCGTCCTCGCCGGCAAGCACTGCGAGTCTGGAGACGTGATCGTCACCGACGCGCTGCTGGAGGACCCGAAGGCGGGCGACGTCATCGTCACGCCTGCCACCGGTGCCTACGGGTTTGCGATGGCCAGCAACTACAACGGCGTGACGAGGCCGCCGGTGGTCTTCTGCCGGGAGGGCGACGCGCGGGTGGTCTGTAGGCGCGAGAGCTTCGAGGATCTGACTGCGCGCGATGTCGTCTGAGCCGTTCAGAGTCGGGCTGCTCGGCTTCGGCACGGTGGGGTCCGCCTTCGCGGAGCTGCTCGAGGAGAGAGCCGCGGAGATCGAGCGCTTCAACGGCCGCCGGCCGGTCATCGGCGGCGTGCTGACGCGCTCGCGCGGCGGCTTCGAGGAGATCCTCTCCGAAGCCGACCTGATTGTCGAGCTGATCGGCGGCCTCGAGCCCGCACGCGACTATCTGCTGAGGTCCATGCGCGCCGGCAGGCACGTCGTGACGGCGAACAAGCAGCTGCTCTCCCAGCACGGCGAGGAGCTGTTCGAGACGGCACGCGAGCACGACGTGAGGCTGCGCTTCGAGGCGGCCGTCGCCGGGGCGGTGCCGGTCGTGCGCGTGCTCGAGGAATCCCTGTCGGCCACGCCGATCGAGCGCATCCACGGGATCGTCAACGGCACGACCAACTTCATCCTCACCGAGATGGCCCATGGCGCCTCCTACGCCGACGCGCTGAAGGACGCTCAGCGCCGGGGCTTCGCCGAGGCCGACCCCAGCGACGACGTCAGCGGTCGCGACGCGGCGGCGAAGATGGCGATCCTCGCGCGGCTGGCGTTCGGAACGCCGGTGCATCTGGACGACGTGCGCTACGAGGGCATTGAGCATCTGCACAGTGACGACCTGGAGTACGCGCGCGAGCTCGGCCTCGGGCTCAAGCTGATCGGCGCCGCCGAGCGCCGCCAGGGAGGGCTCTCGGTGCACGTCCATCCCACGTTCCTCTACTCCGGTCATCCCCTCGCCGCGGTCGCCGGGCCGTTCAACGCGGTGACCGTCGAGTCGGAGGCGATCACGGAGATAACCATCTCGGGGCCCGGCGCCGGCGGCCGCCAGACCGCCAGCGCGGTGCTCGGGGACGTCGTCAGCGTCATGACCGGCGGCGCGCGACCGCCCGCTCCGCCGCTGCCGCTGCGCCTGATCGAGGACGTGGAGAGCGCCTTCTACCTGCACCTGGACGTCGCCGACCGCCCGGGCGTGCTGGCGGCCGTGACGCAGGTTCTCGGCGAGCACGACGTGTCGATCAAGTCGGTGGTCCAGCGCGGCATGGGTGAGCGCGCGCGCCTGGTGATGGTCACCCACCCCGTGCTGGAGTCGAGCCTGCGCACCGCCATCGCCCGTGTCGGCGAGTTCGACTTCGTTCGGGCCGCGCCGCGGACCATCCGCGTCATCGAAGAGGAGTTCGTATGAGCCCGACGCCCCCGATCGACCAGGTGCCGCGGGTGCCGCTTCCGCGGGTCGAAGGCGCTGCCTTCTCGGGCATCCACGTGCCGCTGATCGAGCGCTACCACGAGCGGCTTCCGTTTGAGGTGGGCGACAAGCTCGTCAGCCTGCAGGAGGGATCGACGCCGCTGCTGCGCGCGCCGGTCCTCTCGGAGATGGTTGGGGCGACGGTGCGCCTGAAGCTCGAGGGCGCCAACCCCACGGGCTCGTTCAAGGACCGGGGAATGACGTGCGCGGTGTCCGCCGCGGTGCGCGACGGGGCCAAGGCGGTGATCTGCGCCTCGACCGGCAACACGGCGGCGAGCGCCGCCGCGTACGCGGCGCGTGCGGGCATCACCTGCGCGGTGATCGTGCCGGAGGGCAAGATCGCGCAGGGCAAGATGGCTCAGACGCTCGTTCACGGCGCACGGGTGATAACGCTCGAGGGCAACTTCGACCAAGCGCTGGCGCTGGTGCGCGAGCTGACCGATACGCATCCGATCGTGCTGGTCAACTCGGTCAACGAGTTCCGCATCGAAGGCCAGAAGACAGCGGCCTTCGAGATCCACGAGGGCCTC
>JAOPZB010000125.1 GCA_025964355.1 Solirubrobacterales bacterium | reverse complement strand
GGAGGTCGGCCCCTCGCAGATCGCGGAGCTCTACCGGTGAGGCGGACCGTCGCGGCGCTTCTGCGCAAGGAGCTGCTCGTCGAGCTGCGCACGCTCGAGTCGATACCGGCGATGTCGCTGTTCGCGGTCACCACGTTCGTCGTCTTCCACTTCGCCCTGAACCGCAACACCGTCGAAGGGGACCTCGCGGCCGGCATCCTGTGGGTGACGCTCCTCTTCGCGGCGATCCTCGGGGTCAACCGGCTGTTCGTGGCCGATGCCGACCAGGGCGGCTTCGACGGCTTCCTGCTGGCGCCGGTCGACCGCACGGCGATGCTGCTGGCGAAGGCGCTGACGCTGCTGGCCTATCTGGTCGTGCTCGAGATCGTGGCCGTGCCCGCGTTCGCCCTGCTCCTGCTCGGGCCGTCGATCGGCGGCGCCCTGCCCGATCTCGTCGGCGTCCTCGCGCTCGGCGACGTCGGCGTGGCCGTCGTGGGCACCCTGGTGGCAGCGCTCGCGGTCCGGACCCGCGCACGTGATCTGCTCGGGCCGCTGCTCGGGCTGCCGCTGCTCGTTCCGATCGTGATCGGGGGCGCGCGCGCGACGTCGCCGCTGCTCGCGTTCACGCACCCTGGGGGGCCGGCGGGGCGTTGGCTGGCGACGCTGGCGCTCTATGATCTTGTGTTCGGGCTGATCGCCTACGCCGTCTTCGATTTCCTGCTGGAGGACTAGACAGAGCCCATGTATGGAAAGGGCCTTCGCGCGCTTAGCATCTCCACCGTCGCCGCGCTGGCGCTGGCGCTTTCGCTCGTCTTCTTCTACGCCCCGCTCGACGCCGAACAGGGCTTTCTGCAGAAGATCTTCTACCTGCACGTGCCCCTTGCGATCGTCGCCCTCTGCGGCTTCGTCGCAGGCGCACTGCTGGCCATCGCGCACCTGCGCACACGAGACCCGCGCTGGGACATGCGCTCATATGTCGCGATCCACATGAGCCTGATCTTCGGCGTCGGCGCGCTGATCACCGGCTCGATCTGGGCCAAGGGCTCATGGGGGCACTGGTGGGTCTGGAGCGAGCCGACGCTCGTGTCGTTCTTGATCGTGTTCCTGCTCTATGCGACCTACCAGCCGCTGCGCTTCGCGATCGAAGACCCCGAGCGCCAGGCGCGCTACGCATCGGTGTTCGCGATCACCGCCGGTGCGTTCGTGCCGCTGAACTTCATCGCCGTGCGCCTGTCGACCGCCTACCTGCACCCCCGCGTGCTGGGCAGCACGTCGAACCTGCCGGGACCGATGGCCCTGACGTTCGTCGTCTCGCTGGTTGCGATCGCGCTGTTGTACCTCACCCTCTTCAAGTTCGAGCTGACGGCCAAGCACACACGCGCCCAGCTTCGTGCACTGCGCCGGCGGCTGCTGTCTGAGACGCCCGAGGCGCGCGAGCGCCGCCCGCGCAGCGCGGCGCCGACGCTTTCGGGCACGACCGTCGGTGCCCGGACGGCCTCCAGGACGGCGTTGTGATGAGCGCCGTCCTGCTCGGCGACGTGCCGGCGCTGCCGCTGCACGAGGCCGGAAAGTACGTCGCGGCCGCGTACATCGTGCTGTTCGCGCTCATGCTGGTGTATCTCGCGATCATGGCGATCCGCCTGACGCGGATCGAGCGGGAGCTGGGGGAGCTGCTGCAGGCCACCGATCGCTCACCAGATCAGCAGCCGCCGCCCGCCCCAGACGTCGCCGAGCGGGAGTCGACGCTGGCATGAGCGAGCTGCTCGCGCTCGGCATCTCGCACAAGACTGCGCCGGTGGCGCTGCGCGAGCGCCTTGCCTTCACCGAGCGCGAGGCCGGCGAGTTCGCCCGGCAGGCCACGGCGACGCCTGAGGTGCGCGAGGCGGTGGTCATCTCGACCTGCAACCGCACCGAGGTGTACCTCGTCGTCGGCGACCCGGTGCGCGCAGAGGCGGACGTGCTCGGCCTGCTCGCGCGCCGCGCCTCGATCCGCCCGACCGAGCTGGCGGAGGCGATCTACTCTCCGCGCAACTGCGACGCCGCGCGCCAGCTCTACCGCGTGACGGCGGGCCTCGAGTCGATGATCGTCGGCGAGGCGGAGATCCAGGGCCAGGTCCGCCGGGCGCACGAGACGGCGATGCGCGAGGGCACCACGGGCCCGCTGTCCAACCGGCTGTTCGCCGCCGCGCTGACCACCGGCAAGCGGGTGCGCTCCGAGACGGGCATCGGCGCGAGCCGCGTCAGCATCCCGTCGGTGGCGGTCGATCTCGCCCTGAGCGTGCTCGGTGGACTGGAGGGGCGCCACGTGATCATCCTGGGCGCCGGGGAGACCAGCGAGCTCACTGCGCGGGCGCTCGCCGACCAGGGCGCCGGCACGATCTTCGTCGCCAACCGTCACGCCGACCGGGCCCTCAGCCTTGCCCAGCGCTTCGGTGGCTCGGTCGTCGGGCTGGAGAAACTTCCCGACCAGCTGGTGCGCGCCGACATCGTCCTGTCGTCGACGTCCTCTCCGCATCCGATCGTGGGCCGGGAGGAGCTCGAGCAGGTCATGGCCGAGCGGGACGGGCGCGCGCTGCTGCTGATCGACATCGCCGTCCCGCGTGACATCGACCACGCCTGTGGCGAGCTCGACGGCGTGGCCCTCTACGACATCGACGACCTGCAGGCGGTCGTGTCCCGCAACCTGAGCTCGCGCGCCGAGGAGGCGCCGCGTGCGCTTGAGATCGTCGACGAGGAGATCCATCGATTCGCCCGCTGGCTTGGCCAGCTCGATGCGCTCCCCACCGTCAGCGCGCTTCGCGAGCACGGCAACAGGCTCGTGGAGCAGGTGCTCGAGGAGAACGCCGAGCGCTGGGAGTCGGCCTCTCCACGCGACATCGCGCGGGTGGAGGCCATCGCCAGGGCGGTGATGAGCCGGCTGCTGCACGAGCCGACGATCCGCCTGCGCAGTTTCGGCGAGGACCGCGGTCACGCGAGCATCGAGCTCGTTCGCGAGCTCTTCGGCCTGCGCGACGACGAGGCGACCGAGGAGCGGCCCGAAGCCGAGCTGGCGGAGGTCCATGACCTGCGCAGCCGCCGACCCGGCCACGGAGGCCGAGTGCAGCGCTGATGCGGATCGGGACGCGGCGCAGCGCGCTCGCGCTGGCCCAGGCCGAGCTGCTCGCGCGTCTCCTTGGAGATTGCGAGATCGTCCCGATCGTCACCAGCGGCGACCGTGGCAGCGGTGTCGAGGACAAGTCGCGCTGGGTTAGAGAGCTCGAGCGGGCGCTCGTCAGTGGCGAGATCGACCTGGCCGTGCACTCCGCCAAGGACGTCCCGGGCGAGCTCGCCGAGGGCCTGCAGCTGCTCGGCGCGCCGTCGCGTGCGGCGGCCGAGGACGTCATCTGCGGCGCGGCCTCCGTCGAGGACCTTCCCGCCGGGGCCCGGATCGGCACGAGCAGCATCCGCCGCGCGGCGCAGCTTCGCGCCAGCCGCCCCGACCTCGAGCTGGTCCCGATTCGCGGCAACGTGGACACGCGCCTGCGCAAGCTCGCCGATCCGGCGCTCGGGCTCCGGGCGATCGTGCTGGCGCGCGCCGGCCTCCAGCGGCTGGGCCGTGAGTCGGAGGTCGGCGGCGTGCTCGATGCCGGGCGGTTCGTCCCGGCTCCCGGGCAGGGCGTCATCGCGCTCGAGGGCCGCGCCGACGACCGTGCGACAAGGGAGGCGGTGCGGGCGATCACAGATCCCGAGGCCGTCGCCTGCCTGCTCTGCGAGCGCGCCCTGGCGCTCGAGCTGCAGGCGAGCTGCAACACGCCGCTCGGCGCCTACGCGCGGCGCAGCGGCGAGCAGGCGCTTCGCCTGAGCGCCTGGGTCGGCTTGCCGGACGGCTCGGCGTGGATCGCCGACGAGCTGGTTGGCGACCTCGAGGCACCCCAGGAATTGGGGCGCGCGGTGGCCGGTCGCGTGCGCGCGGTCGGCGGCGTGGACCTGCTGCGCGGTGCAGAGGAGATGGCGGGCGTTGCCGGAGCCTGAGACACCGCCCGGCCGGGTATACCTGGTGGGCGCCGGTCCCGGCGATCCGCGCCTGCTGACGGCCCGCGCGCTCGAGCTGATCGCGGCGGCGGACGTGATCTTGTACGACCGGCTGATCCCGGCCTCGGCCCTCGACGGAGCGCGGGCGGATGCGGAGCTGCGATTCGTCGGAAAGGAGGGACGGGGACCATCGGTGCCGCAGGAGCAGACCGAGGCGCTCATCCTCGCCCACGCGCGCGCCGGCAGGACGGTCGTGCGCCTGAAGGGCGGCGATCCGTTCGTGTTCGGGCGCGGCGGCGAGGAGGCTCTGGCGCTGCAGGCCGCCGGCATCGCGTTCGAGGTGGTGCCCGGTGTCACCGCCGGGATCGCAGCCGCTGCCTATGCGGGCATCCCGGTCACGCATCGCGGCGCCGCCAGCGCCGTCGCGCTGGTGACCGGCCACGAGGACCCGGACAAGCCCGAGACGGCAATCGATTGGGCCGCGCTCGCCGCCTTCCCCGGGACCCTCGTCTTCTACATGGGCGTGGGGCATCTCGACGAGATCGCCGCGGCGCTGATCGGCTCCGGGCGCGCGGGATCAGAGCCCGCCGCGGTCGTGGAAAACGGCACGCTCCCGGGGCAGCGGACGGTGTGCGCCACCCTTGAGACGATCGCCGAGACGGCGCGGGAGAGCGACATCCGCCCACCGTCGATCACCGTCGTGGGATCCGTGGCCGCACTCGCCGGCGAGCTGTCATGGCTGCCGCCGCGCCCTCTGAGCGGCCGCACGGTGGCCGTCACGCGCGCGCGGGCGCAGGCCAGCGAGCTGGCCCGGCGCCTGGAAGGGCACGGGGCGCTGGTCGTGCAGGCGCCGGTCATCCGCGTTCAGGTACTGCCCGGACCCCCGCTCGACCCGGCGCCCTACGACCTCATCTGCCTGACCAGCGCGAACGGCGTCCAGGCGCTGTTCGAACGTCTCGGCGCGGCCGGCCGCGATGCCCGCTCGCTCGCCGGGGCCCGCGTCGCCGCGATCGGGCCGGGGACGGCCCGAGCGCTGGCCGAACGAGGCGTCATCGCCGACGTCGTACCCGACCGCTTCGTCGGCGAGGCGCTCGGCGAGGCGCTCGCCGGCGTGCCGATCAGCCGGGCCCTGATCGCGCGGGCGAGCGAGGCGCGCGACGTCCTGCCAGACGCGCTGCGCGCCCGCGGCGCCGCGGTGGACGTCCTGGCTCTGTATGAGACGGTCGCCGAGCCGCTCTCCGAACGCGAGCTGCAGATGGCGCGCAACGCCGACTACATCACCTTCACCTCCTCCTCCACGGTCCGGTTCTTCCTCGATGCCGTCGCCGCCGCGAGCGGCGAGGGAGACGGATCGACCGATGGGTCCGGCGGTGGAGGCGGGCATGCTCCCTGGTCGTCCGGCAGTCGGATCGTCTCGATAGGCCCGGTCACCAGCGAGGCGCTGCACGAGCGGGGGCTGCGGGTCGATGTCGAGGCCGAGCGCCACGACGTCGAGGGGGTCGTCGACGCCCTGCTCGCCGACGCGGCGTCGAACGCCTCAGAGCCGGCGGTGCCGTGAGCATTCCGACGGCGGAGCGGCATGATCAGGCCGCCTCGCCGGTGATCACGTTCCTCTCCGACTACGGCCTGCTCGATGAGTTCGTGGGGGTATGTCATGGCGTGATCGCTCGCCGCTGTCCGCCGGCACGCGTGATCGACCTCACGCACACGATTCCCCGCCATGACGTGCGAGCGGGAGCAACGGTGCTCACGGCGGCCTTGCCGTTTCTGCCGGCAGGCGTCCATCTGGCCGTCGTGGACCCCGGTGTCGGGGCGGAGGGGCCGCATGGCCGCCGGGCCGTCGCGCTGCGCACGGCCGGCGGGGACAGCCTGCTCGTCGGGCCCGACAACGGCCTGCTGATGCCGGCCGCGGCTCGACTCGGCGGGGTCTGCGAGGCGGTCGACATCGGCGCCTCGCCCGAGCGCCTGGAGCCGGTGTCGCGCACGTTCCACGGCCGAGACATATTCGCGCCGGTCGCGGCCGCTCTGGCGGACGGCGCGCCCCTCGCAGCCGTCGGCGATCCCCTCCCGGTGGCGGAGCTGCGCGGACTGGAGCTGCCATCCGCGGAAGTCCTGGACGGTGCGCTTGTTGCTCATGTGCTGCGCGCAGACACGTTCGGCAACCTCGTCCTCGACGCCCGCGCCGAGCAGCTGGCGGCCCTCGGCGCCCGACGAGGCGACGTCGTGAGCGTGCATCTTGGCGGGCGCAGCGAGGCCGCACGCTATGCGTCGACGTTCGCCGACGTGGCCCCGGGGGCGCTCCTCCTCTACGAGGACGCACAGCGGATGCTCGCCCTCGCAGTCAACCGCGGCTCGGCCGCCGAGCTGCTCGATGTGGGTCGCGACGACGAGCTCGTGGTGCGTCGCGCGTGAGCCAGCTCGGCCGCCCGCGTGTGCACCTGCGGCGCACCGACTCGACCAACGAGCGGGCACGCGCCCTCGCGCGGGGAGGAGCGCCGCACGGAACCCTTGTGACGGCCGCTGAGCAGACGGCCGGGCGCGGCCGAGGCGGGCGCAGCTGGTCGGCTCCGCCGGGAAGCTCGGTGCTGATGTCGCTGCTGCTGCGCGAACCGCCGTCGCTGCTGCCGCTGATGGCCGCCGTGGCGGTCTGCGACATCGCCGGCGATGAGGCTCGCATCAAGTGGCCGAACGACATCGTCGTCGCAGACGCCCCCGGCGAGACCGGCCTCGGCAAGCTCGCAGGCATCCTCACCGAGGGCCGCCCCCAGGAAGGGTGGGCAGTCGTGGGCATCGGCCTGAACGTCGCCGTTGACCTGGACGAGCTGCCGCCGGAGCTGCGCCCCGGAGCCGCGCAGCCGGGCGTGGGACGGCCGGCGGCTACGCTCGGCAGGACTCCGGCGGAGGTTGAGCCGACTCTCAAACGGCTGCTGGTCGCGCTCGAGGACCGCCTGCGCGAGCGCCCGGAGGAGACGCTCGAGGCATGGCGCGTGCGAGACGCGCTGCTTGGTCAAGAGATCGCCTGGGGCTCGGGCGAAACCACCGAGCGCGGGCTGGCGCGGGGAATCGACGGCGCCGGACGTCTGGTCGTAGAGCTCGCAGGGGGCGGGCGCACGACGCTCAGCGCCGGCGAGGTGCACCTGACGGCGACCGGCTGACTACGGCAGCTACTCGGCGGGCTCGAGCGAGTCCTGGCGCTCAAGCCGGTCCTGATGCTCGAGCGCGTCCTGCACGTTACGTCGCAGCTCGTTGTCGACCTCGGGGCCCAGCCCACCGCTCAGCGCGGGCGCCGACTCGACGGAGGCATCCTCGCCCGGCGGGGAGGCGCCTCCCGCAAGCGCCTTGGGCTGCGACACGCGCGACTCGCTGTGCGCGCGGCCGTTCGGCGTGGCCTTGGCGCCTTTGCGGCGGCGCCGGGCGTTGCGCGCCCGGCGTTTGGGGAAGTTTCGAAGCAGCTCGCGTGCGAGCGCCGGAGGCTTGCGCGCCAGGCGCGTGCGCGCGCCACGCAGCGCCTCCTCAGCCTCGGGGGTGTGGGCGAGCGCGGCCGCGAGCAGCGCCGCCGTCAGGCGGCGATCCTGCTTGCGCGCGGCATGGATCAGGCGCCTCGCGTTGCGCGCATGCGCGCCGCCGGCCGAGTTGACCAGCAGGCCCAGCAGCCTCTTGGTCTCCGGCCAGCGCTGAACGGCGTACTCCTCGTGCACGTCGCGCGTGTACTCGGCCAGGCGCCAGATCCAGGCGTTGGCCTGATCGCGCCTGCCGATGCGCCGCTCGACCAGCGCGCGCAGCATGATCTTGGTGGCCTCCTTGCGCTCTTCCCGCGGCCAGCCGCCGATGATGTCGATCGCCGTGTCGAAGGCATCCGGATCGCGCAGCGCGGCGATGTCAGACAGCGCGCGCAGCCGCAGCTGCGGGTTCTTGTTGCGCTGGACGGCGGTGATCAGAAAGCGGCTCTTGAGCTCGCCGGTCCGGTCGAAGTGGAGCATCGCACGCGCCCGGCGCCAGCCGTTGGGGGCGACGCGCGCGCCCGCGAGGGCGGCCCAGACGTGCTGCTCGCCGTAGTCGAGGTGCTCGACGGCTATCCGCCACAGCTCGCGCTCGAAGACCGCGAACCGCCGCTCCTCCTCGGCGCACACCGGGAGCACGCGCCGCTCCACGCGCATCCTGCGCCCGCGTCCGCGGCGCACCGGGCCGACGACGATCGCCCCGCCGCGATAGACGTCGCGGTCGAGCAGAGAGTGCAGCGTCACGACGGGATCGTCGTGCTTGGTGGCGGGATGTACGAAGTCCACTACCAGACCGGCCTCCTTGCCGGGATGGCGGCGGGTCACACGTCCGACGCGTTGCTGGTAGATGCGCTTGGACGCCGTCGGCGCGAGGTGCATGCAGACAGTCGCCCGCGGGCTGTTCCAGCCCTCCGCGAGCAGCTGCGCGTTGATCAGCACGTCGATGTCGCCGCGCTCGTAGCGGGCGAGGATCTCCGCGAGCTCGCGCTTTGGCGTCTCGCCCGACACGGCCTGCGCCTTGATGCCCTCGGCGCGAAACGCCTCTGCGAGGTTGTAGGCGTGGCGCACACCCGCGGCGTAGACGACGCCGGGGACGCCGTTGAAGCGCGTTTTGTAGAGGCTGGCCACGGCTACGTTGAACGGCTGCTGGTCCAGCAGTTTGGCCAGCTCCTCCTGGTCGAACTCGGTGTCGACCTCCCCGCGACGCAGCGGAACCTTGGCGATGGTGCGCACCCCGACCCCGGGGGAGATGCGCACGCAGCGCAGGGGTGAGATGACGCCGCGCCGCGCGGCCTGTGCAAGGTCAAACCGGGAGGTCTGCGTGGGGAAGAGGTCGGTGACGTGCCGGGCGATCAGCGCGCCGGTGGCGGTCATGCCGATGAAGACAGGTCCGGTCCAGTTGCGGATCGCGCCGCTCGTCTTCTCGCCGAGGGCCGTGTGCGCCTCGTCGCAGATGACGATCGTGTAGGCGCTGGAGATCTTGCCGGCGTTGCGCACAAACCACTGATAGGTCTCTACCGTGACCGGCCCCTTGACCGAGTCCTCGCCCTTGAGCAGCGGCCGGCTGATGCGCTTGGAGTAGCCGCGATCGCGCAACTCGCCGTGGAACTGGTCGACGAGGTTGCGCCGGTGGGTGAGGATCAGGACGCCACCGGTGTGCGATGCCTCCACGAAGCCGAGCGCGGCAACCGTCTTGCCGGCGCCGGTCGCGTGCTCGAACCAGAAGCGCTTGGCCGCATTGGGGTCCTCGGGCTGCTCGCCGACGACATCCTCCTCGTCCTCCTCCAGCCAGTCGCGAGGCTCCTCCTCGGAATCGCTCTCCTCCTCCGGCTCGTCCTCGGCCTCGTCCTCCTCCGGCTCCTCGTCCTCGTCCTCGTCGTCGTCGTCGTCGTCCTCCTCCGGTGCCGCGCGCTGGACGGGCCCGAGATCTTCGTCGTCATCCTCATCCTCGTCCTCGAGGTCGTCCTCGTCCTCGTCCTCGTCCGGCTCCTCGGGCTCCTGCTCGGGATCGGCCACCTCGTCGGCTGCCGGCGCAGCCGCGGAGCCGTTCGCCGCGGCGGAGTCGTCGGGGCCGAGGATGTCGGCCGATGCCAGCAGCTCCGGCGAGGCGGATGCAGCGGCGCGGCCGTTGCCGTTCGGGGCGGTGCGCTGTGCCTCGGCGAGCAGCGCGGCGAGTGTGCCGGACAGCGCGTCGACCTGATGGGAGGACAGGACCGTGCCGTCGGCCAACTTCGGCTCCTCCTCGGAGAGCAGCCGCTCGAGGCCGAGCAGCAATGAGAACTCTCGGCGCCATGCAGTCGATGGATGCTTCGCCTTGGGGTCGGCCTCGAGCTCGGCAAGCGCTTGATCGAGCGCTCGCCGGCGTGGCGAGCCAGGGCCGAGCGCGACGGCGGCATCCTCGCCGTTGTGCAGGAAACGCTCGCGCACGAACTTTTCCGCGCGCGAAATTTCGGCGGAACTTGGAATGGTCGCGGCCGCGAGGGCCACTGAGGTGGACTCGGCCATTGAGGCTCTGGACTTCGAGACAGAGCCGCCGTCGAAAGTGGCTTCGGCGCGGCTCGGAAGGACTTGGCGCTGAACTGGCGCCGTTTGCCGGATGCTCAAGGCGACCCGGCCCTGACGTGTCTCCAGGATATAGCACGCGGCGGCACGATTGAAGGGGGGTCATCTGCCACCCTTATCCGGCGATGAATCAGGCGCGCATAGTGATCGGGGCTGGCGGGGTCGCGCTCGCGGCGCTGCTCGTCGTCGGTCTGATTCAGCTGACGCGTTCCTCGCCGGTGCCGGCAAGCGGGCCATCGAGGCTCACCCTCTCCGAGATGCGCGCCAGCCTCGGCGGGTCTCCGGCGCCGCTCGCCGCCCTGCACGCCCAGGCCAGCGAGATCCTGCCCGGTGGACTGCCCGCGCTGCGTAGTCGGCTGGCCAGCCTGCACGGTCGTCCGATCGTGATCAACAAGTGGGCCTCCTGGTGTCAGCCCTGCCGCGCGGAGTTCGGCGCCTTCCAGCGTGCCTCGGTCGCCGAGGGCCGTGAGGTCGCCTTCCTCGGCATTGATTCCGGGGACAGCAGCCATGCCGACGCGGTCTCCTTCCTACGCTCGTTCCCAGTGAGCTACCCCAGCTACTACGACGCCAACGGGCAGGCGGGCGCCGCGATCACCGACTCGACGTTCACCCCGGTGACGGTCTTCTACGACCGTGCCGGGCGGCAGTACATCCACCAGGGTCCCTATGCGAGCGCCGCCAGGCTGGAACGGGACGTCCGCCGCTACGCGCTGGGCGCCTGAGCGTTGCCGGAGCTTCGCATCGACCCGCTGAGCGGGCACAAGACGATCGTCGCCGGCGAGCGCTCGCGGCGTCCGGGAGGCGAGCCGGGTTGCGCGCCGCCGGAGCCGATCGACCGTGAGCGTGACCCCTTCGCCGAGGGCCACGAGGACCGCACGCCGCCCGAGCTGCAGGCGATGCGTCCCGGCGGCGGTGCGCCGAATTCGCCGGGCTGGACGGTGCGCGTCGTCCCCAACCTGTATCCCGCGCTGGAGCCCCCGCAGGCGGGGACGCCGCGCCGGGAGGAGACTGCGGCGCGTTCGGAGTCGCAGCTGTTCCTATCGCGGCCGGCCGCCGGAGCCCACGAGGTCATCGTCAACGCTCCACAGCCGGTGCTCTCGCTGGCCGAGCTCCCGGTCGAGCAGGTGATCGCCGCAGTCGAGATGTGGCGTGAGCGGATGCGCGCGCATGCCGCCAGCGCGTGCGTGGCGCTGATCGTCAACGAGCGACGCGAGGCCGGAGCGTCGCTGCCCCACACCCACGCCCAGCTCTACGCGCTGGACTTCGTGCCGCCCGCCCTGGCGCGCGAGCGCGAGCGGTTCGGCGCCTACGCGACGCGCACGATGGGCCAGAACCTCCTCGGCGACCTGGTGGCCGAGGAGGTCAGGCGGCGCGAGCGCATCGTGGCGATCGACGAGGAGGCCGTGCTGATCGCGCCGTTTGCCTCGCGCCTCCCGTTTCAGCTCATGCTCGCCCCGAGAACGACCCGCGCGCGCTTCGAGGACGAGGGTCCCAGCGGCGCCGCGCTCCTGCACGACGGACTCACCCGCCTGGCGCGCCACCTCGGCTCCAGCCCGCCGTTGAACATGTGGGTTCGTACCGCCCCCAGCGGTGCCGAGCACTTCTGCTGGCGCATCGACGTGCTCCCGCGCCTGACGCATATCGCCGGGTTGGAGCTCTCGACCGACGTGAACCTGAACATCGTCGCGCCGGAGCACGCGGCGGCCGTCCTGCGCGAGGCCTGAGGCGACCGGCGACGGCGCCCCGGGTTCGCGACCAGCCGTCGCGATCCCCGGGAGGTTAGGCTGGGTGCACGGATGCCTCCTGTCGAACGCTTCGTACCCCGCTTCGTGGCGGAGCCTCCTCAGGAGGAGCTGCCCTACGGCCGTTGGGAGGAGAGGCTGCAGCAGGAGTTCCTGGCGGCGTCGCTTCGCATCGACTCGCCGCCGGACGATCTCGGGGACGCGGGCACCGTCATCTGGTATCCGGACCGCA
>JAOPZB010000112.1 GCA_025964355.1 Solirubrobacterales bacterium | reverse complement strand
ACACTCGTCCGGCTGGCTGGCGGTGGTTTTGCCACGGCGAGGTCTAGGTCGACGGGCGGGCGTTTCGCGTCCAGACGTCTAGTTCTCTCTCTGCGTGCTCGCCGTAGATGTCTAGGGCGACGCTCGTTCCGAGACCGAGACCGGCGATTCGCTCCAGCGTCCGGGCACTCAGATCGAAACTGCGGTTGGACTGCAAATCTGCCGAAACAACGGAGGGGGAGGGATTCGAACCCTCGTCAGACCAATCAGGCCTGAAACGGTTTTCGAGACCGCCGCATTCAACCGCTCTGCCACCCCTCCGGGGCGACGGCCCTAGGCTAGATGATCTCCCGAGCTTGACAGCGCGCGGCCTCGCGGCAGGCCGAGGCGAGGATGACGGTGGCGGCCCGCGCCCGACGGCTAGCGGCGCGACGCGAAGAAGCCGCTCAGCAGCGCGCCGCATTCTTCCGCGAGCAGGCCTGCGGCGACCTCGGGTCGATGATTCAGGCGCGGCTCGCCGAGGATGTCGATCACGCTCCCGCAGGCTCCCGCCTTCGGGTCGCTCGCGCCGTAGACGACGCGCGGGACGCGCGCGAGCACGATCGCGCCCGCGCACATCGCGCACGGCTCGAGGGTCACGTAGAGGACCGCATCGAGCACCCTCCACGTTCCGGCCGCGCGAGCCGCCTCGCGCAACGCGATGATCTCAGCGTGGGCCGAGGGATCCTGGCGCAGCTCCCGCTCATTGTGCGCCGCGGCCACGACCTCGCCCCCACGCACGACCACCGCGCCGATGGGAACGTCTTCGTGTTCCAATGCTCGCTCGGCCTCGCGCAACGCCAGGCGCATGAAATAGTCGTCCCTTGGGAAGAAGCGTTCGCTCATCGGTCTCGCCGCGGTCTCTGCGACAGTGCCTCCTCGCCGGGCCCGGCACATCATCATTACTGAAACCCGACATGCCTCCCGCCACCGGCCGCCAACCTCGCCCACCGCGCATCAGCCGCGCGCCGCTCGCCGTTGTCTGCGTTGCCGCGGCGGCCGCGACCCTGACACTTGCTTCCACGGCGGCAGCGGCGCCTTCGGCCGACTACGCGGCGAGTGAGATAGTCGTGCGCTACGCGCCCCGGCCGGCCCCCGCGCAGGCAGTGACAGCCCGCTCCGGGCGTACGCCCGGTCCGGTTGGCGTTGGCGAAACTCACCTGCTGCGCATCCAACCGGGCGCCAGCCTGTCGCTGGCGCTTCGCCGGCTGCGCGCGCAGCGCGACGTCGAGTGGGCGGTGCCCGACTACGTGGCGCATGCCGCGGGGGCCATCGTCCCGAATGACGAAGGCAACGGTGGTGCGGCGAAAGACTGGCAGCAGCTGCAATGGAACTTCGCCGGGCCATTCGGTGTCGACGCCCCCGAAGCCTGGGCCAACCTCGCGGCCGATGGCGTCCCGGGCGGAAAAGGCGTGACGGTCGCGGTGCTCGACACGGGCGTCGCCTACGCAAACCGGGGGAAGTTCCGCCGCTCGCCTGACTTCGGCTCGTCCCAGTTCATCCAGGGCTATGACTTCGTCGCGAAGAACCAGTTCCCCAACGATCGCAACGGCCACGGCACGTTCGTCGCCTCCACGATCGCCGAGGCGACGAACAACCGCTACGGTCTCACGGGCCTCGCCTATGGCGCGCGGATCATGCCCGTCCGGGTGCTCGACAGCGGCGGCGAAGGGGAAGCGTCGACGATCGCCGAAGGCGTGTTCTTCGCCGTCAAGCATGGTGCTCGCGTCATCAACCTGAGCCTCGAGTTCTCGCCAGGGGTGACGGCCTCGGACATCCCGGAGCTGATCGAAGCCCTGCGCTACGCCCATCACCGTGGAGTGCTCGTCGTTGCGGCGGCGGGCAACGAGGGGCACACGGCGATCGCCTATCCCGCGCGCG
Source organism: Solirubrobacterales bacterium (assembly GCA_025964355.1). Classification (GTDB taxonomy): domain Bacteria; phylum Actinomycetota; class Thermoleophilia; order Solirubrobacterales; family Solirubrobacteraceae; genus Palsa-744. Next base: position 6,799 of record JAOPZB010000112.1, on the reverse strand, counting down.
CGCCGTACGTGATCTCCGTCGGGGCGACCACCGAACATGGTTGCCTGGCGGCGTACTCCAACGACGGATCTGGACTGACGCTCGTCGCGCCGGGCGGCGGGCCCGACGCAGATCTTCCCGGCGATCCGAACTGCCATCCCGAACAGCCCGCCGGCCGGGACATCTACCAGGTGACGTTCACGGGTAGCTCGCCGAGGCGGTTCAGCACCCCGTCAGGCTACGAAGGCACCTCGATGGCCACCCCGCATGTGTCGGCGACGGCGGCGCTGATCATCGCCAGCGGCGTGCTCGGCCACCACCCCAGCCCCGCCCAGATAACCGCCCGCATGCGGGCCACAGCGCGCAAGCTCGGCGGCGGAGGCGATGAACGCCTCTACGGCGCCGGCCTGGTGAACGCAGCTGCCGCGACCGCGCGCGGAGCTCCTGCGACCGTCTCGGGCTGACGGTGCCGGTTTCAAACGTCGCCCGGGAGCACGCGCAGGCGCCTGAGACATGCGACCTCGCGGTGGTGGGGGGCGGGATCATCGGCCTCGCGGTCGCGCGCGAGCTGATCCGGCGGCGCCCGCATGCGTCGATCTGCCTGCTCGAGCGCGAGAGCGAGATCGCCATGCACCAGACCAGCCACAACTCCGGCGTCGTGCACGCCGGCATCTACTATCCGCCCGGTTCGCTGAAGGCGCGCCTCTGCGTCGAGGGGGCACGCCAGCTCTACGAGTACTGCGAGCGGCGTGGCCTCGAACACGAGCGCTGCGGCAAGCTGATCGTCGCCACAGACGTGTCGGAGCTGGCCCGCCTGGACGAGCTCGAGCGCAGGGCTGCGGCGAACGGCGTTGCCGGTCTGCGCGGACTCGACGCCGCTGGAATCGAGGAGATCGAGCCGCATGCGCGCGGCATCGCCGGCCTGCACTCACCGCACACCGGGATCGTCGACTTCTCTGCGGTCGCCCGCGCCTACGCCCACGACGTGCTTCAGGACGGCGGCACGGTCGTAGAGGGCTGCGAGGTGACAGGCGTGGCCGTCGGAAGCAGGGCGATACGGCTGATCCACTCCCAGGGGGCGACCGAGGCCGGCCATGCCGTCTTCTGCGCGGGCGCCTGGGCGGATCGCCTCGCCGTCGAGGCCGGGGCCGACCCCGACCCGCGGATCGTCCCCTTTCGCGGCGCCTATCTGCGGCTCCTGCCCGAGCGGCGACACCTCGTGCGCTCTCTGATCTACCCGGTGCCCGACCCGTCTCTCCCATTTCTCGGCGTCCACCTCACGAGGCAGATCGGCGGCGAGGTCCTGATCGGTCCGACGGCACTGATCGCAGGCGCGCGCGACGCCTACAGTCTCGCGACGGTGCGTGCCCGCGACGTGCTTGACACGCTCGGCTGGCCGGGAACCTGGCGGATGCTCGGCCGGCGGTGGGCGACCGGTGTGAGCGAGCTGCGCTACGCGGCCCTGCGCTCGACCTTCGTGCGTGCGGCAGCGCGCTACTTACCCGAGCTGCGCGCGGCGGACGTCGAGCCGTCGTTCGCCGGCGTGCGAGCCCAGGCGGTCGGCCGCGACGGCAATCTCGTCGACGACTTCGTCGTGTCGGCGACCGAGCGCGCGCTGCACGTGCGCAACGCGCCGTCGCCGGCCGCTACCTCATCGCTGATGATCGCCGGCCTGGTGGCCGACGAGGCCGAGCGTGCGTTCGCAGGCCACCGGGCGAAGGCGCGCACGGCGCGCCCGGCACGTGGGCAGGGCATCAGCTAGCGGCCCGTAAGGCGCACGACCGCATCGGCGATGCCGTCACGGGCGCTGGGGAACCGCGCCTCCCAGCCGAGCTCGCGCCTGATCTTGGCGTTCGACGAGCGAGCCGAGCGGACCACCGCCGCGACGGCGTTTCGCCCGGCGACCACACGAGCGATCGCCGCCGGGATCCGCCTTGGGCGTCCCACCCCGAGAGCCTCTGCGGTGAGCGCCATGAACTCGTAGAAGGTGACCGGCTCGTCGTCGACCACGTGATAGATCGACCCGGCGGGCGCTCTCTCGGCCGCCCGTACCAGGGCGGACGCGACATCATCGACGTGCACGACGTCCCACAGGTTCTCGCCGTTTCCCACGACGGCGAAGCGGCCAGGCTGGCGCAGCCGCGGGATCAGATCGTTCGCATACCAACCGCCGGGGCCGTAGACATGTGAGGGACGGATCACGATCGCCGGCAGCCCGGCCTGGAGAATCAGACGCTCCCCGTCCTGCTTTGAGCGCCCATAGGGAGTCTCGACGGGAAGCGGCAGATCCTCGGTGAGCAGGGCACCGTGTGCGTCGCCGGTGACGACGGTCGAGGAGAACACGACTCTCGGTCCGGCTGCCGGGTCGGGGCCGGCGAGGGCAAGGCACGCCTCGAGCAATCGAGCGGTGCCGGCGACGTTGACCTCGCGCACCTTGCGCCGGCTGCGCTGAGAGGCGATCTCCGCAGCGAGGTGGATCACGCAGTCCGGACGCTCGCCGGACAGCGCCTCGTTCAGCCGCCGGCCGTCGCTCAGATCAGCCACGAGCTCGCGCGTCCCCGGGGGAGAGGACCCGGCGCGGCGCACGAGCGCGCCGACCTCGTGCCCGCTACGCAGGAGCTCTCGACAGAGCACTCCGCCGATGAAGCCGCCGGCACCGGTCACGAGCATGCGCATCCCTTTCGAGCCTACCCGGCCGCGAGCGACGCGTGATGCCGCCTGCACCTTCCTAGATGTCGAACGCCGTGTGCCCGCCGCTGTCGAGGAGGTTCTTCAGCTGCTCGCGACCGTGCGAGGCGGTCCAGTGGAAGATCGCCGTAAGGACTTCCTGCATCGTGCCGAGTTACCCGTGACTCACTACGAGACGCTTTCAGTGCAGCGGCCGAGCACCGATCGGGGGCCGTCAGGTGGTCCTGATGATGAGCACCGAGCAGGGCGCGTGGTGAGACACCTTGTTGGGAACCGATCCGAGCAGGAACCGCTTGGCACCCGTCATACCCTTGTTGCCGACCACGATGAGATCGGCCTCCTGCTCCTCGGCGACGTCGAGGATCGCGTCGGCCGGATCGCCCTGCCGCGGATAGATGTTGGCGGTCACACCCGCCTCTTGCGCGACCTTCGAGGCCGCCTCCAAGGTCCCGTCCACGTCCTCGCGTGGGCTGATCGCCCACTGCAGATCCTCCGGTGCGTTTCGCCGCTCCTCCTGCAGCCGCTGAGCCGGCACGGGCTCATAGGCGCTCACAAGCTCGAGCTTCGCTCCGAGCGCGCGGGCAAGGTCCACGGCTTGCCGCACCGCCTGGGTGGCAGTGTCAGAGCCATCGGTCCCCACGACGATCGATCTGAACATGATCCTCCCTTGCCTGTGGTCGGGTTTGAGCTTTCTACGCCCTCCGGGCGCGCCCGATCATAACCGCGCCGCCTCCAGCGCGAAATTTCATGCGAGCTTGGTGATTGCGACGATCATCCCGATCAGCACGAACACGACGATCGCAACTTGCATCCAAATCCAGGTCGGCGACATTGGTCGACACACCCTACCCCTGGTGCCCGTGGCGGTAGTGACCACAGTCATACCCTCAGCGCGACCGTCGTTTCGACGGCTATCGTGTGCGGATGCTCAGGGCCTCGCGCGCGCTGCCGGTCGCCAGTGTGCTTGCCATATGCGCGCTCCTGTCGCTCGCATCGCCAGGCCTCGCGCGCCAACACCCGAGCGCCCAGCCGTTCCCGCGGCCCGGGCACACCAGCAGCGCCGTAACGCCGCTCGGGGGCATAAACGTGATGGGCCTCAGCTACGGCTCCACCCCTGCCGGAGCGGATCGGACGATCGCAGCCGCACAGCAGCTTCATGCCAACGTCGTACGCACCGAGCTGCCGTGGAGCGTGATGGAGCCGCGCAAGTCCGGTGAAGTGGATCCGCGCGCGCTCGCGTTCACGGATCGTTTGATGGCGGACGCGGCGGCCGCCGGTATCAAGGTGATCGCGACCGTACTTCGCACACCCTGCTGGGCCTCGTCGGCGCCGGCGTCCCTGCTCGCTCAATGCACCGCGACGGCGCCGTCGGGGGCCAACGCCTGGCCGCCGAGCGATCCGGCGAGCTATGCCGGTTTCGTCGGCTACCTCGCCGGGCGGTACGGCACCCAACTCGCCTCGATAGAAGTCTGGAACGAGCCCGACCAGGCCAACGAACTGTATTTCGCGGGGCCGGACAAGGCGCGGCGCTACGCGGCCGTTCTGCGTGCCGCCTATGCGGCCGTCAAGGGCGCCAACCCGAACGTACGCGTGGTCGCCGGTTCGCTCGTTGGCTCCAACGGCGCCTTTCTGCGCGCCCTCTATGCGGCAGGCATCAAGGGCTACTACGACGGTCTCGCCGTGCACTTCTACAACCTGACGCTGGCATCGCTGCGATCGATCCACCAGGTGCAGATGGCCGCCGGGGACCACACGCCTCTGTGGCTCGACGAGTTCGGCTGGACCAGCTGCTGGCCCCGGCAGAAGATCCAGGAGGAACAGGCATGCGTCACCCCCCCGATTCAGGGGGCGAACGTGACAAACATCTACCGCTCGCTCGCGCGCACCGCTTACGTCGCTGCCGAGGTTCTCTTTCAGATCTCGGACTCCCGCACGGAGCAATTCGGTGTCTTGAACGTCAGTGGCGCGCGCAAGCCCGCGTTCGGCGCGCTCGCCGGGGTGCTTGCTTCACCCTCCGGCAGGGTCAGCCCCGTGACCCTGCGCCTGCGCCGGCGAGGTGGGCGCGCGGTGGCCAGCGGGTCCGGTCCGGTCGGCGACTTCATGCGGCTGGAAGCTTTCCAGGGACGCGTTCTGCGCTACACGGCCACGTTCGTGCTCGACCGGTTCAACCGTTACTCGATCACCCTCCCGCGGGCGCTCGGAACCGGTGGGCTGCGCGTGCGCGCCTATCAATTTTGGTCCGGCCCGCGCGCGGCCGCGCAGAAGCGTATGTGAGGTGCGCGCTCCAGGATGGACGCAAACGCGGCAATGGCATCCAGCAACGTCGGCGACGTCACTAGCCTCGACAGCGGGGTGAGATAGTGATCGATCTGCATTGCCACGTGGTTTTTGGAATCGACGATGGCCCCGCCACGCTCGCAGACTCGATCAGCCTCATGCGCGCGTCGGCAGCGAACGGAACGAACACGATTGTCGCGACCCCCCACGTCAGCGTGCGCTATCCGAACAACGCGGCCACGATCGGCGCGCTGGTGGCTGAGGTGAATGAGGGCGCGACGGCGGAGGGCATACCGCTGAAGGTCCTGACCGGCGCCGAGATAGCGATGACTCGCGCGGCAGAGCTCGAGCGCGAGGAGCTCGATGCGCTGGCGCTCGGTACCGGCAGATGGCTGCTGATCGAGTGCCCGTTCGCCCCGGTGGCAACCGGCCTGGAGGCGCTCGTCATGAAGCTTCAGGGGGACGGCTATCGCATCCTGCTCGCCCATCCTGAGCGCTGCCCTGCCTTCCATCGCGAACCCGAGATCCTCACATCGCTCGCACGAGGAGGTGTCCTGAGCTCGATCACGGCCGGCTCGCTGGTCGGCCGCTTCGGTCGCCAGGTGCGCGACTTCGCGTTCGAGCTGTTCCAGGACCGCCTCGCCCACAACGTCGCCTCCGACGCCCACGACGCCGTCAAACGCCCGCCGGGAGCGTTGGCCGAGATCGAGGAGTCCGGTCTGGCTGCGCTGGCCGACTGGCTCACGGAGGATGTGCCGGCGGCGATTCTCACTGATTCGGAGATACCGCCGCGACCGGGGATCGCCGTCCCATTCGCCAGCCCGCGCCGGCGCCGCCGCTGGACACTGGGCCGCTAGGCACGCCCGTCTTACCCATTTTGCCGCGGGGACGCGGGACGGTATCGGATTTGGGATCTCATGTTTGCTTCCTAGAAACGCGGGTAGCATGAACATTCCGCGCCATTCGGGCGATGGATTCGGGGCTGGGTCCAGGTTGCACGGGCGCCTGCTGGTGGCTGCCTGCGTTTCGCCTTGATGGCATTCCGCAGCAGAGTAGGGATGGTCTATGCGCATTGCCGTTTGCTTGGTCGTCTTGGTCGCGTGCCTAGTGGTCGCAACGAGCTCGGGAGGGTCGCCGCTTCCGGGCGGCTCACCGGAAGGGCAGGCAACCGAACCGGGGCCGACTCCCGGGGAAGGCGTGCCGGCCATCCCGCCCACGCTGACCGCGCCTCCGGCCATCTCGCTCGGCATTGAAGGGCCGGCGTTCGCCCCGACCAGTCCCTGGAACACCCAGATCTCCGGCAGCCCAGCTATCGACCCCAACAGCGCCGCGATCGCCGGCTACCTCGGCAGCGAAATGAGAGCCAATGCCGACATCTACGAATACGGGGCACCGGTCTGGACAGCCATCGCCGGCGACCCGTTCAACCACGTGTCGTGCACCGAACCCTGGGGCACCTGCCAGCTCTCACAGCAGCCGATCCCGATTCCGGCGATTGCCAAAAGCTCGGGCGGAAGCGACGGGTCGATGGTCGTGATCGACTCGACTACGGGCACCGGCTATGACTTCTGGCGGACATCGCGGACATCGCCGACGAGCTGGAGCGCCAGCTGGGGCACGCGCTTCAGCATGTCCGGCGACGGCACCGGCGGCGGTGCAACCGGCGCCGGGGTGCCACTGCTTGCGGGGCTCCCCCGGCTGGGCGAACTGACACAAGGGCGGATCGCCCACGCGCTCGGGTTCATCAGCAACAACACCTGCGCATCGGTCTACCGCTACCCCGCGAGCAAGACCGATGGTCACTCCGGCGCGAGCAACTGCATCCCCGAGGGCGCGCGCATCCAGCTGGACCCGA
>JAOPZB010000072.1 GCA_025964355.1 Solirubrobacterales bacterium | reverse complement strand
ACGTACCACATGACCACCTTGTCGCCCTGCTTGATCTTCTGCCCGTGCAATTCGGTGTCGCAGCTCGCCGTGCGGCGAAAGTGCGCGAACGCGGGGAACATGCGCAGGGCCTCCTCAACCGCGTCGGGTATCAGCGACGGGTCGTCGAGCAGGAGCTGCATCTGCTCGGGGTCTTCCATCAGCGCGCGCATGCCGCTGCAGTAGGTCGCCGTCGTCGAGTCGTTGCCGGCGGCGACGAGCAGGAAGAAACCCATCACGATCTCGTGCTCCTCGAGCTTCTCGCCATCCACCTCGGCGTTGACCAGGACGGTCGTCAGGTCCTCGGTCGGGTGCTCCTGGCGCGCGGCGATGAGCTTGCGACAGCGCTCGAAGATCTCCGGCACGTCTTTCTCGACGGCGCCCTCGAAGCCCGCCGGGTTGAGGTCGGGGTCAGCGGCCCCAAGCGTCGAGTTCATGAGGCGCGCCCAGATCGCGTCGTCCTCCTCGGGTATCCCCATGAAGCTGCCGATCACGCGCGAGACCGCCGGCTGCGCGACGTCGCCGACCAGGTCACACGTCTCGCGACCCTCAAGCCGATCGAGCACACGGGTCACGATTGCGCGGATCGCGCCCTCGTGGTCTGCGATCCGCTTGGGGGTGAATCCGGCCTGGAAGAGTGCCTTCAGGCGGTCGTGCTTCGGGGGGTCCATGCCGATGAACATGGCTCGCGCCAGCTCGATCGGGAAGCCGGCCGCCGCCACCACGACGCCGCCTGCTTCGGAGGAGTAGGTCTTCCAGTCGCGACTGACGGTGTGGACGTCGTCGGCGGTGGTCACCGACCAGAAGCCGGCCTCGTCGGGGAACTCTTCGAAGCTCTCGGTCCAGTGGATGGGGCAACCGCGTCGCATCTCCTTGAACACGCTGAGCGGCGGCCCGCTCTCCCAGTGCTCGCGATCGGTGAGTTCGACGCTTGCGATGTCACGTCCGACAGTTGCCATCTGAAGACCCCTCCTCGTCGCCGTGGATGCCCGCCTCGATGGTACTGGCTGGCTGGCCAATCTGCTCGGAGCACTGTCTTGACGATCTGCCCGCAGCGCGCGTCACGGCTCGAACGCCGCGGCTATAGGCTGTGCCTGCACGCGAGGAGGAGGAGCGATGGCTGAGAAGACCGTGAAGTTCCTGCTGACCGAGCGCGACATCCCGCCGCGCTGGTTGAACCTGCTGGGTGACCTGCCGGGCGATCCGCTGCCGCCCCTGCACCCGGGAACGCTGCAACCGGCCGGTCCGCCGGATCTGACTCCGATCTTTCCGATGGGCCTGATCGAACAGGAGGTCTCGCCGGAGCCCTACGTCGACATCCCCGAGGAGGTGCTCGACGCCTACAGGCTGTGGCGCCCGACGCCCCTGTTTCGCGCCCGGCGTCTGGAGCGCGAGCTGGATACGCCGGCGCACATCTACTACAAGTACGAGGGCGTCTCGCCGGCCGGCTCGCACAAGCCGAACACCGCCGTTCCGCAGGCCTACGAGAACGCACGCGCGGGCATCAAGCGCCTCGCCACCGAGACGGGAGCCGGCCAGTGGGGCTCCTCGCTCGCCTTCGCCTGCTCTCTGTTCGGCCTGGAGTGCGAGGTGTTCATGGTGGGCTCCTCCTATGACCAGAAGCCGTATCGCCGCTCGATGATGCAGACCTGGGGTGCGACGGTGCATCGGTCGCCGAGCACGCTGACCGAGGCGGGGCGCGCCCAGCAGGATCACCCCACGGGCTCGCTCGGGATCGCCATCTCAGAGGCTGTCGAGGTGGCCGCGTCTCGCGAGGACACCAATTACGCGCTGGGCTCTGTGCTCAACCACGTGCTTCTACACCAGACGGTGATCGGCCAGGAGGCGGCGCTCCAGATGCAGATGGCCGGCGAGCGGCCGGACGTCGTGATCGGCTGTGTGGGCGGGGGCTCGAACTTTGCCGGGCTGGCGTTCCCGTTCGTGCGCGAGGTCCTCCACGGCAGGGCGAAGATGCGCTTCCTCGCGGCCGAGCCGAGCGCGTGCCCGACGCTGACGCGCGGCGTCTACCGATACGACTTCGGCGACACGGCCGGCCTCACGCCGCTTATGGCGATGTTCACGCTCGGACACGACTTCGTGCCGCCCCCGGTCCACGCCGGCGGCCTGCGCTATCACGGCGACGCACCGATGCTCTGCGGGTTGGTGCGCGCGGGGGTGGTGGAGGCGCGGGCCTACCGTCAGAACGAGACGTTCGCGGCGGCCGTGCGCTTCGCGCGCACCGAGGGCATCATCCCGGCACCTGAGCCGGCCCATGCGATCCGCGCCGTGATCGAAGAGGCCGAGGCCGCCCGCGAGGCCGGGGAGGCGCGCGTGATCCTGTTCGGGCTCTGCGGCCACGGGCACTTCGACCTGTCGGCCTACGACGCCTACCTCGCGGGCGAGCTCGAGGATCCCGAGTTCTCACAGCAGGACATGGACGCGGCCGTGGCGCGTCTGCCACAGGCGCCGGCGATTGGCTGACCCGCGTCGCGCCATGATTTGGGATGACTGAGGAGCCCGCCGGCGGGTAGCAACCGGACATGGCGCCAAGCATCTGGTTCTCGGCCTCCCATGAGGAGTTTCCGCCGTCGACGCTGCTCGAGCAG
>JAOPZB010000057.1 GCA_025964355.1 Solirubrobacterales bacterium | reverse complement strand
GCTCGGCGCGTAGGTGTACTCGGCGTAGTGGGCCCCCGCCGGCGTGCGCACCCGCACGCCGGACGGCGTCGGCGTCTGGAAGATCCCGAGCGCCTGCTGCGCCGCGGTGAGGTCGGCCTGTTCCTTCAGACGCGACCACGCGCGCGCGAGCACCTGGATGCCCGTCCCCTGGGAGAGCCCGCTGGTCCACGGTGGCATGCCGCCGTCGAAGCGGAACAGGTACTCCCAGGCAATGCCCCCGGCGCGTTTGCTGGCGAGCGGGATGGCTTCGGCCAGCAGCTGTCGCAGGTTGGCGTTTTCGTGACCTGAGAGGAAATAGCCGTTGGCCTTGCCGAACGTCGCCAGCCACTGGATCTCGATGCCCTGCCCGGGGTAGTACTCCCATACGAGCTTGCTCGACGCGAAGCCGACCCGCTCGCCGCTTGAGAGCAGCGGTTCCGTCGTCCACCACAGACGGTTGCGGTCGAGCGTCAGGAACACGGCCGGCAGGCGCGACGCATCCAAGCTGCCGGCCGCCGCCATCGCCGTCACGTTCGCGATCACCGCGCCCAGCTCCGACGCGCGCGTGCCCCTAAGCCGCCCGAGCGAGCGCTTGGCCGCGAGGTAGGTCGAGTAGTACTGGCGGTAGGACGTTTCGCTGATCGCGCCGCTGTGCTGGAGGCTGCCGAGCACCGCGGTGACTGTCGGGCCGTGGCGAACGGCCGTGCGCGCCGTCGCATGCGGCCCGGGCGAGGAGACACCGGCTCGGACCGGCGGGCCCGCCGCGGCGTGTCGCCCGAGCGGGGCCAGCTCCAGCCAGGAGGCGGCCGTTGACGCGGATGGGGCCGTCAGCGCGCCGAGCGCGAGCGCTCCGAGGAGGAGCACCGAGAAACGGCATGCGCGCACGGCGCGGATGCTACGCTCGATCGCCGCCCCGGCTGCAGAGACGGTTGCAGCGCGGGGTCGTTGCAGTGAGAGCACACCTCCCGAACACATCCGTGCGTGACCTAGTTGCGCGGGCGCGCGCCGGACGTCGGCGGCGAGCGGGCGCCTCGCTGCTTGCAGCCGCCGTACTGGCCGGCGGTCTGGCCGCCTGCGGCGGTGGTGGCCGGACCTCCGAGAGCGCGCAGGCGCTGGTGAAGAACGCCTTCGCGTCCCCGCATCCGATTTCAAGCGGCCGGTTGGATCTGACGCTCGCCCTGACGACCAGCCGAGCGAGCGGTTCCCACGCAGCCGGCGATGCCTTCCTGCTGGCGCTCAGGGGTCCGTTTCAGAGCCTTGGGCCCTCGCGCCTCCCCCGTTTTGATCTGGCCGTGCAGCTGCGTTCGCGGGCCTTAGCCGGCCGGACCCTCCGCGCCACCGTGACCTCCACCGGGGGACAGCTGTTCATCGGTCTCGACCGTAGGCAGTTCCTCGCCTCTGCAGCCACGCTGCGGGCCCTGCAGCAGGGCTACGTCCAGGCGAGCGGGCCCGCGGCGTCAGGTGGCGGATCGTCTCTGGCCACGCTGGGGCTCGATCCCGGCGCGTGGCTGGTGCACCCCAGGATCGCCGGCTCCTCGCGCCTGGACGGCGTTGACGTCGTTCATCTCGTCGCAGGCCTGAACGTGGCGCGGTTTCTCGCCGACGCCAGGCCGCTGTCCGCCTCCGCCTCGGCGATCGGCGGCGGCGCCGGCGCTCAGAGCTCGCCGTTGCTGGGGCCGGCGCGCGGCTCGCTGCCGGCGGGCGCGGTGCGCGTGGCCCGCGTCGACCTCTTCACCGGAAAGCGTGACGATCTTCCCCGCCGCCTCTCTCTGCGGCTCGCCGTCGCCGCCACGCCGCGGACGCAGGCGGCGCTCGGCGACGTTCGCCGCGCGACGCTCAGACTCGTGGTCGCCCTGAGTGACCTGAACCGGCCGCAGAAGATCGTCGCGCCGGCCGGGGCGCGGCCCGCCTCCGAGCTCGCCCCCCTCCTCGCGCGGCTGGGCCTGGCGGGGCGCTCGCCAACCGGCGGCTGACCGAGGCGACCGACGCCGTAACGGCCGTCAGCAGCCGGGCCCGATCGCCCCTGCGCGCAGGGGCGATGCGGTCACTCGTGATCGGGCTCGAGATCGTCCACGCCATCGAGCTCGTCGTCGTCCTCGTCCTCGTCGTCATCGTCGAGATCGTCCTCGGAGAGCTGCTCGGCGCCCGGCTGGTAGGTCAGCTGGAAGCGCTCGACGAGATCGTCGCGCCTGTGCTCGTCGAGCGGCGAGTCCTCGGAGATCAGCACCCAGTCGACGCCGTCGAACTCGTCCGCATCAAAGATCTCATGGGCGATCTCCGGCGAGTCGTCAACCACTATGAGGATCTCCGTCTGCGGGTTGAAATAGGTCCCCGGTCGGAGCGTCAGCTCGTCCAGCCCGAAGCGGCGCGCTTTGGTCATCGCGCGTTTATACCCGACCGGGCAATCGGCATGTTCACGGGTCCAGCTCCTCGAGCGTGCGCTGCACCTCGGCATCGACGTCGAGCGGCTCGAGGCCCTGGCGTACGCGGCGCTCGTTGCGGGCCACGACGAGCTGACGCACCTCGTCGACGAGCCCGGCCTCATGGGCCGTCGGCTCCGCCGGAGCCAGCAGCCGCGCCATCTCCGCCTCGATGTCCAGCGCCGGCAGACCCCTGCGCACGAGGCGGTCGCTGCGCGCGCCGAGCATCTGGCGGATCTCCTGCTCCTGCTCGGCCCGCGCCGCCGGCGAGTCCGAGACCTGGCCCTCGGCTCCAGCGCCGTAGTCGCCGTCGCGCGAGATGCCTCCGCGCCCGATGTGGTCGTACATGCTGTCGCTGCCGCGGGTGACCAGGAACAGCAGCGAGATCACCACAGCGAAGGCCACCGTGCCGAAGACGACGAAGTTGAGCCCGTTCTCTGCAATACCGAGCACGACGCTAGAGAGGGCGCTCTGCACCCTCCGGATTGTTGCTCATCGACCGTATCTCCGCTACCCTGCCAGAGCGAGGTTGACTGACCAGTCAATCTATATCCCGCGCAAGCCCGTTAGGAGATCCGAGAATGGTCGATTTCACGCTCACAGACGAGCAGAAGGCCCTGCGCGAGATGGCGCATGACTTCGCCGTCAAGGAGATACGTCCCGTCGCCTGGGAGTACGACAAGGACGGGACGTGGCCGCAGGACATCATCGAGAAGGCCTGGGAGCTCGGGCTGATGAACTCCCACATCGAGGAGGAGTACGGCGGCGCCGGTGCCGGCTACCTCGACGGCTGCCTGATCGAGGAGGAGCTCTCCTGGGGCTGCTCAGGCATCCAGACCTCGCTCGGCTGCAACGGGCTTGCGACAGCGCCGATTGCCCTGGGCGGCTCGGAGGAGATCAAGAAGAAGTACCTCGGCATGCTCACCGAAGCGCCGAAGCTCGCCTCCTTCTGCCTGACCGAGCCGGACGCCGGCTCCGATGTGTCCGGCATGCGCACGACCGCCGTCAAGAACGGCGACAAGTACGTGATCAACGGCTCCAAGTGCTTCATCACCAACGGCGGCTACGCCGACTACTACACGGTCTATGCCAAGACCGACAAGGACGCCGGCCATCGCGGCATCTCGGCGTTCGTCGTCGAGCGCGACTGGGGTGTGGTCGTCGACAAGAAGGAGGACAAGCTCGGCCAGCGCGCGTCGAACACCGCCACGATCTCCTTCAACGACGTCGAGGTCCCGGCCGAGAACCTGCTCGGCGAGGAAAACAAGGGCTTCAAGCTCGCGATGATGACGCTCGATCGGACCAGGCCGGGCGTCGCGGCGATGGCCACGGGAATCGCCCGCGCCGCCTTCGAGTTCGCGACCGACTACTCGCGCGAACGCGTCCAGTTCGGCGTGCCGATCGCGATGCACCAGGCGATCCAGTTCATCATCGCCGACATGGCAACCGAAATCGAGGCGGCGCGCCTGCTCACGTGGAAGTCTGCCGTGATGCTCGACAACGGCGAACGCAACACGCTCATCTCCTCCCACGCCAAGCGCTTCGCCGCCGACGCCGCGATGAAGGTCGCCACGGAAGCCGTTCAGGTGTACGGCGGCTACGGCTTCATCAAGGACTACCCCGTAGAGAAGCTCTTCCGTGACGCGAAGATCATGCAGCTGTACGAGGGCACCTCACAGATCCAGCGACTGGTCATCGCACGCGAAACGCTGCTTCCGCGACGCGCCGAGCAGCCGGCGGCCGAACCCGTCCCGGCCTAGGACCTTCCCGCGGGTGCTTCTGTCCCCGGCGGCGCATGCGCCGCCGGGCGGGGAGCCGCATGCGGCTCCCCGTGGGGGCCGCACATGTGCGGCCCCCCGTTCAGCCTCCTAGAGCACCCTCAGCGGATCACCAGAGGCTGGCCGTAGTTGGACACCTGGGCGCCGTTGATGACGCGCACGAGCACGCGGTAGACGCCCGATCGGACGGGCACGACGCGGCTGAACGTCGAGCTCGTCGCGCTGGCATGGCGCAGGACGGTGCCGGACACGAGCACGCCGTGGCCGTGCGTGATCCTGAGGATCGCCACCTGCGCGCCGTCCTCGGCGGGCGTGACAGTCCCATGGAAGCGGGCGAAGTGGCGCCTGCGCGCGTGCCCGATGTGGCTGGCGACCTGTACGGCGACGCTCTCCGACGCCACCGGACTGACCACCGGTTTGCTCCCGGTCGTGACGACCCTGAACTGCGTGGCAGCGGCCATGCCGAGGACCGGGAATGAGAAGCTGCCGGTCGCGGTCGTCAGCTCCGGGTTGCCGAAGTTCTGAAAGCCGGCCGTGAACGGGAACGCGTTGGCCTGCAGCGCAACTGCGCGGTTGGCGTTTTCCGTCCCGGACAGCGTGCCCTGGACGGTGACGGTGCCGCCATACAGGACCGGATTGGGCGACGCGAGGATCGCCAACGAGAGCGGCACCTTGGTCGTCAGGAAGGTCTGATCTTTGCCCATCGCCGCGCCCGAACCGTTGACCGCGACGAGGCGGTAGTGGTAGACGGTGAGCGGCTGCAGCCCGCCGATGGCCAGGCTGACCTTGACGGCGTGCGTGCCGCCGCCGGCGTCGGCGATCGTGGTCTGTCCGCCGTAGGCTTTCGTCAGTCCGTACTGGAAGTAGTAGGACGTGTTGGACCCGTTCGGGTTCACCGCGCCCGCCAGAACGGCCGAGCCGTATGTCACCTGGTGCGCCTGGCCGGTCGCGACGGTCGGAAGGGGAGCCGCCTGGGCCGCGGCGGGCAAGGCGAGCGCCGCGACTGCCGCCGCCGCCACCGCCACCGATCGAACTCCTCTTCTGCAAGCTTGCCTATCTGCCATATCCGCCTCCAAGCGGTCGATGTTTCCCAGCGAGCGGGGCCGCCCCAAGCCCTCTCGTGCAAGAGCTTCTGTCGGTGCAAACCCCCGTCGCGGGCGGAAGATGCGCTGAAGTCGGCGGTGGCGCTAGGCTCCCGCGGGCCGGGTGGGCCGCTAACCAGAGGAGAGCCAAAGCATGTTCGTGTTCAAAGCCGCCGTCGTGGGCGCCGGGACGATGGGCGGCCAGATCGCCCAGACGATCGCCGCCGCAGGCATCCCCGTCGTGCTCAAGGACATCGACGACGCGCTGGTTGCGGCCGGCATCGACGAGGCGCGAAACGTGACGCGTGCGCAGATCGGCAAGCTCGCCGAGAAGGGCAAGATCACGGCCGAGCAGGCCGAGGCGCAGATCGAGGAGATCCTCGCGCGCATCGAGGGCACGACCTCCTACGCGGCCTTCGGCCAGGTCGACTTCGTGGTCGAGGCCGTCCCGGAGCGCATGGATATCAAGCAGAGCGTCTTCGCCGACCTCGACGCCGCCACACCCGGCCACGCGATCCTCGCCTCCAACACGTCCTCGCTGTCGATCACCGAGATCGGCGAAGCCACGCTACGGCCGGAGAAGGTAATCGGCTTTCACTATTTCTACCCCGCCGCGATCATGCCGCTGATCGAGATCGTCGAGGGCGAGGAGACATCCGCCGAGACCGTCACCGCGACGCTGACCTTCGCCCAGTCGATCCGCAAGCAGCCGATCACCTGCGCCGAGGTGCCCGGCTTCGTGGTCAACCGCATCCTCAACTCCGGCATCTCGGAGGTCTGGCGCGAGCAGGAGGAGAAAGGACTGTCGATCAAGAAGATCGACGACGGGGTTGGCGCCGCCGGCGTCGTCCCGGTCGGTCCCTACTACCTCGTCAACCTGCTCGGTCTGGACACGGTCCTGCACGTCGCCGAGCACCTCGTCGAGTCCTACGGCGAGGAACGCTTCTACGTCCCCAAGGGCATGCAGAAGCTCGTCGCCGAAGGCAAGCTCGGCGCCAAGACCGGCGGCGACGGCTTCTATGACCCTCAGGGCGAGCCGAACCTCGCCGGCGATGGCGATCCGGATGTCGCGGAGCTCGTCGAGCTGCTGTCGCTGAAGACCTTCCTGGAGGCATGCCTGGTGCTGGAGGAGGGCGTCGCTACCCACCGCGACATCGACTTCGGCATGATGGCCGGGGCCGGCCTGGACCCCAGGCGCGGCCTGCTGCCGCCGTTCATGAAGGCCGACAGCGAGGGTCTGGACACTGTCCTCGAGCGGATGGAGAACGCCCGCGAGCGCTACGGCGAGCGCTTCGCGCCCCCGACGATCCTGCGACGGCTCGTCGCCCAGGGGCGCCTCGGCCAGAAGAGCGGCCAGGGCTTCTACGCGTACCCGCAACCGGACTCCGAGCAGCCGGCCGAGGTGGTCAAGCTCGAGAGCCGTGGCGACGGAGTCGCGATCGCGTGGCTGGCCAACGGCCAGATGAACTCGATCTCTCCGCAGGTCGTGCAGGACCTGGAGAAGGTCTGGCGCGCGGTCAAGGACTCCGATGTGCGGGCGCTCGTGATCGCCTCGTCGAACCCTTTCCTCTACTCGGCCGGCGCTGACATCAAGGCGTTCACGAGCATGGACGAGTCCTCCGGCGAGCAGCTCATCAACGCGGCGCACGAGCTGTTCAAAGAGCTCGGCAGCGATGGCATCACCACGATCG
>JAOPZB010000022.1 GCA_025964355.1 Solirubrobacterales bacterium | reverse complement strand
GACCAGATACTCCCGGTTTCGCGCCCCGGCGAACCCGACGGTCAGCCGGCGGACGAGCTGGACGCAGAGCAGTCCGGCGAAACCGCGGCCGATGGTTCCGACGCCGCAGTAGCCGAGGCCGACATGGCATCCGAGGCAGCCGCTGCGCCGGCGCCACTCGAGGCCGACATGGCATCCGAGGCAGCCGCTGCGCCGGCGGCCGATGCGGCCATCGAGGCCGACACGGCAAGCGAGGCACCGGCGGACAGTGCCGAGGAGGTGCCCGCGGCCGAGGCGGTCGCGGAGACTCAGGCGCCGGAGGACACCATCGAGACGAGCGCCAGCGCCGGCTCGCCCGACGCGGAGCAGGCCGGCGCGGAGCCAGCCGCAGAACCGGCGGCCGCCGACGGCGGCGAGGCCGATCCTGCATCGCCGGCGGACGACGCGCCGGCGCAGCAGGGCTGACGCGGTCTGAGCGCCCGCGGCGAGACCGTGCGACCGGCGGTGCCCTTCCTCGGCCTGACGGGAGGCATCGGGGCCGGCAAGTCGACCGCTCTCGCGGCACTCGAGCGACTCGGTGCCGCGGTGCTTTCGAGTGACGCCGTGGTGCACGAGCTCTATGAAGGCGAGCAGCTGCGCGACGCGGCGATCGACCGCTGGGGCCCGGAGGTCGCCCCCGACGGGGTGATCGATCGAGCGGCCGTCGCCGAGCGTGCGTTCGCGAACGCCGAAGACCGAACATGGCTCGAGGGCATGGTGTGGCCGCTGGTCGGCGCCCGCGTGGCGGCCTGGCTCGAAGGGGTCCGCGCACTGGCCCCCCCGCCACGGGCGGCGGTCGTCGAGGTCCCACTGCTGTTCGAGGCGGGATTGGACGCGCTCTACGATGCGACGATCGCGGTGATCGCCGACGAGAGCGCGCGGCAGCGGCGGGCCGCCGGCCGCGGCCACGCGCTCCTGCGAGAGCGCGGCACGCGCCAGCTCTCCCAGGAGGAGAAGGCGCGGCGGGCCACGTTCGTCATACCCAACGACGGCAGCGAGGAGGACCTCGAACGCGAGCTGTCGGCAATGCTTGCCAAGCTTGGGCGATGACCTCGGCGACGCTCCGCAGAACAGCCGCAGTCGCGATCGCGGCGATCGTCGTGGCCCTCGGCTTCTTGATCCTGCACAAGGCCACGCGTCGTCTTGCGCTGCCGCTGAACCACGCCAGCATCATCCGCGAGCAGGCGGCGGCGAAGCACGTCGACCCGGCGCTGATCGCGGCCGTCATCTACGCCGAGTCGAAATTCGAACCGCGTCCCTCCTCCGCAGGGGCCCAGGGCCTGATGCAGATCCTTCCGGACACGGCCTACTATCTCGCGCACCTCAGCGGTGGCAGCAGCTTCACTGCCAGCGACCTCGCCACCCCGCGGATCAACGTCGCCTACGGGACCTATTACCTGAGGTACCTGCTCGACCATTACCACGGCGACGACCTGCTCGCGGTGGCCGCATACAACGGCGGTCTGGCGAACGTCGACAGGTGGTCCGCACAGGCGAACGCAGCCGGCGGGAAGCTCACCGTCGCCACGATTCCTTTCCCGGAGACACGCGAATACGTCGAGCGCGTTCTCGCCGCTCAGCGCGCCTACCGCGCCACCTACCCCGCTGAGCTCGGCCTCAGATAAGGATCCCGCCCGCCCGCGACCGCCGCCGCCCGCCCGCCCCCGCCGGCCCCCGCGCCGCTCGCTACGGTAGAGGGCGATGCCCGCCTTCAAGCTCGACTCAGTCTTCACACCAACCGCCGATCAGCCGAAGGCGATCGACGGGCTGGCTGAGGGCGTCGAGGGGGGCGAGCGCTTCCAGACGCTCCTCGGCGCGACCGGCACCGGCAAGACGATGACGATGGCCGGGGTGATCGAGGCCGTACAGCGCCCGACGCTCGTGATCGCCCACAACAAGACGCTCGCGGCGCAGCTGTGCAACGAGTTCCGCACGTTCTTCCCGGACAACGCGGTCGAGTACTTCGTCTCCTACTACGACTACTACCAGCCCGAGGCATACGTTCCGAGTAGAGACCTCTACATCGAGAAGGACTCGGCGATCAACCAGGAGGTCGATCGGCTGCGCCACGCCGCGACCGCCGCCGTGTTCGCCCGCAGGGACGTGATCGTGGTCGCGTCGGTGTCCTGCATCTTCGGGCTCGGCTCGCCGGAGACCTATGAGATGAACATGCAGATCCTCAACCGCGGAGAGATGATCGACCGCGAGAAGCTGCTGCGCAAACTGGTCTCGATCCAGTACACGCGAAACGACACGGTCCTCTCGCGCGGCACGTTCCGCGTCAGGGGCGAGACGCTCGAGGTGTTCCCCGCCTACGCCGAGACGGCCTTCCGCGCGACGATGTTCGGCGACGAAGTCGAACGCCTGCAGCACTTCGACCCCCTGACCGGCGAGCTGATCGCCGACGATCTGGAGCACGTGGCGATCTGGCCGGCCACCCACTACAACGTCAAGGAGGGCACGATCGACGGCGCCGTCGCCGAGATCGGGCGCGAGCTGAACGAGCGCTGCGAGCAGCTCGAGTCCGAGGGCAAGCAGCTGGAGTCCCACCGCCTGCGCCAGCGGACGCAGTACGACATGGAGATGCTGCGCGAGATGGGGTTCTGCTCGGGGATCGAGAACTACTCGCGCATCCTCGACGGTCGCCAGCCGGGCGCGCGACCGTACTGCCTGATCGACTACTTCCCGAAGGACTTCATCTGCTTCATCGACGAGTCCCACCAGACCGTGCCGCAGATCGGAGGGATGTACGAGGGCGACCGTTCACGCAAGCAGACGCTCGTCGACTACGGGTTCCGCCTGCCGAGCGCGCTCGATAACCGGCCCCAGAAGTTCGAGGAGTTCCTGTCGATCACGCCCCAGCTGATGTTCGTGTCGGCGACGCCCGGCGAGTACGAGCGCGTGCAATCGACCCGCGTCGTCGAGCAGATCGTCCGCCCGACCGGGATCGTCGATCCCGCGGTCGAGGTGCGCGAGACCCGCAATCAGATCGACGACCTCATGAACGAGGTGCGCATACGCGTCGATCGCGACGAGCGCGTCCTGGTGACCACGCTGACCAAGAAGATGAGCGAGGACCTCTCGCAGTACCTGCTGGAGATGGGGTTCAAGACCCGCTATCTGCACTCGGAGATCGACACGCTCGAGCGCATCCAGATCATCCGCGACCTGCGCCTCGGCGAGTACGACGTGCTGGTCGGCGTCAACCTGCTGCGAGAGGGCCTCGATCTGCCGGAGGTCTCGCTGGTGGCGATACTCGATGCCGACAAGGAGGGCTTCCTGCGCGGGGAGACATCGCTGATCCAAACGATCGGGCGGGCGGCGCGCAACGTCGAGGGGACCGTTCTTATGTACGCCGACAAGGAGACACGCGCGATGCGCGCGGCGATCTCCGAGACCGACCGCCGGAGGGCGATCCAGCTCGACTACAACGAGCGCAACGGGATCACCGCCGCGACGATCGTCAAGGGCATCTCCGACATCGCCGAGTTCCTGCAGGCTGAGTCCAAGGTGCCGCGAGGCCGCAAGCGCCGCTCGCGCGGCGGCCGGTCCCCCGCTGCCGCCGACATGCCCAAGCACGAGCTCGAGCGACTGGTCGTCGAGCTCGAGGAGGAGATGCTCGCCGCGGCCGAGGATCTGCGGTTCGAGTACGCCGCCCAGCTGCGCGACGAGCTGCGCGAGCTGCGCCGCGACCTGCAGGAGATCCATGCCACGCAGGCGCCCGTCGGGCAGGCCAGCGGAGGCGAGACCCCGCCGGGGGACATCGCCTAGGATTGCCGCCGTGGATCTGGATCGGCAGGCAATCGAGCGCAGGGACTTTCCGATCGGCCGCCGCGGCTATGACACGGCGGCCGTCGACGCGCACCTGCGGGCGCTCGCGGTCGAGGTCGAGGAGCTCAAGCGCGCGGCCGCCGGCGGTGGCGAGAGCTCGCTGGCCTCAACGGCCGGAAGTCAGGTGCAGAGCATCATCCAGGCGGCCGAGAACGCCGCCGCCGAAATCGAGCGTCAGGCGGGCGAGAGCGCGCGCCTGGCGCGCGAGGAGGCCGAGCGCGACGCCGAACGCACCCGCGGCGACGCGGTCGAGAAGTCGCGGGTCCAGGTCGCCGCGGTGTCGCAGGTCGCGACCAAGCTGCTGCAGCGCGTCGGCTCGATGGACGGCGAGGTCGCTGCGCTCATGGAGACGCTGCGCGGCGGCGCCGGACGGATCTCCGGCGACCTGGCCGCCGTCGAGAAGGGCATGGGCGACCTCTACGACGCGGCATCCGGGCGCAGCATGACGCCCGCTCCCGCCGCCCCACAGCCGCCTCCACCCGCTTCCGCGAACGACGCGGTGCCTTCCGCGCCGGTCCCGCCGCATCAGACGCCTGCGCCGGCGGCGCCCGCACCGCCCGATGCGACGCCTGTGCCGGCGAAGGCCGCCGATCCCGGCCCGGCCGCCGAGGCAGCCCCGGCCGCGGCGCCCGCGAGCGCCGACGTCGACGGGGCCCGGCTGATCGCCCTGAACATGGCGCTGAACGGCGAGTCCCGCGCCGACACCGACCGCTACCTCGCCGCGAACTTCCAGCTGGACGACCGGACGAAGCTGATCGACGAGGTGTATGCGGCGATCGAAGGCTGACGATCGGCCGCCGGGGCCTAAAGGCGAACGTCTGTTCGCCGTCATAGAATGAGCCGATATGCCGGCCGGTAGCCAGCTCGTCGTCTCAGGGGCGCGAGAGCACAATCTCAAGGACATCTCGCTCGCGTTGCCGCGGGATGCGCTGGTCGTGATCACCGGCCTGTCGGGCTCCGGCAAGTCGAGCCTCGCGTTCGACACGATCTACGCCGAGGGGCAGCGGCGCTACGTCGAGTCGCTGTCGGCCTACGCCAGGCAGTTCCTCGGCCAGATGGACAAGCCGGACGTGGACTCCATCGAGGGGCTCTCGCCGGCGATCTCGATCGACCAGAAGACGACCTCGCGCAACCCGCGATCGACGGTCGGGACGGTGACCGAGATCTACGACTACCTCAGGCTTCTCTGGGCGCGGGTCGGCAAGCCGCACTGCCCGATCTGCGGCCGGCCGATCGTGGGCCAGTCGGCAGAGCAGATCATCGACCAGGTGATGGAGCTCGCCGACGCCAGCCGCTTCATGGTGCTCGCCCCCGTCGTGCGGGGCCGCAAGGGGGAGTACGGCAAGCTGCTGGGAGAGCTTCGCGCGGATGGCTTCGCGCGGGTCAAGATCGACGACCGCGTGCGCATGCTCGAGGAGTCGATCGTCCTCGACAAGCGCTACAAGCACGACATCTCCGTCGTCGTCGATCGCCTCGTCATGCGCCATGACATCCGCAAGCGGCTCGCCGACTCGATCGAGACCGCGGTCGGGCTGGCCGACGGCCTCGTCGAGATCGAGATCGTCGGCTCGGCCTCCTCGGCCGGGGGCGAGTCGGGCGCAGAGCACGCCAGTGGCGCCAAGGGCGCGCGCGCGGCCGCAGAGCAGATCCTGCCGGGCATGGCGCCCGCGCCCGGCACCCTCTTCACGTTCTCCGAGCGTTTCGCCTGCCCCGAGCACGGGCCTTCGCTGGTCGAGCTCGAGCCGAGGATCTTCTCCTTCAACTCGCCGCACGGGGCCTGCGACCGCTGCCACGGGCTCGGGTCGCAGATGGAGATCGACCCCGAGCTGATCGTGCCGAACCCGACGCTGTCGATCGGCGAGGGCGCGCTGGCGCCGTGGGCGAACAGCACGTCCAACTACTACGAGCAGGTGACCGAGGCGATCGCCGAACGCTACGGCGTCGACCTCGATGCGCCGTGGGAGGACCTTCCCGAGGAGCAGCGCAACCTGTTCCTCGACGGGACCAACGGCGAGCCGGTGCAGGTCACCTACCGCAACCGCTACGGCCGACGCCGTTCCTATGCGACCCGCTTCGAGGGCATCGTCGCGAACCTGCAGCGCCGCTACCGGGAGACCGACTCCGAGTGGACGCGCGAGAAGATCGAGGAGTTCATGTCGCTGCGGGAGTGTCCGCTGTGTGGCGGCGCCCGCCTGCGAGCCGAGTCCCGCGCGGTGCTCGTCGGTGGGACCCGGATCGAGGACTTCTGCGCGCTCTCGGCGCACCGCGCGCTCGAGTGGCTCGACGAGGTCGAGCTGTCGGAGACCGACCGCCATGTCGCCCGCCTGATACTGCGCGAGATCTCCGAGCGGCTGCGCTTCCTTGAGAACGTCGGCATCGGCTACCTGTCGATGGACAGGGCCGCCGCGACGCTGTCCGGTGGCGAGGCGCAGCGCATTCGCCTGGCGACCCAGATCGGCTCCTCGCTCGTCGGCGTGCTCTACATCCTCGACGAGCCGTCGATCGGGCTGCACCAGCGCGACAACTCGAAGCTGATCGGCACGCTCGAGCGCCTGCGCGAGCTCGGCAACACCGTGATCGTCGTGGAGCACGATGAGCAGACGATGCGGGCGGCCGATCATCTGGTCGACCTTGGTCCCGGCGCCGGCGAGCACGGGGGGCACATCGTCGCCCAGGGAACGGCGGCGGAGGTCCAGCGGGTAAAGCAGTCGCTCACCGGTCAGTTCCTCGCCGGCGTGCGTTCGATCCCGGTGCCGGCGCGACGCCGGACGCCGAGCGGGTATGTCGAGATCCTCGGCGCCAGCCAGCACAACCTGCGCGACATCGACGTTCATATCCCCCTCGGAGTCCTGACCTGCGTGACCGGTGTTTCGGGCTCCGGCAAGTCGACCCTGGTCAACGACGTTCTGTTCAAGGCCGTCGCCAACCGCCTGCACCGCGCGCGCAAGCGCCCGGGAGCCCACCGCGCGATCCACGGCCTGGACCAGCTCGACAAGATCATCGCGGTCGACCAGTCGCCGATCGGCCGCACGCCGCGGTCCAACCCGGCCACCTACACCGGGCTGTTCGACGTGATCCGCGATCTCTTCTCCAAGACCCAGGAGGCGCGAGCGCGCGGCTACAAGCCCGGGCGGTTCAGCTTCAACGTCAAGGGCGGCCGCTGCGAGGTCTGTCGCGGGGACGGCCAGATCAAGATCGAGATGCACTTCCTCCCCGACGTCTATGTCCCATGCGAGCAATGCAACGGCAAGCGCTACAACCGCGAGACGCTCGAGATCAAGTTCAAGGGCAGGAGCATCGCCGACGTGCTCGACATGCCGGTCGAGGAGGCCCTGCACTTCTTCGAGCACATCCCCAAGGTGCGCCGGCGGCTGGAGACGCTCAACGCGGTCGGGCTCGGCTATGTCCGGCTCGGGCAACCGGCCACCACGCTGTCCGGCGGCGAGGCACAGCGCGTCAAGCTCGCGACCGAGCTGTCGAAGGTGGCCACCGGCAGGACCCTCTACATCCTCGACGAGCCGACCACCGGGCTGCACTTCGCCGACGTGGAGCGGCTGCTCGAGGTGCTGCACCGGCTGATCGATGCAGGCAACAGCGTCGTCGTGATCGAGCACAACCTCGACGTGATCAAGTCCGCCGACCGCCTGATCGACATGGGCCCGGAGGGTGGGGAGGAGGGAGGGATGGCGATCGCGGTCGGCACGCCCGAGGAGGTCGCCGCCGAGCCCGCCTCCTACACGGGACGCTTCCTCGCCGAGATCCTCACTCCCGTCGTGAAGCGGACGGGCGGGGAGCCGGGCAAGCCGCAGCGCAGGCGGCGCGCCAGGGTCGCAGCATGAGCTGATGGGCGACGCCGCGCGACGCGCCCGGCTGTGGGCGCAGAAGTGGCGCTGGTACGAGCGGAGCTCGCTGCCGTGGAACAGGGCGCGCATCCACCGGGAGTTCATGCGTCGCGAGGCGTTCGTGCGCTGGCCGGTCCACGGCAACGTGCTCGAGGCCCTGCGCGAGGGGCGCCTGGAGATAGGGGCCGGCACGCTGCTCGAGCCACACGTCTGGATCACCGCGCCCGGCGGCGCCCGCGTGCGCATTGGATCCGGGACCTTTCTGAACCTCGGCGTGATGGTCGCCGCGCAGGAGCTCGTCGAGATCGGCGATCACTGCATGCTCGCCAATGGCTGCTTCGTCTCAGACGCCGACCACCGCTTCGACGACCCCGACAGGCCGGTGACCTGGCAGGGCTTTCAGTCGCGAGGGCCGACGCGGATCGGCGACAACTGCTGGCTCGGCGCCCACGTCGTCGTCACCAGCGGGGTGACGATCGGCGAGCGCTGCGTCATCGGCGCGAACAGCGTCGTCACCAGCGACCTCGAGCCGTTCTCGATCGCCGCCGGCGTGCCCGCCCGCCTGCTGCGGCGCGTCCAGTTCCCGCCGGAGACCGTCGACGCGGCGGCTGCGCAGACCCACACGAACGGGTAGCTTCCCGCCATGGATCTGTTTGAGGCGATGGGCGGCGCGCCCACGAGTCGCCGCTTCAAGCCCGATCAGGTGCCCCGCGAGACGCTCCTGCGGGTCCTCGACCGCGCGCGCTTCGCGCCCAGCGGCGGCAACCGCCAGGGCTGGCGCGTCGTCGTGGTGCAGGACGCCGAGCGCCGAGCCGCGCTGCGCGACCTCTACCTGCCGCGCTGGGAGGCCTACATGCAGGAGACCGGCGGGGCTCGCGTGCTCGCCGAGCCGGACAGCTTCGACCCATCGCGGGTCCGCATGGCGCGCCGGGCGGACGAATACGCCAAAGGCCTCGGCGATGTCCCCTTGCATCTCGTCGTCGGTGTTCGCATCGAGGACGTGCTGGCCACGGATGCGCAGCTTCCCCGCCAGAGCATCGTCGGCGGGGCCTCGGTGTACCCGTTCGTCCAGAACGTCCTGCTGGGCCTTCGCGCCGAAGGCCTCGGGGCGGCGCTGACCACCCTGCTGGTGCCGGCCGAGGAACAGGTCAGGCAGCTGCTGGAGATCCCGCAGGAGATTGCGCTCGCCGCGCACATCGGGGTCGGGTATCGGGCCGACCCCTGGCCGGCGCGCCTGGCGCGCCGGCGGGTCGCGGAGTTCGCGTTCGCCGAGCGCTACGGCCAGTCGCTCACGGCGCCGGGGGAATCGGCGTCGCGCTGAACGCGGTCGTTCCGGGCGCCACTTTGATGCCCAGGCCCGTCGCCGTGTTGGCGTACGCGACCTCCTTGGCGAGCGTCCCGACGCCGTTGCTGGCCGGCACCGGGGCGAGCTCGACTGTCGAAAGGACGCCAAGGGCGTCGCCTGTGCCGTTCATGTAGGCGCTGCCCGAGTCGCCCGGGATACCCGGGCTGACCGTGTAGACCTGCGAGCTCCAGCCCGCCGATTCTTCGCCTTCGCCGAGGCTCGCGCCGGTCTTCGGACTGAGCACGCTGACACCGCCGCGAAGGATCGAGTTGCCGTAGGTGAAGACGCGTTCGCCCAGCGGCGCCGCCCCCGCCGCGAGGCCGTTCGGCCCGCCCCAGAACGGGACCGTCGGATTCACGTTCGCGACCTGGCCCGCGGCGATCTTGATCAGCGCAAGGTCGTTGTATGCGCAGGTGGCGGCATTGGTCTCATGCGCCTGCTGCATCGCGATCCACGAGTTGTAGGCCAGCGTGCCGATGAGGGTGCCGTTCTGGATGCCGCCGTTGACGAGGTCGCCCGCGTAGATCGGGGTGCCGATCGGCAGCGATTTCGTCGAGCAGCCGTTCGTTTCGGTGTTGCTCCCAGTCGACGAGCAGTGTGCGGCCTGCCCCAGATAGACGTTGCCCGACGCGTCGGTGTAGACGAAGTTGGCGGTGCACTGGCCTGCCCCGTTCAGGAAGGAGGAGCCTCCTGTGAAGGTCATCACGCCGGGATGGATCGTCGCGCTTTCCGCCGGCGCCCACGCCGATGCGCTGCCCGCGCCGGCAAGGAGTGAAACTGCGATGACGCTGAGCAGGACCGACAACTTCCAACGCGAATTCATGTGGCTGGCCTCCGTGGTCGTTGATCAAACGCCGCGGGCCCCCTCCGCGATCTGAGCGCTTCAAGCACGCCGCTACCCAACTCCGCGCGCCTGCAAACCTGTGCTGCGCGTTTGTCCTAGGAGCGCCGAGATCGACCGGCGCGGCGCCGCCTCGTGCAGCTTGCGTCGTGGCCGGCGACGCCGGCCGATGTTGCGGGAGGGGGCCGCGATTGCCTCCCGGGGAACGGGCCTTCCGGACGCGCCGCGCGCGCGTCAGACCAGGCGCTCGTGCAGGTCGGCCAGCTCGCCTGGGTCGATCGAGTATGTGTGCTCCGGCGCTGGATAGCGGCGTGTGCGCACATCTTCGGCGAAGGCCGTGATCCCGTCGTTCATCTCCTGCTGGAGGTTCGCGTAGCGCTTGACGAAGCGCGGGCCGAGTCCGTCTCGGATCCCGAGCAGGTCGTGGAAGACGAGGACCTGGCCATCTGTCGCCGGGCCCGCGCCGATGCCGATCACCGGGATCTCGACGAGCGGCATGAGCTCGTCGCTCACGGCGCTCGGAATCGCCTCGAACACGAGGGCGAAGCAGCCGGCCTCCTGCAGCGCCTGCGCCTCCGCGGCGATGCGAGCGGCCGCGGTCGCCGTGCGGCCCTGCGCCTTCCAGCCCCCGAGCGCGGTCGAGGTCTGGGGCGTGAGGCCGACGTGGCCCATCACCGGGATGCCCGCGCCGACGATGGCGCGGGCGCGGCTGACCGACGCCTCTCCGCCGCCCTCGAGCTTGACGGCCTCGCAGCCTGCCTCCTTGACCATCCGCACCGCGGTCGTGATCGCCTGCTCGTCCGAGACCTCATAGGAGCCGAACGGCAGGTCGCCGATCAGCAGCGGCGTCGTCAGGCCGCGGCGCACCGCCCGCGCGAGCACGAGCATGTCCTCGAGGTCGACCGGCGTCGTGGCGCTGTAGCCGAGCACGGTCGTCGCCGCCGAGTCGCCGACCAGGACGAGGTCGACCCCGGCCGCCTCGGCGGCGCGGGCGCTGGGGTAGTCATAGGCCGTGACCATCACGATCGGGTCGCCGAGCCGCTTCTTCTCCATCAGCAGCGGAAGGGTCATCGGCAGGCGGCCCGGGTCGGACGGGGTCTGGACGGTGGGGCGACTGGACATGCTCGTTTTCCTCTCTGACGCAGGTTGACGCTCGCTCACGAGAGCAGGGTCGCCACCTCGTCGTCGACGGTAATGATGCGGTTGGTCTGTGCCTGCACATGAACGACGCGCGGCTCGTAGCGCTCGAGGTCGGCCTCGTCATACTGGCCGTAGGAGATGACGATGATCGTGTCCCCGCGGTGCACCAGGCGCGCGGCGGCGCCGTTGATGCACATGTCCCCCGACCCGCGCTCGCCGGCGATCGTGTACGTCTCAAAGCGCGCGCCGTTGTCGACGTCCACGACATGGACCTGTTCATGCTCGAGGATGTCGGCCGCGTCGAGCAGGTCGGGATCGACGGTGATCGACCCGACGTAATGGAGGTCGCAGTCGGTGACCGTGGCCCGGTGGATCTTGGACTTGAGCATCACGCGTTGCATGTGGTGATCGTCTCTCCTGGGAGCGGTTGACTGGGTCTTGAAGCGGAGCCCGCCCGTCCCGGGCGGAGGATCGCGTTGTCGATCAGGCGGACGTCGTCGATCCGGGCAGCGATCGCGAGCAGCGCGTCGCCCGACAGCCTGTCGATCGGCTCGAGCGTGTCCGGCTCCACGAGCGCCACATAGTCGGGAACCACGCCGGAGGCACGCATCGTGTCGCTCGCCGCCGCCAGCAGCGCCTCGGCCGAGCGCTCGCCGCCGGCGGCCAGTCGCGCCGCGCTGTCGAGCGCCTCCGACAGCGCAAGCGCGCGGCTGCGCTGATCGGTGTCGAGCAGTACGTTGCGGCTCGACATGGCCAGGCCGTCCGGCTCGCGTACCGTCGGTCGCGCCTCGATCCGGACGGGCAGGTTGAGGTCCTCGACGAGACGCCGGATGACCAGCAGCTGCTGTGCGTCCTTCTGCCCGAAGTAGGCGACATCCGGCATCGCCATGCAGAGCAGCTTGGTCACCACCGTCGTGACGCCGCGAAAGTGCTCGCTCCCACGCGCGGCTCCCTCGAGCCGGTCGGTCAACCCGATCACCTCGACCGATGTGGCGAAGCCCGGCGGGTAGACCTCCTCGACCGACGGCGCGAACAGCACATCGGCGCCGGCGGCGGCGGCGAGCGCCGCGTCATCGCGCTCGCGTCGCGGATAGCGCTCCAGGTCCGAGCCCGCGTTGAACTGGGCGGGGTTGACGAACAGCGAGACGACCACCAGCCCGCACCGCTCGGCGGCATGGCGGATCAGCGAGAGGTGCCCGTCGTGCAGAGCGCCCATCGTCGGCACCAGCCCGATCTCAACGCCGGCTCGGCGAGCCGGCGCGAGCGCCGTGCGAAGCTCGGCGACCGTGCGCACGATGCTCATGCGCGAAACCGCGGTCGGGGTGATGGGGCTCATCGTTCTCGGTCCAGTTCCCTGCGGATACCGGCGCGACTGAAGATGTGGGTCTACGGTGCTTCCCAGGTACACCACGAGCAAGCTCGTTGGCGGCCTGCCGGGCATGATATCGCCCTTTGCGGATCGCTGCGAGGACCGCCGGGGGGTCGCGCGTCCGCTCGCATCCGCGCCCTGAGCCGGGAGTCGCCTTCAGGACTACGGCTCACCAGGCGTCGAGATGCGGGCGCTTCTTTCCCGGGCGCCGCCACCACTCGCCGGAGCCCTCGTCGAACAGCGTCGCGATCCAGCGCCGCGAGTCGGCCGGGTCGATCACGTCGTCGATCTCACCATAGGCCGCCATGTTCAGGCCGCGACCGCGCTCGTAGGCCGCCGCGACCGTCTGCTCGAAGATCCGCTGGCGCTCCTGCGGGTCTTCGATCGCCTCGAGCTCGCGGCGCATGCCGAGTCGCACCGCCCCCTCAAGCCCCATCGCCCCGAACTCCGACGTCGGCCATGCGACCGTGAACAGCGGAGCCTTGAAGCCGCCGCCGGCCATCGCCTGGGCCCCGAGCCCGTAGCCCTTGCGAAGCACGATCGTCCCCGTCGGGACGCTTACGTTCGCGCCAGTCAGGAACATCCTCGCGAAATGGCGCACGCTCGCCGTCTGCTCCGCCGCCGGGCCGACCATGAAGCCGGGCGTGTCACAGAGGAACAGCACCGGCAGCTCGAACGCGTCGCACAGCGCCACAAAGCGCGCCGACTTGTCGGCGCCGTCGGCATCTATGGCGCCGCCGAGATGCCTGGGGTCGTTGGCCACGACCCCGAGCGGACGGCCGTCGAGACGGGCCAGCGCCGTGAGCATCCCAGGAGCGAACCCGCCGCGCAGCTCGAGCACCGATCCCTCGTCGAACAGTGCCTCCGCGACGCGGCGCACGTCATAGACGCGCTTGCGCTCCTGCGGTATCAGCCGTCGCAGCACATCCTGGTCGGCCACCGCGCCCGGCTCGACGGCGCCGCCGAAGTACGAGAGGTAACGCCGCGCCGCGGCCACCGCTTCGCGCTCGTCGGCGACACGCAGATCCACGACGCCGTTGCCGTACTGCATGTCGATCGGACCCACGTCTCCCGGCGCATAGACGCCCAGGCCACCTCCCTCGATCATCGCGGGGCCGCCCATGCCGATGCTCGAGTCCTCGGTCGCGATCACCACGTCGCAGCAGCCCAGCAGCGCCGCGTTGCCCGCGAAGCAGTAGCCCGACGCTATCCCTACGAGCGGCACCAGACCGCTCAGGCCGGCGAACAGGGCGAACGCGCGGCAGTCCAGCCCGGCGACGATCGGCATGTCGACGTCACCCGGTCGCCCTCCGCCGCCCTCGGCGAACAGCACTACCGGCAGCCGCCGGCGCTCGGCGACGTCGAACAGGCGGTCCTTCTTGAGGTGGTTGCGCATCCCCTGCGTACCCGCGAGGACGGTGTAGTCGTAGGACATCGCGACGCACGGCCGCCCTTCGATGTCGCCGACGCCCGCGACCAGTCCGTCCGCCGGAGTCCGTGCGATCAGCTCCTCGCGCGAGCGGCGCTGCTCCTGGGCGGCGAACAGCAGCGGGCCATACTCGACGAAGCTGCCCTCGTCGAGCAGGTCCGCGAGGTTCTCGCGAGCGGTGCGCTGACCGCGCTCCCGCCGCCGCGCGACGGCGTCCGGCCGGGCTCCGTCCAGGCCGATCTCGTGGCGCTCGCGAACAGCCGCCAGGTCGGAGCGCTCGCCGGGCGAGTCGCCCGTGCTCGGGTCGAGCTCGGGCGCCTGGGCGCCGTCGCTCCCGGCCGATGCCCGCGGCGCGAGCAGCATGAGCAGCTGACCCTCCTGCACCGCGTCGCCGACGGCCACAGCGACGCGGCGCACGACTCCGTCGGCCTCCGCGAGCACCTCATGCTCCATCTTCATAGCCTCGAGCACCACGAGTGGCATGCCGGCTCCCACCCGCTCGTCCGCGCCATGCGCGATCGCCACCACCACGCCGGCGAACTCGGCCCTGACGGCAAGCTCCGGGACATCGTCCATGGCGAGATCATTGCGCAGCGCGACGCCCGGCAGCCGGCGCGCCGGAGCGCCGGTGCGGACCGGGCGGCGTCCCTCAGCCAGCAACTACCATCCAGCCGATGCCACAGCAGGAGCGCGAACGATCTGCCCTGCAGCGACGCGAGGCGCTTAAGGACGTTCTCGCCCAGGCGCGCGGCTGCCTGCGATGCACCGAGCTCGCGGCCACGCGCAAGACGGTCGTATTCGGCATGGGCAACGCCGACGCGGACCTGATGTTCGTCGGGGAGGCGCCCGGGGCGAGCGAGGACGAGCAGGGCCTACCGTTCGTCGGGCGTGCCGGCAAGCTGCTCGATCAACTGTTGGCGGAGATCGGCCTCGAGCGATCAGAGGTGTTCATAACGAACACCCTCCAATGCAGGCCTCCCGGGAACCGCGATCCCCTGCCGGTCGAGCTCGAGAACTGCCAGGAGTACCTGCTGCGAAAGGTGGAGCTGATCGAGCCGACCGTGATCTGCACGCTCGGCAACTTCTCGACGAAGCTTCTGCGCGGCGATCCGACCGGGATAACGCGCCTGCACGGGCAGCCGGAGGTTCGCGTGCTGGGAGCCCGCGCCGTTCGTCTTTATCCGATCTACCATCCGGCAGCCGCCCTCTACACGCCGCGGATGCTCGAGACGCTCCGCGAGGACTTCGCACGGCTGCCCGCGCTGCTCGCGCTCGGGGCACCCGAGCAGCCGGCGCCACAGGAGGTGCCGGCTCTGCCCGACGCCCAGCCCGACGCCGAGCCCGAGCCAGAGCCCGAGCCCGAGGGCGGCCCGACGCCCGAGCAGGCGCAGGCGCGCGTAGAGGTCGATCAGCTGGGGCTGTTCTAGCTGCTGGTCCGGCCGATCGCGTCCAGGCGCGTCTGGACACTGTGTGATGGTCGTTTTCCCTGCAAAGAAGGGGAAAGCGCCGCGCCGTCGAAGATTTTTGTCCAGGTCCTAAAGCGAGCCACGATGGCTGCCGATGAAGATCCTGTCTCCATCCCTCCAGG